>JBBQXX010000009.1:0-27444 GCA_038209235.1 Sphingomonadales bacterium | reverse complement strand
ATGCAAAGGGCGTATCACCGGTTTGGTGCAGGGCCAACTGTGTTGGTGGTGGGGGGCGTTACGGCGTGTTGTTGCCGCTGCCGCGTGCGTCAGACAATCACTCAAATGGCGCATCAACCGCCACCTGTTGCTGCGTAAACCAACCCGGCCCGCCGTCAGCAATATAGCAGTAATCCTCCAGTCGCACGCTAAAGCGATCAGGTAGCCCGATTGTCGGTTCGTTGGAAAAGCACATGCCGGGGGCGAGATATGCAGCGTCGTCTTGTGCCACAGTAGGTGGGTTCGTGTAACTTCGCAGAGGCTGTCGTTCGCCCTTTGCCATTCAGTCCTTGGCTTACCAGCAGCCCGTCTGTTCGGACATCTCGATCCTTATCCAACGATCAAGCTTCCTTGGGCGTTACCGACAGCCGCACACCCCGCTCATCGGCAGTGCTGGCCGAGCGTGATCGGTCTACGGTGTGATCTGCGCCCGCTGCTGTGCGGCGCTTGATCCGCTGATGCCTGTCATGGTGTTCCTCCAAATCGTGCCGGATCGAACGGCGTCAGGTTGACGGCGGGTGTGCGGCCGGTGACGAGCGCTGTGACTGCCTCGCCGGTGATGGCAGCCAGGGTCAGCCCCAGATGCTGGTGGCCGAAGGCGTATACCAGGTTGGGCGCGCGCTGGCTGGGTCCGATGACGGGCAGATAATCGGGCAGGGTCGGGCGCGCGCCCATCCATTGGCTGCCGGACGGATCGAAGGCCAGCCCCAGCGCTGCGACATGGCCGCGCAGCTTTTGCCATTTGCCGGAGTCTGGCGGGGTTGCGAGCCGCGCGAACTCGACAAAGCTGGCGGCGCGCAGGCCATCTGTAAAGCGGGTGACGATCATCGCGCGGTCCTCGAACGCGACCGGCGGCATAGGTTCGGGCCAGCTGCTGTTGGCCGAATGGATGTGATAGCCGCGCTCGGCGATCAGCGCAAACCGCACGCCTGTGCGCCTGAGCAGCTGCGCAGATGCTGCCCCGGCGCAGATGATGATGCGGTCTGCGGTGAGGCGCTGGCCATCGACGGTCGCGTAGGCCACACCGCCGTCCAGATAGACACCGTCGGCCCTGGCATGGCGGATAACGCCGCCCGCCGCGATAAACGCTGAGCGCAACACCTGCGCCAGCCGGGCCAGATCGGTGATCTGCCCCGATCCGGCAAAGCGGATCGCCCCTGCAATATGGGCTTTGGGGGCCAGCTGCCCGATCGCCGCCAGCTCATCGGGGGTTGCATCGCGGACGCTGGCGGTGCCGATGTCGGTTGCGCCCCAGTGCTTGCGGCCCTTGCTGGCGCTGGCGGCGGTTTCCCAGACAATGAAATGGCCGTCTTCGCGCAGCAGGTGCAGGCTGTTCATGCTCTCGCACAGCCGACGCCACGCGGGCATCGCCTCGGCCAGCAGGCCGCTCAGCGCCGCCGTGCCCGATGCAAAGCGCGCCGGTGTGCTGGCGCGCAGCAAGCGCAGCGCGAACGGCGCCCAGGTCGCCATCTCGCGCACCGGCAAAGCCAGCGGACCGCGCGGATACAGCTGGCGCAAGGCACCCCGGACAGTCGCTGGCGAGGCCAGCGGTTGCACCTGCTCAACCGCCAGATGCCCCGCGTTGCCCCATGATGCACCTTGCGGGTTTTGCTGCGGCTCAAACAGCGTCACAGCGATGCCGGAACGCTGCAATTGCACGGCGATCGAAAGACCGATCAGGCCCCCTCCGATCACCATCACGGTTGCGGGCACGGTCAAGAGCGGAGCGGAGGGCGGGGGCAAGGGGGAATAGCTGTTTCTCATCTTGTGGAGACGATCATATACGGTATACGATATGCCTCGCAACCGGAGGTTTCTGCATGACCACAGCAAAAACGCTCCAGCCCAAAACGCTTTGGCACGGCGTTTACCCCGCCGCCACGACGCAATTCACGCAAAGCCTGGCGATCGATCATGCTGCCACCCGGCAAGTGCAGTCCGCGCTGGTCGATGATGGTGTCGATGGCCTGATCATCCTTGGCACCTGCGGCGAGAACAACTCGCTCGATGCGCAAGAAAAGCTTGCCGTGCTTGAAGGCGCGGTCGAGGTTGTGGGCGGCCGCGTCCCGCTGGTGGCTGGCGTGTCCGAATTCACCACGGCCCGCGCGGTCGAGTATGCGCGCCATGCCGAAGCGATCGGCATCGATGCGCTGATGCTTTTGCCCGCGATGGTCTATGTTCCAACAGCTGAAGAGCTTTACACGCATTTGCGCACCGTGGCGCAAGCGACCAGCCTGCCGGTGATGCTGTACAACAACCCGCCTGCCTATCGCGTCAATATTGATTTCGGCACGCTGGCGCGGCTCGCAGAGGTCAGCAACATCGCCGCGATCAAGGAAAGCGCGCCCGATCCTCGCCGCTTCACTGACCTATTTAACCGCTTTGGCGATCGCTACACGCTGATGGCGGGGCTGGATGATGTCGCGCTGGAAGGTCTGATGCTGGGCGCATCAGGCTGGGTCTCGGGCCTCACCAGCGCATTTCCGCGCGAATCGGTGGCGCTGCTGGCAGCGCAGCGTCGCGGCGATTATGCCGAGGCGTTGCGCATCTACCGCTGGTTCATGCCGTTGCTGCACCTTGATGCCGGGCACGACCTTGTCCAGTCGATCAAGCTGGCCGAACAGATCATGGGGCGCGGATCAGAGCGGGTTCGCATGCCGCGCATGCCGCTGGTCGGCGATCGGCGCGCGCAGGTGATCGCCTGGGTCGAGCAATGCGCTGCCACCCGGCCTGTCGCTAATGCCGCTCAGGCGGCGTAAAAGGCGGGGCACGCGCTGATGCGCCATACGTTCTTCTGCATCGATGGCCACACTGCGGGCAACCCGGTGCGGCTTGTCGTCGGCGGCGCGCCGCTGCTGCGTGGCCATTCGATGGCCGAGCGGCGGATCGATTTTATCGAGCGCTTCGACTGGATCCGCACCGGGCTGTGCCTTGAGCCGCGCGGGCATGACATGATGTCGGGCGGGTTCCTCTATCCGCCGACCCGGCCCGAAAACGACATCGGCCTGTTGTTCATCGAGACATCGGGCTGCCTGCCGATGTGCGGCCATGGCACCATCGGTATCGTCACCTTCGGGCTGGAGCATGGGTTGATCAAGCCGCAGGTCCCCGGACAGCTGAAGGTCGAGGTGCCTGCGGGCGATATCGCGATCGATTACCTGTGCGATGGTGAACAGGTGACCTCGGTTCGCATCCGCAACGTGCCCGCGTTCGTTGCAGCCGAGGGTATCACGGTCGAGGTGCCCGGGCTTGGGTCCCTGACGCTCGACATCGCCTATGGCGGCAATTTTTACGCGATCATCGAGCCGCAGCCCGGCTATCCGGGGCTCGATGCCTTGGGAGCCGCCAGGCTGGTCGAGCTGTCGCGCACCATCCGGGCGATCTTGCGCGCCACGATCAACCCGGTGCACCCGCTCGATGACCGCATTGCCGGCGTCACCCATGTGTTATGGGCAGATGTGCCGCGCGGCGATGGCGCAGACGGGCGCAATGCGGTTTTCTATGGCGAACGCGCCATCGACCGATCGCCGTGCGGCACCGGTACATCGGCGCGTCTGGCGCATCTGGTCCACAAGGGGCAGCTTAAGGTCGGCGACAGCTTCGTGCATGAAAGCTATATCGGCAGCCGGTTTACCGGGCGGGTGGAAGACACGCTCGATCTGGCGGGGTATGCCGCGATTATTCCCTCGATCGAGGGCTCGGCGATTGCCACCGGGTTCAACACCATCTGGATCGATCTTAAAGACCCCTTCTGGCAGGGCTTCTGTGTGATATGACGGCGGCATGAGCATCATCGTACGCAACCTCTCCGAACAGCTCGTCGACGTGGTTCGCGACCGCATCCTGACCGGCATCGTCGCCCCGGACCGGCCGATCCGGCAGGATGCGCTGGCCGCAGAACTCGGGGTCAGCAAGATCCCGCTGCGCGAGGCACTGGCCCGGCTGGAACAGGAAGGTTTGCTGGCATCGCAGGCCAATCGCGGGTTCACCGTGCGTCCGCTCAACGCTGCCGAGGCCGAAGAGGTTTACGCACTGCGGCTGAAGCTGGAGCCGGACATGATCGCGGTTGCCGCAAGCAATGCCACCGTTGCCGATCAGGCTGCGGCATCGGATATTCTCGACCGGCTGGATGATGTCACCGATGTGCTTGGCGACGGCGTCGGGGCGTTCAACCGCGCGTTTCATCTGGCGTTGCTGCGCCCGGCGAAAATGCCGGTGACGCTGACGATGCTGGAACGGCTGCACGTCCTTTCGGAACGCTATGTTCGCAAGCATCTGGAACCATTGGGGCGCAACGCGCGCGCCAATGAAGAACATCGCGCAATGCTCGACGCCTGGCTGGCGCGCGATGGACGCAAGATTGCAGCATTGAGCGTGGTCCACATCGGCAAGACACTCGACGATCTTCGGCTGCAACTGATCGCAGATGACAGGTCACCGCCGGGCTGAATGCACCGGCACCAACAAAGGGACGCGAATATGGGGATCTGGGGGCCGATAAAGCCGATAATGCAAGCGGCAGATGCGCCTGCCGGCAGCAGGCTCAAGGCGACGTTGTCATGGCCGCATCTGATCGCGCTGGGTGTCGGTGCGATTGTCGGCACCGGCATCTATACGCTGACCGGGGTGGGTGCGGAACGCGCTGGCCCGGCGGTCATTCTGGCGTTTGCGATTGCAGGCGCGGTCTGTGCGTGTGCCGCGCTGGCTTATGCTGAGCTTGCCACGATGATTCCGACAGCAGGTTCTGCGTATACCTATACCTATTCGGTGATGGGCGAGACGCTGGCGTGGATCGTCGGCTGGAGCCTGATTCTGGAATACTCACTGGCGTGCTCGACGGTTGCGGTCGGCTGGTCGGGCTATCTGGTCGGCTGGTTGCAATCGGCAGGGGTCAACCTTCCAGGGATGCTGCTGGCAGGGCCGCATGCAGGCGGAGTGATCAATCTGCCTGCGGTGATCGTCTCGCTGGCGATTGCAGCCATGCTGATGGCGGGCACCCGCGAAAGCGCGACGCTTAACATCATTCTGGTGATCATCAAGCTGGTCGCGCTGACGGCATTCGTCGCGCTGGCGCTGCCGTCGTTTGACTCGCAGAACCTCACCCCCTTCATGCCTTATGGCTTTGGCAGCACCGTGCAGGACGGATCGACGCGTGGGGTGATGGCGGCAGCGGCGATCGTGTTCTTTGCTTTCTACGGCTTCGATGCGGTCGCCACCTCTGCTGAAGAGGCTCGCAATCCGGGGCGTGACCTGACCATCGGCATCATCGGATCGATGGCGGTCTGCACGATCATCTATATGGCGGTGGCGTTTTCGGCCATCGGTGCGATGTCGTATCTGACGCTGGGCAATTCGCCCGAGCCGCTGGCGCTCGTGCTGCGTACTCTGGGGCATCCGACCGCATCCTATCTGATCGCTCTGGCCGCGCTGGTTGCGCTGCCATCGGTGATATTGGTGATGATGTACGGGCAGTCCCGCATCTTCTTCGTGATGGCGCGTGATGGCCTGTTGCCGCCAGTTCTCGCGCGCGTCTCGCCGCGTACTGGCGCACCGGTGCTGGTCACCGGGATCACCGGGGTGTTCGTCGCCGGGGTTGCTGGCTTTTTCCGGCTGGACGAGATCGCCGAACTGGCCAACGCGGGGACATTGCTGGCGTTTATCGCGGTGGGTGCGTGCCTGATGATCCTGCGCAAGCGTGCGCCTGACCTCAAGCGCGTTTTCAGATGCCCGCAGCCTTACCTTGTGGGAACGCTGGCGATTTTGGGGTGTCTGTATCTGCTGGCCAGCCTGCCATCGCAAACTTTGGTCCGTTTCGTGCTGTGGAACATCGTCGGACTGGCGATCTATTTCCTCTACAGCCGGTCGCGCAGTCTGGCGCGGCAGGATCGCGCGGTGGTCGGCATCTGAAACACAGGCCAACATGCGGAGATATCGCCTCCCCCGTTGCGCAGATGCGCCGGGGTGCAGGGTCTATCATAAGGATTACGCAATGAATCTGACGGGTGAGTTTTTTATCGGTGGGCAGCGTCGCGGGTCCGGCGAGGTTTTCATGGGCTATAATCCCGCAGCTGGAGCCAGCATCGACGACACCGGCTTTTTCAGCGCCACCGCTGAAGACATCGCCGATGCCTGCGCCGCCGCCCATGCCGCCGCAATCGCGTTTGCCGATCTGCCTTTGAACAGCCGCGCTGCATTTCTGGATGCGATTGCCGACACTATCGAGGACCTGGGCGATGCGCTGATCGCGCGTGCCTGCCGCGAATCCGGGCTGCCTTTAGCGCGGATTACAGGCGAGCGCGGGCGCACGTGCGGCCAGTTGCGGCTGTTTGCAAACGAAGTGCGCGATGGCCAATGGATGAAGCTGCGCATCGATCATGCCGATCCGGCGCGCACCCCGCCAAGGCCCGACCTGCGGCTGCGCATGGTCGCGCTGGGGCCGGTCGCGGTGTTCGGAGCCTCCAACTTTCCGCTCGCCTTCTCGGTCGCAGGCGGGGATACCGCATCGGCGTTCGCGGCAGGCTGCCCGGTGGTGGTCAAGGGCCATCCGGCGCATCCGGGCACATCTGAACTGATCGCCGGTGCAATCATCGCAGCAGCGGCGGCGACCGGCATGCCCGCAGGTGTGTTCAGCCTGGTCAATGGCACCGACAACGCGATCGGCGCGGCTTTGGTTGGCGATCCGCGTATTCAGGCGGTCGGCTTTACCGGATCGCGCAGCGGCGGCGAGGCGCTGATGAAAATCGCCGCCGCCCGGACGCAGCCCATCCCGGTCTATGCCGAAATGTCGGCGATCAATCCGGTGATCCTGCTGCCCGCAGCGCTCGGCGCGCGCGGCAAGGCGCTGGCGACAGGCTATATCGGATCGCTGACGATGGGATCGGGCCAGTTTTGCACCAACCCTGGTCTTGTCCTCGCGCTCGACGGCCCGGAGCTGGACGCTTTCCTGACCGAAGCCGGGCAGCTGGTCGAGGCGCAGACGCCGCAAACCATGCTCACCGCAGGTATTCACGCTGCTTATGAAAAGGGCAGCGCCGCGCTGGCGGCAACGTCCGAAGTGAAAACCATCGCGCGCAGCGTCGATCCCCAAGGCGCGCATCAGGGCCGGACCGCGCTGTTCAGCGTCTCGGGCCGCGACTGGCTCGCCAATGCCGAGCTGCAACACGAGGTGTTCGGGGCATCTTCGATCGTCGTGCGCTGCGGTGACCGCGCCGAGCTGTTGCGCGTCATCGCATCGCTTGAGGGGCAGCTGACCGCGACATTGCAGATGGATGATGCCGACCTTGATGACGCGCGCGCGCTGCTGCCTGTGCTGGAACGCCGCGTCGGTCGTATTCTGGCCAATGGCTGGCCCACCGGGGTCGAGGTTGGCCATGCGATGACCCATGGCGGGCCTTTTCCTGCAACATCCGATGGCCGCTCGACTTCGGTGGGTACGCTGGCCATCGACCGCTTCGTGCGCCCGGTGACGTATCAGAACCTGCCCGCAGACCTGCTGCCCGCGTCGTTGCAGGAAGCCGGACAGTCCGGGGTGCTGTCGCGGATCGACGGGGCCTGGGTAATTTGATCGCGCAACGCTGATCGGGATTCGATCACGGCCTTCCCTCCAACATCGCGGTGATCGCGCCATACCGGTTGCAATTTACAACGGTGTCAGCATGGTATAGCTCTGCGTCAACGACAAGAACCGCGAGACAGCGGCCTGTTAGTGGAGTGCGTTGTGATGAAGCATGAAAAGTCGTCCGACATGCAAGCTGCAACCCATCTGGATGTGCTGATCATTGGCGCAGGCATATCGGGCATTGGCATGGCGGTGCATCTCAAGGACAAGTGCCCAGACCGCAGCTTTGCGATGCTGGAACGGCGCAGCGATATTGGCGGAACATGGAACCTGTTCAACTATCCCGGCATCCGCTCGGACAGCGACATGCATACGCTGGGCTTCGAGTTCGAGCCGTGGCGTGAGCAGAAGGCGATTGCCGACGGGCCATCGATCCTGAACTATCTGCGCCGCATCAAGGATGATCGCGGGCTGACCGATCACATCCGCCTGGGTCACAAGGTGCTATCGGCAAGCTGGTCGAGCAGCGCGGCGACCTGGACGATCGAGGCCGAGGTCGAGGGGCAGGGAATCTGCCATCTGACCGCCAACTACCTGTTCATGGGCACCGGCTATTATGATTACGATCAGGGCTATGATCCCGCCTTTGCCGGGCGCGAGGCGTTTGGCGGCGAGATAATCCACCCGCAGTTCTGGCCGAAGGACTTCAACCATGCCGGCAAGCGCATCGTCGTCATTGGATCGGGGGCTACGGCGGTGACGATCGTGCCTTCGGTGGCGGACAAGGCGGCGCACGTCACCATGCTGCAACGTACGCCGACCTGGTATTTCAGCCGTCCTGCCAAGGACTGGCTGGCCAACAGCCTGCGCGCCATCATGCCCGACGAATGGGCCTATCGCTTCATCCGTTTCAAGAACGTGCGCATGCAGCAGATCGCGTTCAAACGCGCGCGCAGCGATCCCAAAAAGGTCGGCGATTATCTGCTCAAGCGCATCCGCAAGATCCTGGGCCCGACCATGCACGAGCCTGACTTCCAGCCGCCTTATGGCCCGTGGGAGCAGCGGCTATGCCTTGTCCCCGATGGCGACATGTTTAATGCGATCCGCGAGGGGCGGGCCGATATCGTCACCGATCACATCGAGCGGTTTACCCCAACGGGCATAAAGCTGCTATCCGGGCGGCATCTTGATGCCGATGTGATCATAACCGCAACCGGGCTGAAGCTGGCTATGGCGGGCAAGGTTGATTTCACGATCGATGGCAAGCTGGTCGATTTCACCCAGCATTTCTATTACAAAGGCTGCATGTTCAGCGACATGCCGAACATGGCGATCGTCTTTGGTTATCTCAACGCATCGTGGACGCTCAAGGTCGATATCGTCGCCGACTTCGTTTGCCGCACGCTCAATCATATGCGTGCCACCGATACCTCTATCGCGGTGCCGGTGTTGGGCAGCGATGGTCCGGTGAACGAGGAGAAGATCTTCGATTTTTCGTCAGGCTATGTGCAGCGCGCGCTCGATATCCTGCCCAAACAGGGTGATCGCATGCCGTGGCGTCTGAATCAGGATTATCTGTTCGACCGCAAGGTGCTGCGCGAGGATCGCGTTGATGACGGTGTTCTCACGTTCGAAAAGGCGCATGCGGTTGCCGCCGAGCACAGCGCGATCGCGGCGGAATGATCATTGCGCGGTGCGGGTGAAGGCTTTGCGGTATCTTGGCTTTAGCTGATCGAGCGTTGCATCGGTAAGCGGCAGGCTGATTTCATACGCGCCTTCGACATATGGCCCGGCGACATAGGGCGCGGCAAGCAGCATCATCCGGTCGAACCCGCCGTCGCTGCCAGCAAAAGGCACGATCACCAGTTCGCTGAACGGCGGGCACGCGCTGAACATATCGTCACCGGTAACTTCATACTCGGCGCGTCTGGCGGCGCGATCGGCATCAAGGGCGTCGCAGTACGGCTGGCGTAATGCGTCCATGGCTGCGGCTGGATCGACGAACAGCGCGTCAAGCGCCACGCGCCTTGCGGCGGCCTTGTCCCAGATCATCGCGTCATACCCGGTGTTGCCATGTGCACCGCCAGCAAAGCTGCTGATCTCAGCCACCATCGCCAGCAGGGCAGAGGTATCGCCGGTGACCTTCCAGCTGATCCCGGCCAGGTGCGCGTTGAAATGATAATCGCTCCCCTGCGACTGTGCCAGCGCTTGCGACGAGGATGCTTCCAGTTCGGCCAGGGCCTTGGCACGTTCCGTAGCGAGCGTCGCGGTCAGCGCCGGGATCGCTGCGGCTTGGGCGGGATAATCATAGGTGAAGGTAAACGCCTTGGTCTCGCGCTCGAAACTTACTGGCGCAGCGGATATGGGTTCGTTGCGCGAGGTGACCGGCCTGGTCGCAGACGCATCGCGCTGGTCGCATGCTCCTATTGCGGGCATGGCCCCCATCAAAATCACCATTGAGGCAATCCGCACTGGATTTGCACCCATCATCTTTGTGTCTCGCCCACTGGATGGAAAGGGATTATGAGCGCAATCATGATCGATTTGTCCCATCTCGTCCAGCCAGACATTGGCCAGCCCGCGCGCATTATTCATCTGGTCGACAAGACGAGTCTTGCCGGATGGCTGACCGCATCGCCGCCGCAGGTGCGCGCGCACTTGAGTGCTATCCGCTTTGCCGCCAAGCCGCACGAACTTGGGGTGGTGCCGGGCGATGGCGCGGATGAATGGGCGGCGGTATTGGGGGTGAGCGATGTCGGCACGCTGCGCCCATGGTGTCTGGCGAAGGCTGCAGAAATGCTCGCAGGCGGGACCTATCGTCTGGCCCAGAGCATCAAGCCCGATGATGCACTGATTGGCTGGGCGCTCGCACAGCACCGGTTCACGACCTATAAAAAGCCCGAAGCGGTTGCGCTGGCACCGCGCATCTTGCTGAGCAACGATCCTGCGCGGCTGGATGAGCGCATTGCCCTTGCCGAAGCCACCGCATGGGTGCGCGATATGGTCAACACGCCTGCCGAGGATATGGGTCCGGCGCAGCTTGAGGCCGCAGCAGAGGCGCTCGCCAAACGTTATGGCGGATCGATCGAGGTGACTCGCGGCGATGCGCTGGCGACCGCCTGTCCGATGATCCACGCGGTTGGCCGGGCGGCGGCGCGCAGCCATGCACCACGGCTGATCGAACTGCACTGGGGGCGCGAGGATCATCCGCGCATTGCCATCGTCGGCAAGGGCGTGTGCTTCGACAGCGGCGGGCTGGATATCAAGTCGGCAGCGGGCATGCTGCTGATGAAGAAGGACATGGGCGGCGCGGCGCACGCGCTGGCGCTGGCGCAGTTGATCATGCGTTCCGGCCTGCCGGTGCGGTTGCATCTGCTGGTCGGCGCAGTCGAAAACGCTATTGCGGGCAATGCCTTCCGGCCCGGTGACGTACTGAAAAGCCGCAAGGGCATTACCGTCGAGATCGGCAATACCGATGCCGAAGGGCGGTTGGTGCTGGGCGACTGTCTGGCAAAAGCCTGCGAAGGATCGCCTGAACTGATGCTCGATTTTGCGACGCTGACCGGTGCTGCGCGGGTGGCGGTGGGGCCCGATCTGCCCGCGCTGTTCGCCAACAGCGATCCGCTTGCCGATGGCCTGCTGGCAAGCGGCAAGGCGGTGACCGATCCGTGCTGGCGCTTGCCGCTTTGGGCGGGTTATGAGGACATGTACGTCAGCGATATCGCCGATGTCGGCAACAGCGGCGGTGCGTTTGCCGGGGCGATCACCGCAGCGTTGTTCCTGCAGCGCTTCGTCACTGAAGGCGTGCCATGGGCGCATTTTGACACATATGCCTGGCGGCCCACCCCCCGGCCGGGGCAGGCCAAGGGCGGCGAGGCACTGGGGCTGCGCGCATCCTGGCATTATCTGCACGGCCGATACGGGACAAAGGGCTGACACGGCAGCAGTCCTCTGTTAATCCGGCGTTTGGACACAGGCATGGAACAGGTTTTCTGCGCCGCCGACCCTGTGGAAACGCCGGGGGCAACATCGTTTCGTGGCAATGACCGCGCGGGGGACTGGGTTACTTGAAACATTCGACACGTTCTTCGGCAGCTGCGCCGCTTGGCGATGCGATGACGGAGCCGCCCGCCGTGATCGATAAACCCGCATCGCAGGCGCAACAGTTCGCGCTGGTCGGGCCGGTAACCGGTTACGATCCGCGCATTACCCCGATCCGCGGCGACCTTGCCGATATCGCGCTGGCGGGGCGTTTTTTTGCGCCGCATTATGTCGAGCCGCAATTGCACCGCGTGTGCGCCGCCAGCGCGATGCTGCGCAAAAGCGGCACATCGCAGGCCGAGGCGGTATCGCAGCTGCTGCCAGGCGAGGGCTTCGCGCTGCTCGACAGCGCCGGCGACTGGGGCTGGGGCTATGGCGTCCACGATGGCTATTGCGGCTATCTGCAGCTGGGCGAGATCGCAAAATCGGTGAGCGATCCGACGCATATCGTGCATGTCCGCCGTGCTTTGGTGTTCGCCGAACCATCGATCAAGAGCGCGCAGACGCAGGCCTTCCCGATGGGTGCGCACATCGTGGTGACGGGGCTGAGCGAATGTGGCAAGTTCTGGCAGGTCGATGGCGGCTGGATTGCGGTGCGGCATGCCGTGCGCCTGGGGGAGCGGGTTTGCGACCCGGTGGACCGCGCGCTGCAGCTTGTCGGTGCACCCTATCTGTGGGGCGGACGCGGTGGTGACGCGATCGATTGTTCGGGGCTGGTGCAACTGGTGCTGGCGCTGGCCGGGCAAAACGCACCGCGCGACAGCGACCAGCAGATGCAGGCGCTGGGCCACCTGCTGACTGACGACGCGCCGCTGCGCCGCGGCGACCTGATATTCTTCCCCGGCCACGTCGGCATCATGGCAGACAGCGCCAACCTCATCCACGCCAATGCCTATTGGATGCAGGTGGTCACCGAACCGCTCGTTGATGTGATCGCCCGCTTCCCCGATTCAACGCCCCGGCCGGTGCTGGCGCGCAAACGGATTTCGTGATGCCAAGCCTGTTTATCGATGGCGCTGCCGGGACCACCGGCCTCGAAATTGCTCAGCGGATGGCGTGGCGCGCCGAATTTCGCATGATCTTGCTGAGCGAGGCTGACCGCAAAAGCACATCGGCGCGCGCCGCTGCGATTCAGGACGCCGATTTCGTGATCCTGTGCCTGCCCGATGCTGCCGCGCGCGAAGCGGTCGCGCTGGCGGCGGGCGCAGCGACGCGCTTCATCGATGCATCCAGCGCACACCGGGTTAGCGATGGCTGGACCTATGGCTTTGCCGAACTGCGCGCTGGACAACGCGAGGCGATCTGTGATGCGCGGCTGGTCAGCAATCCGGGCTGCTATCCCACCGGCTTTCTGGCGCTGGTTGCGCCGCTCGTCGCCGCAGGTCTGCTGCCGTCCGATCACGGCTTCATCGTCAATGCGGTCAGCGGCTATTCGGGTGGTGGCAAGGAACTGATCGCGCGGATACAGGACCAGGCGCCCGACATCGGCTATCGCGCCTATGCGCTGACCATGGAGCACAAGCACCTGCCCGAGATGCAGGTGCACGCCGGGCTCAGCCGTGCGCCGTTGTTCGCGCCCGCCGTGGTGCGTGCGTTTCGCGGTATGCTGGTCGATGTGCCGCTGTTCCTCGATCCGGAACTGGGCTTTCCCGATGCGCGCAGCCTGCATGAAGCGCTGAGCGACCATTATGCCGCCGAGCCGCTGGTCGCTGTCGCCCCGATCGATACTCCGCCTGGCGAACTGTTGCTGTCAGAAGGCGTTGCACCGACCGACCGGCTGGCGCTCTATGTGGTGCCCAGCGAAGACGGTTCGCAGGTGCGGCTGATCGCCATGCTCGACAATCTGGGCAAGGGGGCAAGCGGCGCTGCGGTGCAGAACCTCAACATCATGGCCGGACTGGACGAGCTTGCGGGATTACGGGTTTAGACTCTCCTACGCCGTTCTCCGGCGAAAGCCGGAGCCCAGCAGTCAGATTGCACTGTAGCCGCTCTGGATACTGAGCGGTCACCGGAAAATGGTCGACATAGTTTTAATCGGTCAGAAAAACGCTTGAATCCCGGTCTGCGCGCGTCCCAGGATCAGCGCGTGGACATCGTGCGCGCCTTCGTAGGTGTTGACCGTTTCAAGGTTCACCATGTGGCGCATCACCTGATATTCCTCGCTGATGCCGTTGCCGCCGTGCATGTCGCGCGCCTGCCGGGCGATATCCAGCGCCTTGCCGCAGTTGTTGCGCTTGACGATCGAGACCATCTCGGGCGCGAACCTGCCCTCATCCATCAACCGCCCGACGCGAAGCGATGCCTGCAAACCCAGCGCAATCTCGGTCTGCATGTCGGCAAGCTTCTTCTGGAACAGCTGAGTTGCCGCGAGTGGCTTGCCGAATTGCACCCGGTCCAGCCCGTATTGCCGCGCGGCGTGCCAGCAGAATTCGGCGGCCCCTATCACGCCCCATGAAATGCCATAGCGCGCACGGTTCAGGCAACCAAACGGTCCCTTGAGGCCCTCGACATGGGGTAGCAGGTTGTCTTCGGGAATCTCGACCTCATCCATCTGGATCATGCCGGTGGTTGAAGCGCGCAGGCTCAGCTTGCCCTTGATCTTTGGGGCGCTGAGGCCCTTCATGCCTTTTTCAAGGATGAACCCCCGGATCGCGCCGCCGTGGTCGTCCGATTTCGCCCAGATCACGAACACATCGGCAAACGGGCTGTTCGATATCCAGGTTTTGGCACCGGACAGAACATAGCCTCCGTCGACCTTTCTGGCGCGGGTCTTCATCCCCGCCGGGTCCGATCCGGCATCAGGCTCGGTCAGGCCAAAGCAGCCGATCAGCGTGCCAGCAGACAGGCCCGGCAGATATTTGCGGCGCTGTTCGTCGCTGCCATACGCATTGATCGGGTGGATGACGAGCGAGCTTTGCACCGACATCATCGATCGATAGCCGCTGTCCACCCGCTCGACCTCGCGCGCGATCAGGCCATACGCCACATAGCTTGCCTCTGCCCCGCCGAAATCCTCAGGCAGGGTCGCGCCGAGCAATCCGGCCTCGCCCATCATCGGGAACAGCTCAGGCGCATCGATCTCTTCGCGAAACGCATCGATCACGCGCGGCTGCAGCACGCCTTGCGCAAATCCGCGCGCGCTTGCCTGGATGAGCCGCTCCTCTTCGGTGAGCTGCTCGTCGATCAGGAACGGGTCTTCCCACATGAAGGGAATGGTTTCGGCCTTGCGGATGCTGTCATGTCTCATGCCGCAAGGTCTAGCGTGATTGGAGCGGCATTCAAACCCCTATTTGCGCTGCCAGCTTAACGTTAACGGAAAGCAAGCCGGCACCCGGATCGTCCAGTTCTGGCACAGCAGTGCGTTAACCAACAATAGCGTTGGGCAATGGTTAAAAAACCGTTAACGCTTTGCCGATGCAGCGTACCATCTTCTTTCCCGTCCAGGCCCGGCCCAACAGCTTTCGCAGCAGTCTCTCGCCGCGCATTCTGGCGGCAACCCCGGTGGTCGAACCGGAGGTCATGGCAAGGCGCAAGCGCGCGGCGCGCAACGAGGATATCCGGCTGTTCCTGCTGAGCTTTACCGCATTCTTCGTCGCGATCACGTCGTTCATCTGGTGAGACTGTCAAGGAACCGCGCGGCATCCGTGCGGATCGTCTCCTTGTCCTTGGCCGCGCGTTTTTCCCAGTTGCGATACGGCATGGCGAGCCGCTGGTTCTTGCCGAGCACCGCCTGATTGCGGTCGAGAAAATCCCAGTACAGCAAATTGAACGGGCAGGCGGTCGGTCCGGTCTTGGCCTTGACGTCGAAGTGGCAGCTCGAGCAGTAATCGCTCATCGAGTTGATGTAATTTCCGCTTGATGCATAAGGCTTGCTGGCCAGCAGCCCGCCATCGGCAAACTGGCTCATGCCCAGCGTGTTGGGCAATTCGACCCATTCGTATGCATCGGCATAGACCTCCAGATACCAGACATGCACCGCATGCGGATCGATGCCTGCGATCAGCGCGAAATTGCCGGTGATCATCAGCCGCTGGATGTGGTGGGCATAGGCGTGGCGCAGCGTCTGGCCAATCGCCTGCGCCATGCAATGCATATCGGTGGCGCCGTCGTAGTAAAAGCCGGGCAGCGCGCGCCTGGCGTCCAGCACGTTGCGTTGCGCATAGTCGGGGCCCTCGCGCCAGTAGATGCCACGCACATATTCGCGCCAGCCGATGATCTGACGGATGTAACCCTCTGCTGCGTTGATCGGCACCTTGCCGTTTTGGAACGCCTTTTCGACCGCACGGCACAGCTCCAGCGGATCCAGCAGCCCGCAGTTCAGATACGGCGAGAGGATCGAGTGCCACAGGAACGGTTGCCCGGTGAGCATCGCATCCTGATAGTCGCCGAAATGCGCCAGCGCCTTGGCGATGAAATGCGCCTGCTGCGCCAGCGCGTCGGCGCGGCAGGTCGCAAAGGCAAAGTCGTCGAGGCTGCCGGGGTGGTCGGCAAACCGGCGGGCGACCAGAGCGAGCACATCGCAGGTGATCTGGTCGGGCGCAAAGGTCAGCGGCTGCGGGATCGCCAGCTTGCCGTGCGGCGGCGGCTTGCGGTTGGCGCTGTCGAAATTCCACTGGCCGCCTTCCGGCTTGCCGTCGTCATCGAGCAACAGTCCGGTCTTGCGCCGCATATCGCGATAGAAAAACTCCATGCGCAGCTGTTTGCGGCCCTCGGCCCATGCCTCGAACCCGGCATGATCGCAGATGAACCGCGCGTCTTCGCGAATTTCGACCGGTTGCGTGAACCTGTCTGCCCAGGTGTGCATATCGTTCAGCACCCGCCATTCGCCGGGCTCGGTCACCACGATCCGGTCAGGATCATGACGCTCGATGGCGCGCGCAACCTCGCCGGTGAAGGTGCCGGAATTGTCTGGATCATCCAGCGCGACATAATCCACCCGCCAGCCCGCTGCGCGCAGATCATCGGCATGGTGGCGCATCGCTGCGAGGATCAAGGCGATCTTGGCCTTGTGGTGCTGCACATAGGTGGTTTCCTGCGCCACCTCCATCATCAGGATGATGCTGGCCTCGCGGTCTGCGCCGTCCAGCGCCGACAGATCGTGGCTGAGCTGATCACCCAATATCGGGATAAGCGTTGTCATAAGCGCTGGTTCTGGCTGAGGGGCATATTGCGCGGGTCCTTGACGAAGAGATCATGATAATGGGGTGCGTGGGCGCGCGATCAATGCAGCTATGGCGCTTGGGTATCGCGCGGGCATCTACTGTCTCATCGCAACGTTCGTCCGTTTGCGGCGTAAATCACGGATGGATATGCCCGAAGCTGTCAGCCCGGTTGGCAACCCGCCCTTCCCGATGGCGCAAAGCGCGGGCCAGGCTGCGTTGCGCGGCGCGCGCAACCGCTGCCCGCGTTGCGACCACAAGCCGCTGTTCGCGCGCTATCTCAAACCGGTGCAGCGGTGCGCCGGGTGCGGGCAGGACTGGACGCTGCATCAGGCGGACGATTTCCCCACCTATATCGCGATTTTACTTAGCGGTCACATTCTGGCACCGCTGCTGATCGCGGTCGGCAGCCGCGAGCTGTTGCCGATGTGGATGCTGATGATCGGCTTAGTGCTGATCGCGCTGGTCCTCACCACCGCGCTGTTGCAGCCAGCCAAGGGCGTGGTCATCGCGCTACAGCACTGGTGGGGAATGCACGGCTTTGAGCGGGAGGCGGCGCTGGCGAAGGACGCGTAGCGGTGATCTGGTGCTGGCGAGTGGCGAGGTGATCTGACGTCTGGTGCCGAGTGGCGCAGCAGCTGAGCGACTGAAAGTGGGCGGGGAGTTTTCATTTGCGTTGGCCGAACGAATGGCCGCGAGTGGGCCGTTCGCTGTCTGCCAGGTTTTGGACGCCAGCTAAAAGGTAGCGACCTTTCACCCGGTCAACGGCTTGTTGCGTCTGGAGTATTAAAACGACGATGGGCCAAGATTTAATGCGCCTCGTCATTTTAGGCATCAGGACCAAAGGATCGAGCTTTCCCTTCAGGGGGTCGGTACAGGCACTCGACGTATCAGCTTTCCGTCCCACGAATACCCTTCTTGCTGAGGGTCTGACTCACAACCACTGCGTAGGCCCGTGAATGCCGTTCGATCCGCATTGAAGGTAAAAATATAGCGCCCGTAGGTGAATGTTCCGTTGCGTTTGACGTCGCAGTAGACTGACAAACCCGCATTTTCGCCGCTTTCGTACCAATAGCCAGTGACCACATTGCCGTTGATAGTGCCATCCTGGGAACCGCTGACGATCCCGTATCGACCCTCCTCGTTATAAAGCCTTTCAAGCTCAGCCATGCTCTGGCTGGCAAGGTAGCTTGCAGTGATCGGATTACTGAAAGCCGACAATGTCAGATCTGGCTTCAGGCCGTAATAATCTGTTGCATAAACATAGGCTAATGGCGGTTCGGAATCGTCGGTCGAAGCCGCTGCCATCCCTGCGTCCACGCTAAAAGGCAATGCTGTCAGTAGGGTTGCTGTCGTAATCATCACCCATTTTGCTGCATTCATGTTGACAATCCTTCAAGCCCCAAAAAGGTGGCCTTCAAGCCCAAAAAAGGTGGCCGCCCAAATCTGTTACCACGTGAGTTTGCCTTAAATCAACCGGACGTTAGACGTGACGTACGCCCGCGGTTGAGCAATTGCTGACAGAAAAATTTTTGGGCGGCAAGGATAATGTGCAACTGGATATTCGCCCAGAAAATACGGCTGAACGGTGAGGTTCGTAAGCGTTCCCGCTTAATAGACTTTCGGCAACAGCTGGGCAGGTTCCTGAATTTCCGGTTCTGGCGGTTGGCGCAGGGGAAGCTGACCGACCGCTGCTCATCGCAGTCGACAGCCGCGAACTGTTGCCGATGTGGATGCTGATGATCGGCGCGGTGCTGATCGCGCCCGTCCTCACCACCGCGCTGTTGCAGCTAGCCAAGGGCGTGGTCATCGCGCTACAGCACTGGTGGGGCATGCACGGCTTCGAGCGGCGGGCAATGCTGGCCAAGGACGCGCAGCGATGATCTGGTGCTAGCGTGGCGTATTACGGCGCTGCTGACGGTTAAAATCTGGTGTTCGTGCCGGGGTGTGCAGCGGCTTACCGTCTGAAAGTGGGCGGGGAGCGGTTTTTTGCGGTCGCTCAACGAATGGCCGTTATTGGGCCGGGAACTGACTGGTATGTTTCGGGAATCCGTACTAAGGAAGCTGCCGCTCGCCGATCAGTTATTGGGACCGCAGCTATCGACTAAGTTCAGTCGTTCACGAAGGCCAAAAGGAATGTCGGCCCCCGACAGAAGCTGCCGGTGGAGCGCCCCGAAGCTGGCAGTCGGCAAGGCGCCCCAATCTCGGTCGTTTAAGTTCGACTATCGATCGCCTGAAAGCGGACACAAATGAGCCCGCAAAAAGGATTTGAAGGCGGCAAGAGATATGTTGGAGCCAAAGGGAGACTTTGACTGTCCGTTCGCTTTATGCTTCCTTCAGTTAATTCTATTGTCAGCCTCGTTCTGGGCTGTGGCGAGGCCGGATTCCACCTATTGATTTCGATGACAGGTTGAGAAAAGGTAGCATGAGTTCGTTTGATGATCTGCCCAAACGCGATCGCAACCACACATTGGACGATGAAGCGGAATCGGCGTTTCAGGCGCTGATCGCGCAGAGCAGCGACTTCGTCTTCCAGGGGGCGGACCGAAAGGACTACGGGACCGATTGCCAGATCGAAGTGGTCGTCGATGGTCATACCACCAATGTCCGCGTGCACGTCCAGCTAAAGGGAACTGAGCGTGCGCTCAGCGCCGATGGTTCGCTCAACATCTCGGTCAGCCGGACCAATCTCAATTATCTGATCGCGCAGCCTTACAGCTTCTATGCAGCTTATCATGCGCCGACGAAGTCGCTTCGCATCAGCTTCGTCGAGGCAGTGCTGCGCCACTATGAGCATAGCGGTAAGAACTGGACCGAGCAGAAGACCCTGACTATCTCATTCACCAAGGAGCTTGCGTTGGAAGGGCTCGCGCGGTTGGCGGACCTTGCTTGCTTGGGTTCGCGGATCGCGCGGGACCGCAGGATCGCGCAAACGACTGCACCCTTCGAGGCAATATCTGGTTTGCTTCGAGCCGCCCCGCCGGAGTTCCATGTTCCGGAAGACCCGGCGGTTGCGCGACAGCTGGCTAAACAACTCTATGACAGCGGCGCGGATGCAGTCCTGAGCAACGCCTTCGAGCAGTTCCGCACCGTGCTCGGCGCGGATCACGACGCCATGGGCTTCTGCTATATGGCGGAGATCAACCTCGGCATGGGAGTTCAGGTCCCTAATACGGAGCGGATCGAGGCAGCCGTGGCGCACTTCCGATCAAAGCTCGAGACCGGCCTCTATCAGCTTGGCAGCCTACACTATAACATCGGCAACGGGTTGTCGGCGCTGGGCCGCGGGGAAGAGGCCAAGCCCCTCTATATGGCTGCGCTTGACGATCCCGATTTTGCCGGGACTCCGGAAGTGGCCGCTCAGTGCCACAAGAATCTCGGCACGAGCTTCGAACGGCTCGGGCAGGAGGACATTGCGGCCGAGCACTATCGCGAAGCGCTGCGATTGAGCGCAAACTTGCCTGAGGCTCACAACGCGCTCGCACACTATCATCATCGTAACGGCCGATATGAAGAGGCGCTCGCATGTTTCGACCGCGTCGTTTTCACGGAGCGGCAAATGGGCCGACCGTCAGCCATTTCTAAATGGCGCACGAACATCCTGTTCAGTCTCGGCGACGGCCGTGCGGCATTTCGCGAGATCAACACACTGCTGAGCGAGGCGAATACCGCGCCCTGGATATGGCCTTGGTGCGCGCGGCAGGTTTCCGCATTCGGACGCATATCAATCGAGACTGCGCGCCTGGCGCTGTCCTTCTGGGATCGCTGCATAGCGGCGCACCCCAAGTTCGGGCGTGCGCGGGCAGAGCGGCTTTTGACGAGCCTCTACCTGCGCCAGCAAGGCGATGATATTGGGTCTTTCGGCGCGTTTCGATCGGTGTTCGACCAGCATATTGCGCAGGTCGATGCCGAGGATGCAGCGCTGCCTTGGGACCGCCTCGGTCATTGGGCCCAGGACGAAGGAGACTGGGAGGAGGCCGAGAGCTGCTACCGCAAAGCCTATGAATTGGAGGGTGGCCACTATGGCTATTGCCTCGGCACGGCGCTCAATTTCCTCGGCCGATACGAGGAAAGCCGTCCGATCCTGATCGAGCAAGCTGAGCGCCTTCAGCCCGATGCCATGAGCTGGTTTCAGTTGGGCGTGGCGAACGGCAATTGCGGTCGATCGACCGAGGCGATTGCGGCCTACAAGAAGGCGATTGCCCTCGATCCTGATTACGATCTGGCCGCATTTAATCTTGGGGGCGTCCATTGGAAAGACGGCGATCTGATCGCAGCCATGCGGGTCTGGCGGCAGGCGATCGAAAAGTTTCCCGATCATGCCCTCGCTGCGGAAGTCCGTGAAAGATTGCCGCTACTCATGCCATGACACCCCCTCCGACGAACAGTGGCCAGTTGGTCCATTGGTTTAACTGGACGACAGGTTTATCTATATCTACGTCCAAGAGCCGACAGTCGGCCAACGGCCCAGTTCCTGCACCTTTGGGTGGCCGACCGACCGTTCGGCGGCAGGTTTTGGCGTGGAGCCCGCCGGTATAAATGTCACGTGGGAATGACTGCAAAGTCCCACGATCCGGCGTTCGTGATCCGAGGCAGCAGCCGACCAATCTCAGTCGCTGGCTGACCAACCAACGAACGACCGCTCCCGATAAAAGCGGTGATTCGCCCGTTGCAAACCGGACAGTCGGCATTGCGCCAGTACCCGCCTTTGAATCTCGTGAATGGTGATCCCGTGAGCCGCCGTGTTTTCAGATCACAAATACAGCTTACAAAAACGATTGCAGGTTTAAATTTCACGTCTGGCAGTTATGGTGCGTGTAGCTTCTGAAACGGGGTAGCAAACATAAACATGACGGGCCGGACAAAAGAAAAAAAGCGTTCTAAACGCTCGCTGCCGCCGCTCGATAAGCGGTTCACTTTCCTCGGGGACGCAGTCGCACCCGGAGATCGCAAAGCCTTGCGGTCCGCCCAATTTGAAGTTCTGGATAATGTGTCCGGCTTCGAGCGCAATCTAAAGCTCTGGCGCAAGACTGGAGGGACGATTGATGACGATCTTCGCCAGCTATGGCTGCACGAAATGCGTCAGGTGCAGCGTGTGATGTCCTATGCGGGCGCCCGCGAGGTGATCGTCGACATTCTTGAGTTCGTTGAGGACCCTGAGGAATTTGGTGTATTGCTGGAGCATGCCGGCCAACCGCTATCTGCGAAGCTGCTACATGTCTCTCGGCAACATTGGCTAAAGAATCTCGGCGCTCCCCGTCCGCGATCGCTGTTTTGGCGCAATATTCGAAGGCTGGTCGATGCTCTGGGCATTGTTCACGCTCAAGGATTGGTGCACGGTCGGATTACGGCCGATTCGGTAATGACCGAAGCAGCCGAGGAGCCCGATTTTCAGCTGACTGGCTTCGAATGGAGCCTATGGCTTTCCTCCGACAAGGCCGACCGGGCGCATGCGCGGCTCGGAGCCAGCGGCGAAGCCGCACGCGCAGATCGCTATTCTTTCGCCGAGGACTGGCGTGCGCTTGGGCGCGTTGCTGCACAATGTCTCGATGCCATTGTGCGGACTTCCGGCGAGATCCAGTCAGCGGGAAAATCCGAAACACCTATCGCGCTCAGCACGTCCGAGCGTGTGTTGCTGAAGCGACTGATCGCCCCAACGCGGCTGGACAATCTCGACGCGATATCGATTGCGCGGTCGATCGACGATACCGTCGCCGATGTCGGTCGCTTGGGCTCTTCGCGTGCCGGCACCTTCATTTTAATGTTCTCGCAGACCTCGAAGCTGGGCGACGCGGTCTACACCGCGACCGCGGGCGAGATCCCGGTTGATGAGTATCGCGCCCAATTGGATTGGGTACGCGCCGATCTGGATGGTGGTGCGACTCTGTTCGTGTCGCGCGGCTTCGATGCGACCAAAGACCGGATGCAGTTGGTTACTGCGACCATGACGTACAATCTCGGGCCGATGCGACAGGATGGAACTGCCGTGTGGGACATCGCGGTGTGCAGCTTTATAGAACCACGTCAGGATGCGCTGAAGATCGGTGATCAGGACGAACATGACCTCGTCCAGCCGATTGAGGTGGCGACTTCTATTCGGCATGCCGTTGAGGTCAGGGCGCGCCTGGGACCCGACACGCTGGACTGGAGCGCTTTTGCTGAGCCCAGCAATGCAGTCGGACAGCCCGACCGGGCGGATCGCGTTCGACAGGCGCTGCTATTGATCCAAGTGATCGAGTCCGTGATCAAGGCGCTCGAGGTCTACCCGATTGAGATTCTGGACAAAGAGCGGTCCCATGGCCGACGCTACGCTACTCTGCGCGCGGAGCCCAGTAACGAGCGGGACCGTATCGCGAAGAAACTCAAGCTGACCGAAACCGGACCTGCGCTAAAGCGTCTGTTCGAGGACGATCATCGCGATGGGGAAGCGAAATGGCGAATTTCGCAGGCCGCAAGCCTCGGCGCAAGCCGGTACAATGACGTTGTCGTCACTTTTGTCGATGTGACGGAGCACAACGGCCGGCACGCGTATCGTTTCGAGATGGATGACGACCTTCCTGTGCAGGGACCCTTTTTCCTGAGGCCGGAACGGGATGCGGGAACCGAAGGGGTGATCGCAAGGCGATTACGCAATATCAAGGCGCTCACGACGCGGGTCGATCTTGCCGAGATGCTCGACGATCCGTGGCGGGCCCGTCGCGCGAGCCGTGAGACGATCGATGAGAAGCAGCAGTCCGACGCGCATTTCCAAGATTTGGATGCCCCTAAGCGGCAAGCGCTGCTCGGACTTTGGTCCACGCTCCCATCGTACTTCGTGGTTGGGCCGCCAGGTGTCGGGAAGACGAGGCTTGCTACGGAAACGGTGCGTCGCCGGTTCGCGGATGATCGCTCGGCGCGTCTCCTGCTGACCGCGCAGGGACATGACGCTCTCGATCACCTTCAGGACGAGGTAAAAAAAACGCTAAAAGCTAGCGAACTGGACGATGTGATCATCGTGCGGTCGTCCGCGCCGGAACAGCAAACCACCAGCGACGAGGACCTTCACACAAAGGGCGTCGACTATCTCAAGCTTCTTTCTGAAAGCACACTGACGCGCGATGCGCCAACGCCGCTTCGCGAACGTATCCACGAACTTGCAAGCGCCGCGGGGCGCCTCACCCGATCGAAAGATGCCATCGACAAGGAAGATCGCGTCTCTCTCAACGCTGTCTCGAGCTTGATTTTAGATGCCGCCAACATTGTTATTTCGACCGCCAATTCCGCCGACATCGAGCGATTGGTCGAAGCGCGCGAGCAGTTCGACTGGGTAATCGTTGAAGAGGCCGCTAAAGCGACAGGTCCGGAGCTCGCCGGACCGCTGATGCTGGCGGGACGCCGCCTTTTGATCGGCGATCATCATCAGCTACCGCCGTTCGAGGCAGATCGTCTCGTCAAGATCTTGGGCGACCACAGCCTGGTGGGGTTGGCGATCCAACTGGCAGAACAATATGTCGGGCCGCTGATGCGCGACGGAGAAATCGTCGAATTGGAACAGATCGCACGCGACGAGGGGGCGATGCGAGACGTTGCAGATTTGGCGCTCCGCTTATTCGAACCGTTCCGCGCCTTTGTTGAGGAGGATGAGCGCAGGTTTCTCGGCAATGCTAATCACCGGCCCATTTCCGCAATACTGACTGAGCAGCGACGGATGGATCCGGCGATTGCACGCATCGTTTCGGACGCATTCTATGAGGGGAACCTGAAGACGCAGGAGGGCAGAGCTCTGGCAGCGGAGACAGAGGCGCCGCCTTTTGCAATGCTGCCCCCGCTCCCGGCCTCGCCTGTCGTCGTCGTCGAATTCAAGCATGTGAGCGCGACCGGCCAGGGCGCGCATGCTGAGGCCTCACGTCCGCGATGGCACAATCCGGGAGAGGTCCAAGCCGTCTGCGACGTCCTCCAACACGTCCGCGCCGCTCCCGGCGACAGGCGACCGAGCCTTGTGATTCTATCCTTCTACAAGGCCCAGGTCGAAAAAATCAGCGAGCGGATCGATGCGGGCATCAGGAGCGGGGAGCTTGCTCACCTCTCGAATTTCATCTCGGTTTTGCAGGATGGAAAGTGGGTGAGCACCGTGGACGGTTTTCAGGGCAACGAGGCGGATCTCGTTATCCTTTCGCTCGTCAGGAACAATGCAGGCAGCGGTGCACGGGCGCTGGGTTTCCTGCGCGACAAGCGGCGTATGAATGTTGCTCTAAGCCGCGCAAAATCAAAATTGGTAATTGTTGGCAGCCTTGCTTTCCTCCGTGAAGCGGTGCGCGGTGTAAACCCGGACGCTGGTCCCCACGACCTTTCGTTCCTGACCATCATGGGTGAAACGATCGACCTGCTGGAACAAGAAAAACGGCGAGATGGGGTACCATGCGCCACCCGGATCGCGCCTACTGTACTGACCGGTAGTAACGAATCATGTTGATCGCAATCCCCGCTTTTCGCCTCTCCTGCAAAGTTGGGATCGACAAAGGCCGTGCATGGAGCGTCGTCGACGAACTTATGTTGTGGGCAACCGCGCGGCAGGCGCGTTCGATCGCGCAGCTTGCGACCGAATCTAACCTGCCACGTCAGCTTGTAGTCGCCTCGATCGCAAGGATGATGCGGTTCCGGCTGGTCGAACTCACGGTACGCAATAACTCTGCTGCATTCCAGGCCAGCTCCTATGGACGGGAGATAGTGGAAAGCGGCCGCCCGCTTCCCTTCTTCCCCAAGCGCGAATTGCGGCGAGTAAGCTTCGCCATAGAGCGCGCAACCGGCGGGTTCTTTCCGACCGGGCAGGTGCGTATGCGATCGGAATTCGCGCTCCAGCAGGAGCCCGATCCCGACGTCCGCGTCGTGGTCGTCGGCGGCGGCGGCCCATCAATGTCGAATGAAGCTAACCTCGCGCGTCTGTCTGAGATCGCGGCGCGGGGCTGGGAGGAGCAAGTTGCACTCGTCGACGGACGCACGGCCTCGCTGCGGCAGGAATATATGGTAATTCGTGTCGTCGATGGGGTTCCCCGCAATATCCCCGAAAGTGCCACGCCAACACTGCGGGCGATCATCGACGATGCTGCCGCGCAGCCGACGGGAACGACGCAGATACCAGTTGGTTATGGTGGTGCCGTCGCCGAAGCAGAGCCTGTGCCGACAGTGCACAAATGTAGCTTCGACCCGGCCGATCTCATCATTGGTGGCTCCGCCCAATTGGCCTGTTTCCAATCCCTTCTGTTAACCGCCCATAGCCGCGTCATCATCCATTCGACGTTTCTCGACCATCGCCGCTTTAAGGAGTTGTTCTCCGACATTCGCGCTGCCTGCCTGCGCGGCGTCACCTTCGATTTGCTTTGGGGGGCTGAGTCGCTCGAAGAGGAGGAAACACGAAATAGTGCGGCTGCGGTGGAGATCGCAAAGATGGTCCGCGAAGACCGCGATGTCGCTCGGCATTTTCGCGTCCACATGCTCAGCACGCGGTCGCATGCGAAGCTATTGCTCGTCGATACTGCGGAGGGAGACTGGACCGCGGCGGTAGGATCCTGCAATTGGCTGTCCTCGCCGTTTCGTTCGACCGAACTCACCGCAGTCCTTCGGAATCCAGCCGTCGTGGCCGATGTCGCGACCGCACTACAGCGTCTCGTAGGTCGGCGCGGCCTGTCGGATGATATTGCGACAGAGATGGCAATCGTAGCCCGTGACCTAAGGCTGCTCCCATCCCAAGATGGCGCGGCCAGGATCTCGCTCGTCCTTGGTGAAGGGCATGACGCGATGATGCGGCAGGTAAGCGGCGGCGCGAAAACGCGAATCCTGGTGGGAAGCAACCGGCTGGGTTCGACGGCAAGGCCGGGCGTCGTCATGCAAGGCGAGGCAGCTGTCGAGCGCGGTAATGTCGACGTCACCCTGCTCTATTCCATTCCCTCAGGCCCGCTGAAAAACCGCCATGCGCGCAAGCTCGCAAAGGAAGCCGCCGAAAACGGAGTGCGGCTGATAAAGACCGGCACGATACCGCTGCACGGAAAGTTCATCGCCTGGGATAAGGACAATCTCGCGATCACCAGCCTCAACTGGGCATCCGCAGCGAGCGATCCTGATTTCCCCCAGGCCGACATCGGTGTGCATATCATCCTCCCCAATATCGCTACTCATGCGATTGATATGCTTGAAATCATCTATCCGGAACTCGCGAAGACGGAGGAACAGCGAGGGGCAGATGAAATGCCGGCGGCAACCATCGTGGCTGGTTCAGCGGGTTAGGCGGCCCTTAGCAGTATTGCCGCTTCGCGCTTCTAGGAACCGCCTGCCCAACTCTTTAGCAAGCTGGCCTCCAGTCTGAAGGATCTCTCGCCGCGGCAGCATCATGATCCCGTTGGCGCGACGCTGCACGAATGTCTGCTTCCTGCCGTCCGTCGCTTTGAAGCGGTTAGACTTTTGGCCGGCCAGGCATTCGCATACACAGCGGCAGCCTCTGACCGTTGTGCACGTCCGCTTCTAACAACAGCGGTCATTCGCTTCGGCCACCGCGAACGGCCGGAAAGTCCCAATTCCTGCCCATTGAGGCCGATCGGCATCCTTCGCACCTCTCGGACGCTTCCCTCACACCGTCCACTGGAACGCCCACGTCTACTTTTCCTAACTTGGCAT
>JBBQXX010000008.1:0-27774 GCA_038209235.1 Sphingomonadales bacterium | reverse complement strand
AACTGGGGTTCGATCGACCCGAGCGAGATGTATTTGCCATCGGCGCAGGCGTAGGTGTCATAGAAATGCGCGCCGGTATCAAGCAGGTTGACCCCGCGTTCATCGCGCCACTGGCCGCCCGCAAGGAAGGTGTAGGTCATCGCCGAAAGTATCGCTGCGCCGTCGGTCATCGCGCAATCGATCACCTGACCGTTGCCGGTGCTGCGCGCCGAAAGAATTCCCGCCAGCATGCCGAACGCCATCATCATGCCACCGCCGCCAAAGTCGCCGACCGCGTTGACCGGCGGGGTCGGCTTTTCACCAGCGCGGCCATAGCTGTGCAGCGCGCCCGACAGCGCGATATAGTTGATGTCGTGTCCGGCGAGCGGCGCATAGGGCCCGGTCTGGCCCCAGCCGGTCATCCGGCCATAGACGAGCTTCGGATTATCGGCGAGCAGCACATCGGGGCCAAGCCCCAGCCGCTCCATCACGCCGGGGCGAAACCCCTCGATCAGGCCATCGGCGGCGCGAACAAGGTCGCGCACTTGCGCAATGCCTTCGGGGGACTTCAGATCGGCAGCGATAATTTCGCGGTTACGGTTGAGGATGTCGCGGTTGCCCGCATCGCCCACTGTGCTGCGGCCGGTGGCGCGCTCGACGCGGACGACTCGCGCGCCGTGATCGGCCAGCATCATGCCTGCAAACGGGGCTGGGCCGATACCCGCCAGTTCTATAATTGTCACACCTGCAAGCGCTCCAGCCATGTCTTGTCACCCAATTAACTGAACGATTAAAGCCATGACGCTAAAGCGGTGGAAGCTCAATGCAAGCGTGAAAACAGGCACCGTTATGCTGCGGTGCCGCAGAGCGCGCGCATGACGCGGCAAACGGTCGGATTGCCGTAACGGCAAGTCCGTGCTGCACCGCAGTATCGCGTAATCGCTTGAGTTTCCGCCGTTCGATGCAACATGCAAAATTTTCACTTCAAAATTATAAAATTGCAATCCCGCACTCCTTGTGACAATTTTCTTAGCGTACTGACATCGCCAAAGAGCGGTGCAGGAACAAGAGCAAGATTTACAACATTGCTTGGGGGAAAAGAGGATGCGCACTTTGTGGAAGCCCGTTCTGGGCCTGCTTTGTACTGTTTCGATGACATCGATCGCTCAGGCGCAGGATGCGTAGGATGCAGACCGGTCGGAACGCGAAATCATTATCGTGACCGCAACGCTGCGCGCCGCCGATGTTCAGGACATCCCGATCGCGGTGACAGCGGTCAGCCAAGAGCAGCTGGATCGCCAGAATGTGCTGGACATCAAGTCGCTGATGTCGATTTCACCCAGCTTCAATGTGCAGTCATCGCAGACCGAGAGCCAGGGCACATCGATCCGCATTCGCGGCGTCGGCACCACTGGCAACAATACCGGGCTTGAAAGTTCGGTCGGTGTGTTCATCGACGGAGTTTACCAGTCTCGGCCGGGCATTGCGCTGGGCGATCTGCTCGATCTGGAGCGGCTCGAAATTCTGCGCGGTCCGCAGGGCACCTTGTTTGGTCGCAATACCTCGGCAGGCGCACTCAACCTCACCACCAATCGTCCTGACCTGTCCAAGGTCGAGGCATTCGGCAATTTCACCTATGGCAATTTCGATTTCTTCAACGCGCAAGCGGTGATCAGCGTGCCGCTGATCACCGACCAGCTGGGTTTCCGCCTGTCGGGTGCGTATCGCAAGCGTGATGGCTATTTGCGCAGTGTCGCTGTGCCGGGCACCGAAAGTGGCAATCGCGATCGCTTCATCGTGCGGGGCCAGCTGCTGTGGGAGCCTTCGCCCGAGATCAGCCTGCGATTGATCGGTGATTATGCTGAGGCGAACGAGAACTGCTGCGATGCGGTCATCGTGCGCGAAACCGAATTGCAGCCGTTTTTCGCCTTCCACGGCCTTGCCAATGATGGCGTGCTTGTATCGGGTCAAAATGCGCTGGAACGTCGCCGCACCAACAGCCAGCAATTTAACAATGATACCCAACAATATGGCTTTTCAGGTGAACTGAAATGGGATCTTGGCCTGGCCCAGATGACCTACATCGGTTCCTTTCGCCGCTTCGAGGCCTCATCCGATCAGGAATCCGATTTTGTCAGCCTGAACGTGTTCAGCGCTGGTGCCGGATCGACCGCAGCCCCGACCACGCCAAGCAACGGCGGCCCGATCGAAACCATGACGCACGAATTGCGCTTTCAGGGCAGCGCCTTCAACGATGCGCTCGATTTCCTGGTAGGCGCCTATTATTCGGATGAAACGATCGACGAAATCCAGTCGCTGACGCTGGGCACGGATTACCAGCGCGCGGTCAGCGCGGGCAATTTTGCCAACATCGCCGGGGTCAATCCGCTGTTCGCACTGACCGCTCTGGGCAACGGCGGGGTTCCGGTCAACGCGGCCGGCAACTTTGCCGTCAACCGGTTCCAGCAGGACGCCGAGAGCTTTTCGGTGTTCACGCACAACGTCATCAATTTCACCGATAACATCAGTCTGACGCTCGGTGCGCGCTATGTCGATGAAAAGAAGCGCGGCAGCTTTGACCAGCTGGCAGCATCATCGCCAGCCTGTCAGGCGATCACCAATGGCGTGATTGCAGGGACCATCCCGGCAGCGTTGCGGGCAGGGGCACTGGGGCTCACCTGCTTCCCGTTCTCCACGTCGGTTGGCATTACGGTACCCGGCACAGGCGGCACCGTGCTCGCCAGTTCGATCCCCGGCCTGCCATTGCCACGCGAATATGATCTGGTCTTCAAGGATGACGAGCTGACTTATACCGCGCAACTGGCCTACAACACCAACAATGGCTTTTTGGCCTATGCAGGCTTCAGCCGTGGTTTCAAGTCGGGCGGTTTCAACCTTGATCCGGCTGCCGCGGCCGCCGGGGCTGATCCACGATTCAATTCGGAAAAGGTCGATGCCTATGAGGCGGGGATCAAGACCGAATTTGCCAATGGCCAGATCCGCGCCAACCTGGCGCTGTTCCATATGGATATGACCGATTTTCAGGTGCTGGAATTTACCGGCGTCCAGTTCCAGACTTTTAACGTTGCGGCGGCCAAGTCCACCGGGGCGGAACTGGAACTGTTCGGCCAGTTTGGCTCGGGAGTTTCAGTCAACCTTGCCGTCACCTATGCCGATGCCCGCTATCCGGGCAATTGCGCCAACGGGGTGGTCGGCAATGCAGCCACGCTGGTCACTGTCCGCAGCCTGTGCGGGGAAGACCTGACCAATGCGCCCAAGTTCACCGGCGTGTTCGGCATCACCTATGATAACCAGATCACCGATTCGGGCTGGAAGATGCTGGCCAACTTCAACATCAACTATTCGGATGACCGTCGCACCAGCACGTCCCCGCTTGATACCAACGGCCTGCCGATCCCGCTCGACATCCAGCAGAGCTATTTCAAGATGAACGCCCGGCTGGGGTTCACAACGCCCGATGACCGGGTCTCGTTTGAGCTTTGGGGCACCAACCTCAACGACGAGATCACCCGGGGTATCACCGCCAACACGCCGCTGCGCGGCGGTGCCGGCACGCGCTCACGGATCGGCTTTGTCGAAGAGCCGCGGATGTACGGCATCACCGTGCGGGCGAAATACTGAAATGCAAGAATTGATGGGGGACATCGCCTGACAGGCCGGGGCATTGCCCCGTCGATAGGGAGATGTACATCAGTGACCTGGGGCGATTCCTGTGCGGGGATCGCCCCTTTTTTTGTCACTGGTCGGCAAAGGCATCCGCGATCGAACAGGCTGCCGGGCCGAGAATGACGACGAACAGTGTGGGAAGAATGAACAGGATCAGCGGTATCGTCATGATCGCGGGCAAGCGCGCGGCCTTTTCTTCTGCGCGCATCATCCGCTCGTTGCGAAATTCGGCCGAAAGCACGCGCAGCGCAGAGGCCAGCGGGGTGCCGTATTTCTCGGTCTGGATCATTGTCGTCACCACCCCGCGCACCGAATCGAGCGCTACGCGATAGGCGAGGTTCTCGAATGCCTGACGCCGCTCGGTCAGGAACGCCAGTTCGATTGCGGTCAGTGCAAACTCGTCACCCAGTTCGGGATAAGCGCGGCCCAGTTCCTTGGCGACGCGGTTGAACGCGGCATCGACGGTCAGCCCCGCCTCAGCGCAAATCACCAGCAGATCGAGCGCATCGGGCAGGCCCTTGCGGATTTCGTTCGTGCGTTTGGTGATAATATTCTGCACGAACAGATCGGGTGCCTTATAGCTGCCGATCAGAATGACTGCGAACAGCCCGAATTTCTTTAAAGGCGTCCAGTCGGGTACAAGTATCCCCAGACCATAGATGGCCAAAGCCGCGCCGCCACCCAGGATGATCGGCAACATCATGCGGCCAAAGATCACCGCCACTGCAATGTCCTTTGACCGGATGCCTGCCTGGGCCAGTTTTTTCTGCGCCGCCTTAAGCTGTCCGTCCTGAAGCACCCGCAATGATTGCAGCGTGCTGCGCATCTTGTCGGTGGTATCGTTCTTGTGAACGATCCGGGTGCGTTTCTTGGCGGTGGATGCGGTGATTCCGGCCTTGAGCTGCTCGCGCCGCTCGTTCAACGCCTTGACCCGTTTGGTCATCGGATCGCGCACCGTCGTCGCAGCGTAGATCGCCACGAGCACCGCCATCGTCGCGACCGCCGCCAGCATGGTCGCCGCGAAAACGACATCGATCCCCATCAGGGTAGGATTAACTGCGTCAGGCACGTGTGCGTATTCCCCCGATCAGATTTCGAAACTGACCATTTTGGCCATAATGAATACGCCCAGGCCCATCCACCCCAGCCCGCCCAGGCCTGCGATCATCAGTCGTTGTTCGGAGAAGAATCCCGCGAGATACTCGGGGTTTACCCACCAGATCATCAGGAACACGAGAAAGGGCAGCGAACCCACGATATAGGCCGAAGCCTTGGATTCCGATGACAGCGCCCGGATTTTCAGCTTCATCTGCGCGCGCGACCGCAATACCGCGCCCAGATTGGACAGGGTTTCGGCCAGATTGCCGCCGGTTTCGCGCTGGATTGCCAGCGTGATGCAAAAGAAGTTGAACTCAGCGGTCTGCAGCCGGTTCGCGCTTTCCTGTAGCGCATCTTCCATCGGACGACCTATCTTCATACGCTCGGTGACCAGTTTGAACTCCTCGCCCACCGGGCCGGGGACTTCCTTGGCCACGACCTGCAGGGTTTCTGTAACGGGCAGGCCCGAACGCAGACCGCGCACCAGCAGGTCGATGGCGTCAGGAAAACGGGCGGTAAACTTCAGCAGTCGCCGCTTGATGAAATGGCTGACCACCATATGCGGCAGCCCAAACCCCAGCGCAGAGCCGATAGACACGCTCATCAGCAGCTGACCGGTGCGCCAGAAGATCAAAATTGCGACGATCAGGCCAATCCCGACGGCGACCTGACCAAACTGCACGACGGTCCAGCTTTTGCCGGTCATTGCCAGGCGGCGACCAAGCATCTGCACTTTGGTGAGCGACTCGCCGGTCTGGTTGAAGCGCGGTTTGCGATTGGCAATCGCCTTGCGCATCTGTGCTTCCACCTTCGCGCCGGCATTTTCCGAGTACCGTTCGCGCAAAGCCAGAATGCGCCGCTGCAGTGCCTTGCGCTCAGACGGCCCGACAAAGGCGAGCGTCATCAATACGATGACGATCGCAAGGCCTGCGGCCAGCAGCAATGTCTGCACTATGCTCATGCGTATTCCATTCGCAGAATCGGTCCGCTACGCGGCAGGCGGGCAGCGGCGCTCATTTCTTTTTGCCGGGTTTGGCAGGCAACAGTGATCTGAAATCGCTGAACTTTCCGAGCAGCGACTTTTTCGCGCCACCTGTATCCTTCTCGGCGACGACCTCTTCCTCTGCCAGGCCAAGGCACCGGTCGGTGAGCAATTTCATAACAGCGCCAGCCTTGGTCGATTTTCCCGCTTCGCAGAACGGCTGACCCAGCTTGGCGGCTTGGGCAGCGGTTTTGGGATCCGACGGAATCAGAAAATCGATCTTGCGTTCGATCGTCGCTTCAAAATCAGCCCGGCTAAGCTCAAGCGTGGCGGGCTGGACCTTGTTGGCAACCACCAGAACACGCGCGACCGGGGCATTCGATCTCAGCCAGGCCAACAGGCGGATCGCATCGCGCGCCGAAGCCAGTGTCAGTTCGGTCACCAGCACCGCGATATTGGTATCGGATACCAGATGCGGAAAATCGATCAGCATCTGTCGCGGCAGATCGACCACCGTCGTTTCAAATGCATGGCGAAATTCTTCCTGCAACTGGAAAAAGGCCGTGCCGTCGGTCATCAGGGGCGCGCTGATCGGCGCTTCGGCTGACAGGATCGACAGTTTCTCATTGGCCTTGATCATCGCGCGCTCGATGAACAGGCCGTCGATGCGGCTTGGATTATCGATAGCATCGGTCAGGCCGCGGCCTGGCTCGAGATCCATTGTCAGCGCGCCGGTGCCGAAGTGCAGGTCAAGATCGAGCAGCGCGGTCATCCGTCCGACGTTCTTGCTCAGCTGCCATGCAAGCGAGGTGGCCACCGTCGAGGCACCAACGCCGCCGCGCGTGCCGATGACCATGATGCCCATATGCGAACGCTCGGCCGCCGCTTCGCCGGGCTTGGGGGCGGCGAGCACGGCCTGAGCCTGCATGACGGTATCGCGGATATGATCGGGAGCGACGGGCTTGAGCAGATAATCATGCAGGCCACTGGAGATCAGATCCCGATACAGCCGCACATCGTTGACCTGGCCCATCGCGATAACCACGGTGCCCGGTTCGCACACTTCTGCAAGCGCATTGATGTCGTTCAGCGGGTCGCCCGATTCTGACAGATCGACCAGCAGGATGTTGGGACTCGCGGTTACCGAAAGCGACTGCACCGCGTTGCGCAGGCCGCCCTTGTGGCACTTTTCCGGCGGCCAGCCCATGTTGATCGACATGGCGCGCACTATGTCCAGTGTCGCCTCATCGCAGATAAACGCCGCGAACTGATCGCGGGTGCCAGACAGGCCAGGCTTCCAGGGTGCGTTCACTGCGATCCTCCCGTCTGGGTTGAGCTCTGCTTCAGGCCCTGCGCTCCGGTAGGGGGTGCCTCGCGATATTGTTTGATGGCCTGGTCCGAACGCTGCGTGGCCACGGTGCCGCTGCCAGGCTCGCCGCGCACCAGATCTTCCTTGTTTGCGGTCATCGTCGCCAGATTGCTGTTCACCGCGCAGCCGAAGTTGCTGCTGGTCGCGTTGAGATAATTCATCTCGAGCTTGGACTTCCAGTCAGGGCAACCGGGGACCTCGGCAGAGGTGCGGGTTACAACGACGCGGATCGTGCCGGGGGCGATTTCGCCTGTGGTAACCGGCGCAATATCGTTGACCGGCAGGCCGTGGCGCGACGCTGCGGCCTCCACAGCGGACTTGACGACGACGTTGCGGCCCGACGGGTCATCGATGGCAACGCGGTCGCCATAGCCCAGGTCCATGGCCTCAAACCATTCGGCCAGGCGGCGCTGTTCCTGAGAGGGCAGCGATCCTTGCTGCGCGTTGAGATCCAGCGCATAGTTGCTGCGCGAGACGACAGGCTGGTGAACGCTTTCCAGCGCCCGGTTGCTGGACATATTGCCGCAGCCGGACAAGGTCACGATGGCCGCTGCTGCGATGGCTGCATGATAAGCGCGCATTGATATTCTCCTCACGGCGGTCGCTGGCCTTACTCGAATGAAAAACCGGGGGCGGCAGCTGCCATATCGGCAGATTTGCCCCCCGACTTACCTGCGTTCTTGCCCGTCCGTGCATCGCGCTGCGGCTTTGCGGTGGCAGGCGGCAACGCGCGTGGCTGGACAGGCAGCGCGCCAAATTCCGGCCCGCCGCTGCCCGCAGGCGGTGCCACGCTGGGCTTGGGCCGGTCACCGCCAGAGATGCCATCTGAGTCCTGATGGTTGATCAGACGCTGCAGATCGTCGGGGGTCTGAAAGCCGTCAGTTGGCAACTTGATGTCGTTGGCGTTGACGGGCTTGACCAGATAAGGGGTCACCACGATCACCAGTTCGGTCTCGCCGCGCCTGAAGTTGGACGACTTGAACAGGTTGCCCAGCACCGGAACGTCACCCAGGCCTGGGGCCTTGTCGATCAGGTTCTGCGAATTGTTGCTGAGCAGCCCGGCAATCATGAAGCTTTCGCCTGACCCCAGTTCCACCGTCGTTTCTGCGCGGCGGATCGTCAGCGCGGGCACCTGAAAGCCGTTCAGCGTCACCGACCCTGCTGACGACAATTCGGAAACTTCGGGGCGAACGCGCATCGAGATGCGGCCGTTGGCCAAAACCGTGGGCGTATAGGCGAGGCTGACACCGAAGTTCTTGTATTCGATGGTGGTGGTGCCCAGACCCTGGTTGATCGGGATCGGAAATTCGCCACCCGCAAGGAAATCTGCGGTTTCGCCTGACAAGGTGGTCAGGTTAGGCTGCGACAGCGTCGTCACCAGACCGACCTGTTCGGCCAGATCGAACGCGCTGGCGATATCGACGCCAAACAGCCTGCCTGCAAGTTGCACAGCGGTCTGGATACCACTGGAGGGATTGAAACCGGTCGTGGTGCCGCCGGTTACGAACTGGCCGGTGGCAGGGTTGAACGGCAGGGTCAGCGAGCCGGCGGGAAGGCCGAACTGGGTCGATGCGTCGATCCTGGGCAGCGTTGTCACATCCAGCGTATTGTTGATCGCGGCGAAGTTGCGGCTGCTGCGGCCAACACCGAACTGGAAGCCTCCAGTCAGGTCACGGGTCAGCAGGTTGGCGCCGATCTCCTTGACCAGCGAGCGGCTGACCTCGGCGATGCGCACCTGCAGGTTGACCTGCATCGGGGTTGCCGTTTGCAGGCGGCTGATCACCTTGACGCCGTCACCGACAAATGCCTGCACCAGTCGCTCTGCTTCAGCGCTGTCAACCGGGGCACCCACCGTTCCGGTGAGCAGCACCACGCCGTTCAACGTGCTGACCCGCACCTTGGCATCGGGCATGGCGAGCGTGAGCATCTGATCGATCGAATCGAGATTCGATCCGACGCGGACGGTGGCGGAATAGACCACCTGGCCAGCAGCATTGCTGGCATAAAGCGTGGTTTCGCCGCCAGCCTTGCCGAACACATACAGTTGCCGCGAGGATTTGACCTGAACATCGGCAACCCCGGTATCGGCGATGAACAGATCGGTCATCGTGCCGGGCAACTGGATCAGCTGGCCGCGTCCGATCGAGAGCACCAGCGTTTCACTGGGCCGCTGCGCGGCGGACTGGGCGATTGCTGCGCTGCCGGTCAGCGGGGCCAGGCCGCTCAGCGTGCCGGTTGCGATGACCGCACCACACAGCAGGGCGCCTTTGAAGATACTGGAAAAACGCATGGTCATTTCCCTCCGACCGGTACTTCGGTGACTGTATTGCCGCGTGCGACGCGCACGACCGGGCCCATTCGGACGGCGGCGATGCCGGGGTTGTTGCTGCCTCCGGCGCCGGCTCCAGAGTTTACCGTCTGGCCTGCAAAAGCGGACTGGGAACGGTTGCCCTGCGCGGGCACTGTGCGGCGCTGGAAGCGCGATACATCACCGCCGGTCACATAGGTCACGTCGGTATCGACCGGCCGGGTGGCGAGCGTTTTGAGAAACTTGTTTTCCGCCCTGCGGTCTGCGCCTTCGGGAATCTTGACGTCGCCTGCAGCAATTGAGCGCTCCAGTTCCGCCTCATTGTCAGCAATCGAGCGCAACGACAGGCTGAGCGTGCCGATGGTCTGGGCAACCGCGATCTTTTCAGCCAGCTTGGGCGTGGCTTCCACGGTTACCGTGGTGAAGGCGATGACCTCGGTCTTGCCTTCCTCGTTTTCGGCATCGACACGCTGGTCGGTGGCCAGCACGCGCAGGTTGCGGACAATCGTTTCAGACGCCTTGAGCGCCGGGCCGTCCTCACCTTCGACCGACTGGGTCAGCACAAGGTCAACCCGGTCGCCAGGAAACACGAAGCCGGCCACGCCGGTGCGCGCCGATACGGGAACGGTCACAGCGCGCATTCCGGGGCCAAGGGCCGCGGCCAGAAAACCTCGATCACCCGGCTTTACCAGGGATCCCTGCGTCACCGGTTGGCCAGCAGTCACCGGGTTGCGCACCACTGTGCCCAGCAGCGTTTCAATCTTTGCGCTGTCTTCAAGGAAATAGGCGTTGTCGACCAGTTCGCTCGGCCAGGGCTGGAACGCCACGCTGTCCGGGGTGATGATCGTGCCGACCGGCAATGAGCGATTTGCGACAAGCACGCGCGGGCCGGTGGGTGCGGCCTGCAGCACAGCAGCTGTCACTTGCGGCGCTGCGGAGCCTGCAAAAAGGCTTCGGGCCAAAAATGCTGTGCAAAGCGCAACTATCAGCGCCCCTACCAGCAGGATGATCTTCCGTTTATCCATGACGTTGATGGCCCCCAAAGTCCTTCAGAATATTTATGTTTTCAGGCAAAATGGTTAAGAAACCGTTGGCCAATCGGCCCAAGCGCCGCGATTGCGATCGCAACGCCATAGGGAATCTCAGGCTGGCCTTCTTTGCGGCGAATTTTGTGGATGGCGACGACCAGCACGGTCAGCACCGCACCGATCAGCGACATGACAATCGCGACCTTCAGCATCACCGGCCAGGGGAACCACAAGGCGATCGCGCCAAGCAGCTTCACATCGCCGCCGCCCATCGCACCGATGGCGAAAATCAGCGCAAAGACCACGAACACGCCTGTGCCCAGCGCCAGTTGCAGCGCCATGTCCGGCCATAGGGACAAACCGCTCGTCAGCCAGAACAATGGCGCGGCCAGTGCGATACCGGCGGTCAGCCAGTCTTCGATCTCGCGGCGAACTATGTCGGTATAGGCAGCATGCAACAGCGCGATTGCCAACGCGCCGAGCAGACCGTAGACGAGAAGGCTGTTTTCCATGGTTTCAGGCGTATAGCGACGATGACTTACCAAAAAGTAACCATTGATCGCCGCGCAATTCCTGACGATGCGACCGAAACCACGTGGCAGGCTGCCGATGGCTGGCCGCTGCGGCGGATCGATCTGATGGCAACCGGCCAGCCGCGTGGCTCGATCCTGTTCATGCCGGGTCGCGGCGATATCTATGAGAAGTACATTGAAACCCTGGTCCACTGGCAGGCGCATGGCTGGAATGTCACCGCCGCCGACTGGCGCGGGCAGGGCGGCAGCGGCCGGATGTCCGATCACCGATATGTCGGACATATCGAGGATTTCACCTTGTGGATCGATGATATCAGCGCATTTTGGTCCGACTGGAAGGCATCGCTGCCCGGCCCTCATATCGCCGTTGGACACAGCATGGGCGGGCACCTGATCGCGCGCGCCATCATCGAACGACGCATCGATCCGGTCGCTGCCGTGCTCAGTGCGCCTATGTTGGGACTCAAGGGGCTGGGCCTGCCCGTATCGTTTGGCCATATGGTCACGCGGATGATGCGCGGCCTGGGCAAGCCTGAACGGCCGGCGTGGAAGGTCAGCGAAAAGCCTGCATCGCCGCTGGCGATCCGCCAGACCCTGCTGACGCACGACAATGACCGTTACGCAGATGAACTGCACTGGTGGGGCCAGCGCCCCGAGCTGGTGATGGGCCCTGCCAGCTGGCACTGGGTGGAGCGGGCCTATGAATCGACGCGCAAGATCAACGCGCCGGGCGGCTGGGAATCGGTGCCAATGCCGATGCTGCTGATCGGCACCAGCGCCGATCAGCTGGTCGATAACAAGGCAACCATGGCGGCTGCTGCGCGCATTCCCGATGCGCAGATGCTCAGCTTCGGGCGAGAGGCGCGGCACGAGGTGCTGCGCGAGGCCGATCCGATCCGCGACAAGGTGTTGCAGACGATTGACGAGTTCCTCGCCCGCAAAGTGGCCGGGCCTGCGACCGAAAGGGTCGGAGCTGCAGCCTGATGCCGGACTTTGATGTCGTCATCATCGGCGCAGGGATCGCCGGGGCCAGTCTTGCCGCCGAGATCGCGCCGCACTGCCGGGTGTTGATCGCCGAAGCGGAGGACCGGCCAGGCTATCATTCCACCGGGCGCTCGGCGGCGTTCTGGGCAGAAAGCTATGGCGGGCCGCAGGTGCAGCCGCTGACCACCGCGTCCGGGCCATGGCTGGCATCGCCTCCGCCCGGCTATGGCGATCGCAGTTTTCTGGGTCCGCGCGGCGCGCTGACACTGGCGCGCGGCGACGAATTGCACCTGCTCGGCAAATTCCAGACATCGTTTGCGGGCACAGGCGTGCGCATGGAACCGCGCGATCGCGCCGCGCTTGTGGCGCAGGTGCCGGGCTTGGCCGCCGATATCGTCGCGGGCATATTCGAGCCGGATTGCTGCGATATCGACGTTGGCGCGTTGCATCAGGCCTATCTTGCCACCGCGCGCCGCGCCGGGGCGGGGCTTGCCTTGCGCTCGCCGGTGCTTGCTGCACAGCACGGATCGGCAGGCTGGGTGCTCGAACTGGGCGATCAGCAGGTGACCGCCAGAACCCTGGTGAACGCAGCGGGAGCTTGGGCCGATCCGGTGGCGATCCGGGCCGGGGTCAGGCCGCTTGGGGTGCAGCCGTATCGTCGCACCGTGCTGCAGATGCGGACCAACCCTGCTGCACCTGTCAATCTGCCGCTGACCTTGGGGGTGCGCGGCGACTATTATTTCAAGCCGGAGGCCGGGCGGTTGTGGCTCAGCCCGCACGACGAGACGCCTGAACCTGCTGCTGACAGCGCACCCGATGAGCTCGACATGGCGCTGGCCATCGACCGCTTCCAGCAGGTGGTCGACTGGCGGATCGAGGCGGTCGAGCACCGCTGGGCCGGGCAACGCAGCTTTGCACCTGATCGCCTGCCGCTGATCGGATTTGCCAGCGACGGTCCCGACTTTTTCTGGTTGGCAGGCCAGGGCGGATTCGGCATCCAGACAGCGCCTGCCGCAGCCAAGCTTGCAGCCTCGATCCTGCTCGGCCTCACCCCGGACCCGATGCTGGAGCGGGTCGATGCGAAATTGTATGATCCGGCAAGGCTGGGTTGAGCGTGCTGGCCAGCAAGCCACATCCATTATAATCTTGAAGCCTATCTTGGGGAGGCGAATCGATGGCGCACAATTTTGAAATCTACAAGGACAAGGCCGGAGAGTTCCGGGTGCGGTTCAAGTTCAATTCGGAGGTTATGTTTTCGACCGAAGGCTATGCCAGCAAGGCCTCTGCCAGGAATGCTATCGAATCGATCAAGAAGAATGGCCCGGAAGCTCCGGTCGAAGACAACAGCTGATCGCTCCTGCCCGCTCCTCCCATCATCTGTTTTCCGGCGAAAGCCGGAATGGGAGGGTTTGTAGCACGATCTGACTGGTGGGCTCCGGCTTTCGCCGGAGAACGGGCTCGAGATTGTTAGCGGGTTTTGTTCTACCCCCGCCCAAATCAACCCCGCGCTGCGTCCGCAGCGTCACTGGCGAGTCGGTCGGCGCGGTCATTTTCCGGGTGGCCCGAGTGACCCTTGACCCAGCGCCAGTCGATCTGATGCTGCGCCACCGCTGCGATCAGTTCGTGCCATAGATCGGCGTTGCGCACCGGCTTTCTGGAAGCGGTTTTCCAGCCGTTGCGCTGCCAGCCATCGACCCATTTGGTAATGCCGTCTTTCACATAGGTGCTGTCGGTGTGGAGGATGACGTTGCACGGCTCGATCAGCGTATCGAGCGCGCGGATCGCGGCGAGCATTTCCATGCGGTTGTTGGTGGTGTCCGCCTCACCACCCGACAGTTCTTTTTCGTGCTTGCCATAGCGGATGATCGCGCCCCAGCCACCGGGGCCGGGGTTGCCCTTGCAGGCGCCATCGGTAAAGATCTCGACTGTCTTCATCGCGCGTCAATCCGTTGCCCCGCGATCCGCAGCGCCGGTCAGGCAAACAGGCCTGCATGCGCGGGATCGGAATAAAACATAAGCCGCCGGGCAAAGGCCATCGGGTCCTTGCGGGTAACCAGTGCATCGGCGGGCGTGTTGATCCAGTCATACGCGCGACTTAAAGTAAAGCGCAAGGCAGCGCCGCGTGCCAGAATGGGAAGCGCTGCGATTTCAGCATCTTCCAGCGCGAAAGCGGCGCGATATCCAGCCAGCAGCGCGCGCGACAGGGCGTGGTCGAAGCTGCGGCCATCGCCGCTGAAGCACCACGCGCTGTGCGTCACCGCCAGATCATAAGCGCGCATATCGCTGCACGAGAAATAGAAATCGATAAGGCCGCTGACGGTGTCGCCCAGCATCAGCACATTGTCCGGGAACAGATCGGCATGGATCACCGATTGCGGCAGGTCGGCGGGCCAATGGGCGGCAAGATGCTCCATCTCGCGCGCTACCAGCGCTTCCAAAGCCGGATCGATCTGCTGCCATTGACCGGCGCAGCGGCTGGCCAGATCATGCCATGCAGCAATCCCCATGCTGTTGGCGCGGGTGCCGGCAAAGTCTGTTACCGCGTGATGCATTGCCGCCAGCGCAGCGCCTGCCGCATCAGCCTGGGCAGGGCTGGGGGTGCTGAGCGAAACCCCTTCGAGAAACTCGATCAGGCAGGCGGGGCGTCCGGCGAGCTGTTTGATCTGCACCCCGTGCCGGTCAGCTATGGCGCGCGGCACACGGCAGCCGCGTGCTGCCAGATGGTCGAGCAGCGCCATGAAGAACGGCAGGTCGCCTGGATCAACGCGCTTTTCGTACAGCGTCAGGATAAAGCGGTGACCATTGGCACCGCCGCGCGTTTCGACCAGAAAATTGCTGTTCTCCACGCCTTCGGCAATGCCCTTGAAGCTGATCAGTTCGCCGGTGTCATAATCGCCCAGAAACTGCGTCATCACCTCGGCGCTGACCTGCGTGTAGACCGCCATCAGGCAGCATCGGCCTCTGCGGCCAGCGCACGCGGCAGCTTGAAGGTGATCCGTTCATCGACGGTCTTGACCTTTTCCTCGGTGACTTCGAAATGCCGCGACAGCACATCAATCACTTCGCGCACCAGCACTTCGGGGGCAGAGGCCCCCGCCGTCAGGCCCAGGGTGCGCACCCCATCGAACCAGCGCAGCTCGATTTCGGCAGCACGCTGGATGAGCATGGACCGGGTTCCTTCTCGCTCGGCGACCTCGACCAGGCGCAGCGAGTTCGAGCTGTTCGGGGCGCCGATGACCAAAATCAGGTCGCAACCTGCCGTCATCGCCTTTACTGCGGCCTGACGGTTGGATGTCGCATAGCAGATGTCTTCTGCCTTCGGCCCGACCAGAGCGGGGAAGCGCGCGCGCAGTGCAGCAACGATCTCCGCAGTGTCATCGACCGACAGCGTTGTTTGCGTGAGGAAAGCAAGTTTGCTTTCATCTTCGGGCTGCAATGCCGCGACATCGGCGACGGTCTCTACCAGGGTCATATGACCCGGCTCGACCTGACCGAATGTGCCGATCACCTCGGGATGACCCCTGTGGCCGACAAAGATGATGTGCCGACCCGCCTCGACGTGGCGCTCAGCCTGACGGTGGACCTTGGATACCAGCGGGCAGGTGGCGTCAAGATAGTTGAGACCGCGTTCGGCCGCCTTGTGCGGCACCGCCTTGGGTACGCCGTGCGCGGAAAACACCACCGGCACACCATCGGGCACCTCATCGAGTTCCTCGACGAAAATCGCGCCCTTGGCCTTCAGGCTGTCGACAACGAACTTGTTGTGGACGATCTCATGCCGGACATAGACCGGTGCGCCATATTTGTGCAGCGACAGTTCGACAATTTCGATAGCGCGGTCAACGCCTGCGCAAAAGCCGCGAGGCGAGGCGATCTTGACCAACAGCGGCGTGGCCGAATGAGGGGAGGGAGTGGTTTCGGTCATGTTCAGCTTTGCTTTCCTAATTGCTCGACGGTCTTAGGCCAAGCGGCGCGCGGTGGAAAGTATCTCGATTGGCATCCGGGGCAAAGAATCTGGCCGTTGCGCTGGACCACATGGGCAGATAAGGGACGATGCTTCATGGCCTTTAAGGATTTTCGTTTGCATATGCCACAACTGCCCAAGAAATCGCCGGTAGCCGTTTGGTCGGTTGCGGTTCGGCCAGTCGCCGTTTTGGGCGCAGGGCTGGCGCTGCTGGGGCTTTCGGCCTGCGCGGAAAAAAACCAGCTGGTGCTCGATTCGGGCGTAGGAGTCAGCTCTACCTTGTCGGCGTGTCCCAATGTTGCGATCCCGGAACATACCGGTGATGTGACCGTGTTCAATCCGGCCACCAGCCGCGATGCCAGCGCGATCGATGTGGTCGCAACGATCACCAATGTGCGCAGCACCTGCGATGAGGCCGGCGCCGAAATTTATGCGACCGCAGGCTTCGACGTGCTGGGCCGCCGCAGTGACAATCGCGGCCAGCGCACCGTGACCTTGCCATATTTCTCGACGATCATGCGCGGTGGCAACACGGTGGTCGCCAAGCGGCTGGGTTCAGTCACGCTGAACTTTGGCGATGGGTCTTATCGCGCCGAAGCCAAGGGCACCGGCGCAGGCTTTATAAGCAAGGCAGCAGCGACACTGCCTGAAGATATCCGCGAACGCATCACGCGCCGGCGCAAGTCGGGCGATCCCGATGCGGCGATCGATCCGCTGTCGATCCCCGAGGTGCGCAGCGCGCTGCAGCGCACCAGCTTTGAACTGCTCGTCGGTTTCCAGCTGACTGGTGACCAGCTGCAATACAACGCGACGCGATGAGGTTGGGCAGCCCTCTTCCCGTCAGGGGAGAGAATCAGCAAGACAAGGCTCGACCCATGACGCTTTACACCCGCTTCACCCAGCATCTGCACACAGCGCTCGACGCGCTGGAGGCCAGCGACGCGCTGCCCGCAGCGCTGGATCGCAGCGCGTTGACCGTCGAGCCGCCGCGCGATCCTGCGCACGGTGATCTGGCCACCAACGCTGCGATGGTGCTCGCCAAGCCTGCGGGCATCAATCCGCGCGTGTTGGCCGAAGCGATCAAGGCCGAGCTTGAAAAGGTGGGCGAGGTAACAGGCATTGAAATCGCCGGGCCAGGCTTTCTGAACCTGCGACTCGCACCGTCGGCGTGGATCAGCGAACTGCACGCCATTGCCGACCTTGGCGCCGATTATGGCCGGTCCGATCTGGGCAAGGGCGTGACCGTCAACATCGAATATGTCTCGGCCAACCCCACCGGGCCGATGCATATGGGCCATTGCCGCGGCGCAGTGGTTGGCGATGCGCTGGCGACATTGCTCGAATATTCGGGCCACAAGGTGATCCGCGAATATTATATCAACGATGCCGGTGGTCAGGTCGATGTCCTCGCCCGCTCGGTCCACTGGCGTTATTGCGAGGCGCTTGGCAAGGTCTCAGGTGATGTGCCCGAGGGGCTGTATCCGGGCGACTATCTGGTCCCGCTCGCGCAGAATCTCGCCAAAGACCTCGGCGATGACGTGGTCGATGCCCCCGAAGCCGAGTGGCTGGGAATGTTCCGCGTGGCTGCGGTGGCAGAGATGATGAGCCTGATCCGCTCCGATCTGGCGCTGCTCGGCATCCATCATGACGTGTTCTCGTCCGAGGCCGAATTGCAGGCAGCGGGCAAGCCCGAGGCCGCCGAGGCAGTTTTGCGTGCGCGTGGGCTGGTCTATGATGGCGTTCTGGAAGCGCCCAAGGGCAAGCTGATCGAGGACTGGGAGCCGGTCGAACTGCCGCTGTTCCGATCGACCGCATTTGGTGATGATCAGGACCGCCCGATCCGCAAATCGGATGGCGGCTGGACCTATTTCGGCGCGGACCTGGCGTATCATTACCAGAAAGCCCAAAGCGCCGACCAGCTGATCGATATCTGGGGGGCAGACCATTCCGGGACCGTCAAGCGGATCAAGGCAGCGGTCGCTGCGCTGACGCAGGACCGGCCCGAAGGACCCGCCCGCTTCGATGTGCGGCTGGTGCAGATGGTCAAGCTGATGCGCGGCGGCGAGCCGCTCAAGATGTCGAAGCGCTCGGGCAATTTCGTGACGCTAGCCGAAGTCGTGCACGAAGTCGGCAAGGATGCCGTCCGCTTCACGATGCTGACCCGCAAGGCCGATGCACAGATGGAGTTCGACTTCGAAAAGGTGGTCGAAGCCTCGAAGGACAACCCGGTTTTCTATGTGCAATACGCGCACGCCCGTATCCATTCGATCATGCGCAAGGCAGATGCCGAAGGTCTGAGCGCGTCCGCCGATCATCTCAGCCTGCTGGGCGAAGAGGAGCAGGCGCTGGTTGCGATGGCCGCGCAATTCCCGCGAATCGTCGAGTCGGCGGTGCTAAGCCGTGAGCCGCACCGGGTCGCGTTCTATCTGGGTGACCTTGCAGCGGCGTTTCATGCCTTCTTCAATCTGGGTAATGACAGGCCAGACAAGCGTATCGTAATGACGCATGATGAACAGACGAGTTCTGCGAGGCTTTTCTTGGTCCAGAATATCGGGCAGGTTATCGCCAACGGTCTGGCACTGATGGCGGTGGAGGCGGCTACGCAGATGTAGCGGCGCAAATCGCCGGTGGACGCGCGAAGGCAATTGGGGCGGTGAATGAGCAATCGGTTGGAAGATGGCATGGATGATGATCTTCGGAGTCAGTCGCTGGGACTGGACACCGACGATGATCGGTTGCCCTGGCTCGAATCCGCAGATGACGGGGGCAGCGATGACGGGTCGACCGGCAAGATCATGGGATTCATCCTGCTTGGCCTGGTCGCGCTGGCGATTGTGCTGACAGGCGTTTTATGGATCGGCGGCAGGGGCGGCGCGCCCGAAGGCGATGGCAGCCTGATCGCCGCGCCGAAGGGCGATTACAAGGTGCTCCCCAAAGATCCGCAGGAACAGAAAGTCGAAGGCACCGGCGATGCCAGCTTTGCGGTCAGCCAAGGCGAACAGCCGCAGGGTCAGCTTGCCGACGCGGCTGGCGCGCCGCCGCCTGCGGGCAGCGCGTTGGTGCAACTGGGCGCTTATACCGATGAGGCAAGCGCGCTGGCAGGCTGGTCGACACTTAGCCAGCGGCACAGCATATTGAGCGGCCTCAACCGCCGCATCGTGCAGGCGACCGTCGATGGCGGCACGGTGTTTCGCCTCAGTGTAGTGCTCGACAGCCCCGCCAGCGCGATGTCAGTGTGCGATACGCTCAAGAAAGCTGGGCAAAACTGTCTGGTGGTACGTTGATTTCACCGCCGGTATCCGCGACATTGCAGCGATGAAACCGGTTATTTTTGGCCTTGCGGGGCTCAGTCTGAGCGATGACGAGCGCGCCTTCTTTACGCAAAGCGCGCCTGCCGGATACATCGTGTTCGGGCGCAATATCGACAATCGTGACCAGCTGCGCGCACTGACCGACAGCTTGCGTGCCCTGCACGGCGATGACCGGTTGCTGATCCTGATCGATCAGGAAGGCGGCCGGGTCAGCCGGATGAAGCCGCCGCACTGGCTCGCGTTCCCGCCCGGCGCAGCTTTCGACCGATTGTATGACGTGGCTCCGGTCAGTGCCATCGAGGCGGCACGGATCAATGCCGAGGCGCTGGCGCTCGATCTTGCCGAAGTCGGCATCACCGTCGATTGCCTGCCGTTGCTCGATGTCGCCATCCCCGGCGGCACGCCGGCTATCGGTGACCGCGCGCTGGGTCAGGAGCCGATGCGCGTTGCCGCGCTGGGCCGTGCGATGCTCGATGGGCTGCGGCGCGGCGGGGTGCTGGGCACGATCAAGCATATGCCGGGCCATGGCCGCGCGATGGTCGACAGCCACACCGAATTGCCACGGGTCACCGCCAGCGATGCTGCGCTGGAGCAGGATATCGCACCGTTTCGCGCGCTGGCCGACGCAGAAATCGGCATGACCGGCCATATCCTGTTCGAGGCGTGGGACAGCGAACGCTGCGCAACGTATTCGCCTTGGATCATCGGGAATATTATCCGTCGGCGCATTGGTTTTGACGGGCTGCTGCTGTCCGATGATCTCGACATGAGGGCGCTGCAAGGCGATGTGCCGGACCGTGCGGCAGGCGCCGTGGCGGCGGGATGCGATATCGCCCTTAATTGCTGGGCGCGGATGGACGAGATGGTTGCGATTGCCAACGCGCTGCCCGATATTTCGGAGGCGTCGCGCGCGCGGCTGGACCGTGCCCGTGCCGCGATCAATCCGGCAACCGACTGGTCGCGGCAAGGCGATCTGATCGCGCGGCGCGATGCGCTGCTGGCATTGGTGTGATGCAGGGCGTGAGCGAAGGCGAACCCGTCGTCGCTCCGCCCGATGGCGACTATATTTTCTTTAAGCTGCCCGTTCCTGCCGCTACAGCGGCCGCAGAGGCGCTGCTGATCGATGTCGATGGCTGGGAAGGGCCGCTTGACCTTCTGCTTGATCTGGCGCGGCGGCAGAAGGTTGATCTGCGGCAGATATCGATCCTTGATCTTACCAACCAGTATCTGGGTTTTATCGAAAGCGCGACCAGCCTGAAGCTGGAGTTGGCGGCCGATTATCTGGTGATGGCCGCATGGCTCGCCTATTTAAAATCGGCGTTGTTGCTGCCCGGCGATCCGGGGATCGAGCCCTCGCCTGAGGAACTGGCGTTGCGGCTGCAACTGCGGCTACAGCGGCTAATGGCGATGCGCGAGGTGGCAGGTCGGCTGCTGGCGCGCGACCGGCTGGGCCGAGATGTGTTTGCGCATGGCCAGGGCGAAGGGCTGCGGGTGCTGACCCGGACGCGCCACGAGTGCAGCCTGTTCGATCTGCTGAGCGGCTATGGCCGGGTCAAGCTGCGCAACCAGCCGGTGATCCACATCGTCAAGTCGCGCCGGGTGATGACGCTGGAAGACGCTCTTTCGCGGCTGTCCTTGATGCTGGGCACCGCACTCGAGTGGACCGACCTCAAGGCGTTCTTGCCCGAAGGTGCCCCGGCCGATCTGCACCGGTCAGCCACTGCATCGACCTTTCTGGCGCTGCTCGAACTGGCGCGGCAGGGCCGGGTGGAGCTGGCGCAGGATGCAGCCTTCGCTCCGCTGATGGTGCGCTGTCCCCGATGAGCCAGATCGACCCTGTGGTGCGCGCGATTGAGGCGGCCCTGTTCGCCGCGCACCAGCCGCAGAGCATGGCTGACCTTGTGGCACAGATCGGCGCGGATGCCGATATCGCAGCCGCGCTGGCAAGCCTGCAAGCCGATTATACCGGGCGCGGCATCGAACTGGTCGAGCGCAGCGGGCGCTGGCATTTCCAGACCGCGCCCGATCTTGCCTGGCTGCTGCGGCGGGAGACCGAGCAGACCCGCAAGCTCTCGCGCGCCGCCACTGAAACGCTGGCGATCATCGCCTATCACGAGCCGGTAAGCCGCGCCGAGATTGAGGCGATCCGCGGGGTGCAGGTCAGCAAGGGCACCATCGATGTGTTGATGGAAGCAAGCTGGGTGACCCCCGCCGGACGCCGCGAGGCACCCGGCAGGCCGCTGGTTTACGCCACTACCCCCGGCTTCCTGACGCATTTCGGGCTCACCTCTCGCCGAGACCTGCCCGGCATCGAAGATTTGCGTGCAGCGGGGCTGCTGGACCCCGTCGATCTGGCGCTGGAAGGCGCGCTTGCCACCGATGAGGCCGCGCCGACGGAAGAAGAATACGATTCATTGCTGGAAACCGGCAGCGATCAGGCCTAGATAAGGGCGGGCTTTCAGGAGATTTGCCATGGGATCGTTTTCCCTGATGCACTGGGTTATAGTGCTCGTCATCATCGTGCTGCTGTTCGGCGGTGGCCGGATTTCATCAATCATGGGTGATGTCGCCAAGGGCATCAAGAGCTTCAAGAAGGGCATGGCAGAGGACGAAGAGCCAGCCAAGCCCGTCCGCCCGGTGGCGCAGATCGAAGCGCCGCCTTCGCGTACCATCGATGGCACCGCCAACTCCAATGTGAACGAAGAACGCAAGCCCGGTTGAACCGGCTGCGTTTGAAGCTGGCCTACCTCAGCGCCTCTAACGGAAGCGTCACCATGTCATGATGGACATCGGATCGACCGAGTTGCTGATGATCATCATCGTGGCGATCGTGGTGATTGGCCCGAAGGATTTGCCGCGCGCGCTTTACAAGGTCGGCCAGCTGGTCGGCAAGGCCAAGGGAGTGGTGCGCCACTTCCGCACCGGCGTGGATGCCATGGTGCGTGAGGTTGAGCTGGAGGAAATGGAGAAGAAGTGGAAGGCGGATAACGAGCGCATCATGCGCGAGCACGCCGTTGCTGCCCCGGTTCCCTCAACGCAACCGCTGCCGCCGCCGACCGCCGAATCGGTCGCCAACAACGGTAAGCCCGGTTCTGAAGTTGTGCCACCGGTTGTGCCGCCTGCGGCACTGCTGGCGTCGCCGGCCACTGCGGCCAACGAGGGCGAGCGATGAGCGCGATCGAAGACGATGTCGATGCTTCCAAGGCTCCGCTGCTCGATCATCTGATCGAACTGCGCCAGCGCCTGGTGCGCTGCGTGATCGCGCTGCTCGCGGCGTTTGCCGTGTGCTTTTATTTTTCCGAACACATCTTCGCTTTTCTTGTGGTGCCGTTGAAGGAGGCCTTTGGCGATGGCAACGGGCGGCTGGTCTACACCAAGCTGTACGAGGCATTTTTCGTCCAGGTAAAGGTGGCGATGTTTGCGGCGTTCTGCGTGGCGTTTCCGATTATCGCCAACCAGTTGTGGGCGTTCGTCGCACCGGGGTTGTACCGCAAGGAAAAGCGCGCGCTGCTGCCGTTCATTCTGGCCACCCCGGTGCTGTTCACCGCAGGCGCTGCGCTGGCTTATTATGTGGTGATGCCCACCGCCTTTCACTTTTTCTTGCAGTTTCAAGGCGAATCGGGCGGACTCCAGGTTGAGGCATTGCCCAGCACCGATGCTTATCTGTCGCTGGTGATGCAGTTTATCCTGGCCTTCGGGATCAGCTTCCTGCTGCCGGTGCTGCTGATGCTGCTTAACCGCGCCGGCATCGTCTCGCGCGCGCAACTTATCAGCGTGCGGCGTTACATGATTGTCGCTGCCTTCATCGTCGCTGCGGTGCTGACCCCGCCCGATGTGGTCTCGCAGCTGATGCTCGCGATTCCCTTGATCCTGCTTTACGAGATCAGCATCCTGGCGATCTGGATTACCGATCGGCGGGCAGCCAAAGTCCCACCCGAAAAGGTCGAAGAGACCCCCGCTGGCGAGGTGCAATCAGAGCCTGCCGAGTAGCGCAGATCAACCCTTGGCCGGGACCGGCGGATCGTTATCGGCAACCTCGATCAGGGATCCGCCGATTGTCTCGCATTGGCCCGCTTCGGTAAATTTCCACGAATTGCCCTGATAATCGACCGAGGATGTGCCTGCGCAGCTGGTGCCTGGCCCGGCAGCGCAATCGTTTTGCTTGGCGAGCGCAATACCGAAGCATTTTTCCATCGCGGCCAGTTCGGTAGCGGCCTTGCCGATCGCCTCGGCGCTGGTGTCTTCGGTCACAGCGGGCTTGTCTGCCGAACAGGCAGCGAGCGATGCTGCGGTGATCAACGATGCGGCAAGCGCGGTAAGCTGGCGGTGTTGCAACATTGGCGGGCATGCTCCTGCAGGTCTGAGGCTGGCTTGAAAGGTCGCATAAACCGGGCGAATCGTCAAACCTTTGCCCATCGTCGGCAAAGCCGCTAGTGGTCCGCGAGCCATGACCCAGACCCCGCCCAGATTTGCCTTTTCAATCACCGCGCGCGACGGCAAGGCGCGGGTGGGGGAGATTGCGATGCAGCGCGGCACCATCCGCACGCCCGCCTTCATGCCCGTTGGCACCGCCGCAACGGTCAAGGGAATGAAGCCGGCACAGGTGCGCGCGCTGGGTGCGGACATCATCCTGGGTAACACCTACCACCTGATGCTGCGCCCCGGAGCGGACCGGGTCGATCGGCTGGGCGGTCTGCACCGCTTCATGGATTGGCCGCACCCGATCCTGACCGACAGCGGCGGCTACCAGGTGATGAGCCTGTCGGCTTTGACCCAGATTACCGAAGAGGGCGTCGCTTTCCAGAGCCATCTCGATGGTTCGCGGCATTTTCTCAGCCCCGAACGATCGATGGAGATCCAGCGGCTGCTTGGCTCGGACATCGTCATGGCGTTCGATCAGCTGGTGGCTGCAAGCGAAACCCGCGACGTTCAGGCAGCTGCGATGGAGCGGTCGATGCGCTGGGCGCGGCGATCACGCGAGGGCTTTGATGCGGGCATTGATCATGCCGCCCGCGCTGCGCTGTTCGGCATCCAGCAAGGCTCGCTGGACGAGGGATTGCGGCGGCAATCCGCCGATGCCCTGCGCGAAGTCGGCTTTGACGGCTATGCCATTGGCGGGCTGGCGGTCGGTGAAGGGCAGCAGGCAATGTTTGGCGTGCTCGATTACGCACCGGGGCAGCTGCCCGAAGATCGCCCCCGCTATCTGATGGGCGTGGGCAAGCCAGACGATCTGGTCGGCGCGGTCGAGCGCGGGGTGGATATGTTCGATTGCGTGCTGCCGACGCGTTCGGGCCGCAACGGGCAGGCGTTCACCTGGGACGGCCCGATCAATATTCGCAATGCGCGCCACGCCGAGGACACTGCACCGCTGGACGGGGATTGCGGTTGCACCGCATGCACCCGTTCGAGCCGGGCCTATCTGCACCATCTGGTCAAATCGGGCGAGATGCTCGGCGCAATGCTGATGACTGAGCACAACCTGCATTTCTATCAGGACCTGATGGCCGCGATGCGTGCTGCGATTGGCGGCGGGCAACTGGCAGCGTTTGGCGAGGCTTTCCGTGCGCGCTATTTTGCAGCCGCCGCTAAATCTTAGCCGCCACAAACACCGGCACGGCAATTGCGATGCACTCGAACGCTGTATCGCGCTTCAGCGGCGAGCGCAGTTGCCGGGCAAGGCCAGTCATCACCCGGTCGATGCCATCGGCCAGCATCGCTTCCAGCTCCGCGTTGGGTCCGAGCGCGGGTGACGCGACGCGCAGCGTGATCTTGCCGGGATCTTCAGCCAGCCGGGTTGCCGAAATCCGGATCGGTGCCTCGGGGCGGGTCAGGTGGATCAACTCGAGAACCTCGGTTAGCAGGAAGGCGATTGGCACTCCGACATCCTGGCTGACATGCACGTTGTCGATATCGACCATGATATCCGGGCTGTTGGCAACGGCACCAGAGTGTTCGAAGCTACCCGCCAGTTCGCCAACCAGCGCGCGCAGGTTGATGCCTTCATTGTGCTCGGTTCCGGCAAAATGGTTGCGATGCACCACTGCAAGAGCATCGACGCGGCGCTGGATCTTGCCATACGCGAGCTTAGCCTGATCGGAATCGGCGGTGCGGGCGTGCAGGTTGATCAGGCTGGCGATGATCTGCAGGTTGTTTTTGACGCGGTGGTGCACCTCGCGGGTCAGCATGATCTGCTGTTTCAGCCCCTCGTCCAGCGCCTTTCGATCGACCGAAACCCGGTGCGCCAATGCGACGAAACCCTGGTCCAGCTCCTGAATTTCGCTGGCATTGAAGGCCGTTCGGTCCATCGGGGTCAGCCGCTCGCCGGTCTCGTATTGCCGCACCTTGCGTTGCAGCTGACTGAGCGGCGATATCAGCATGAACTTGACCACCAGCCAGCCGATGACCGCCGCTGCCAGCACGGTGAGGAACGGCAGGATTTGCGCCAAAAACTCAGGCGGCGTCTTCTTCGGCATCACAAAGCGCAGGTCCAGCGTCAACCCCGCGATCGTGTCCTGGCCGGTCATCTGGGCATTCAACCGGCGCTGCCAGGTTGCAGGAATGCGCGTCAGCGGCAGGGTATCGGTCTCGTAGCGCAATTCAAACTGCGACAGCGGCACATCGTCAACCGGATCGGCCAACCTGTACAGGCTGTTTGCGGAATAGAACGCCAGCGCGCGAGCCGCCGAAACGCGGCCGCGCTTTGCAAACACCGCGCCGTCGGACGCCGCCGAAAGCGCAGCGGGCGGAACATCGGGCCGGGTTCCGGCCTGACGCAGCGCCAGCGGCGCAGCGCCAACCTGACAGGCAGGCAGGCCACTGTCGCGCGCATAAAGCAGCGCGGAAAAGCGGGTTTGTTCAGGCCCCAGCTGTTCACGCAGGTTCATGCAGACCTTGGCGGGGTCTTCGCCCAGCGCAATCTGTGTCGCAGCAGCGCTGATGGTGGCCAAGTCATTTTCGATGGCTGCATTCAGCCGCAACGCGGCTTCATCGACATTTTTCTGCAGCATCCGGTCGCGTTCCTGGTTGGCGGTTTCGGTCAGGCTGGTGTTGGCGACCACAGCACCAAAAGCCAGCGGCAGAAGCGCAATTGCCAGAATGAGGAAAAGCCGTGTGCCTATGGAAAGCCGGGCGAGCGGGGCAAGCAATCCGGATGCCCCTCGGGTTGTTTCAGGCATTATTTCAGCTGCTTGAGCAAGTCCAGGAAATCGTCTGGGATATCCTCTTCCAAAGTCCGCTGATAAACCGATTTGAGCGCATCGCCGATCAGGTTGGTCTTGCCGCTGTCGTAGCCGCCAGTGTCATCACCCTCCTGGTTTTGATCCGAAGCGCTCTCGCCAATGTTATCATGAATTTCCGGGGCGGGGTCGACTGAAAAAAGACGCGGCTTGCCGCTCATCTTGCCGGTGTCAGATTTATCGTCATTATCACGATGCACAAGCATCCCATCCCGCCTGTTGAATTTCCGGCCCCAAATGGGACTTAGCAAGCCGTCCAGTCCCTGCCAAGCCCGCAAAATTGTGAGGGAATGCGCAAAAACGTCATGAAGGAGGAAACAAACTGCGGCGCAGATTGTTCCTTCCCTGCGGTTGGGTTCGCCACCTTTCACATCCAGTTTGCATTCTTGCCGACACTATTTTGACACTGGCTGCCAAAAGCCATAGAGACTGCGTAATCCTGAAGGAGGTTCAATACATGTCCCTGGGCCAGATGCTTGCTCCCCATCTTCCTCTCCTGCGACGCTACAGCCGGGCTCTGGCTGGCGATCAGCACCACGGCGATGCCTATGTAAAGGCGACGTTGCAGGCGATTATCGCGGCTCCAGACCAGTTCCCCAGCGATGTCGATGCACGGCTGGGACTGTACCGGGTGTTTCAGGTGATCTGGAGTTCGACGCATGATGAGCGGCACGAATCCGACAGCTTTGATGCCTATCCCGATGTCGATGACGACGCTCGCCGTCTGCTGGCGCAGCAGCGCCTGCGCCGCATCCCGCCGATATCGCGTCAGGCGCTGTTGCTGACCGCGATGGAAGGCTTTTCCAACGCCGATGCGGCCTATCTTATGGGGCTGGATGACCGCAAGGTGTCCGGGCTGGTAAACGATGCGCTCAACGAGATCGACAGCCAGATCAAGGCAAAAGTGCTGATCATCGAAGACGAGCCAATCATCGCGATGGATATCGAAACCATCGTGCGCGATCTGGGCCATGACGTGACCGGTATCGCGGTCACCCGCGATGAGGCGGTCGAACAGGCGCTGCGTGACAAGCCGGGTCTGGTGCTGGCCGACATCCAGCTGGCCGATGACAGTTCTGGCATCGACGCGGTGTCGGATATCCTGCGCGAAATTCAGGTCCCGGTAATTTTCATCACCGCTTTTCCAGAACGCCTGCTGACCGGCGAGCGGCCCGAACCGGCCTTCCTGATCACCAAGCCCTTCCACCGCAACACGGTGCGCGCCGCGATCAGCCAGGCGCTGTTCTTCTTCGATTCAGAGATGGTTTGATTGGTCGAACACCCTCCCGGAGGACC
>JBBQXX010000007.1:0-28439 GCA_038209235.1 Sphingomonadales bacterium | reverse complement strand
CAATACCAACTCGCTTGCTGCTCTGACGGTGCGTGGCTATCTATCTGTCGATGACCACCACCCCCAGCACCCTCGACCTTATCGGTAACACGCCGTTGGTCCGCCTCGCCGGACCCAGCCAGGCTGCGGGGTGCGATATCTTTGGCAAGTGCGAATATGTTAATCCCGGCGCTTCGGTGAAGGATCGCGCCGCGCTTTATATCGTGCGCGATGCCGAGGAGCGCGGCACGCTGTTGCCCGGTGGCACCATTGTCGAGGGGACGGCGGGCAATACCGGTATTGGTCTGGCGCTGGTCGCCAACGCCAAGGGCTACAAGACCATCATCGTCATGCCCGAGACCCAGTCCAAGGAGAAGATGGACACGTTGCGCGCGCTGGGGGCTGAACTGGTGCTGGTGCCCGCCGCGCCCTATTCCAACCCTGGCCATTTCGTCCACACCTCGCGCCGTCTGGCCGAAGAAACTCCCGGCGCGGTCTGGGCGCAGCAGTTCGACAATATCGCCAACCGCCGCGCGCATATCGAGGGGACGGCAGAGGAAATCTGGGCGCAGATGGAGGGCCGCATCGATGGGTTCACCTGCGCTGCGGGCACCGGGGGCACGATTGCAGGCGTCGGCATGGGGCTCAAGGCGCATGACGAGAAGGTGACCATCGCACTCACCGATCCGCATGGTGCAGCGCTGTTCAATTACTACGCCAACGGCGAGCTCAAGGCCGAAGGGTCATCGGTGGCCGAGGGCATCGGGCAGGGGCGGATCACCGGCAATCTTGACGATGCGCCGGTCGACACGCAGTTTCGCATTTCCGATGAGGTCGGGATGTATTGGGTGCAACGGCTGCTCAAGGAAGAAGGGCTGTGCCTGGGCCTGTCATCGGGCATCAATGTGGCTGGTGCTGTAGAGCTTGGGCTGATGCTGGGCAAGGGATCGCGCGTTGTCACCATCCTGTGCGACACCGGCTTCCGGTATCTGTCGACGCTGTACAATGCCGACTGGTTGCGCGCCAAAGGCTTGCCGGTCTTCCCCTGGCTAAAGGATTGACCTATATTGCCGCGCATGGCCACTGATAAAACCCGCGTCCCCGGGGGCAACCCGACCATGCACCGGCTCCAGATCGGCATCGCCGGGATTTTTGCCGTGCTGGTCATGGTGGCGCTGGCTGACATGCTGTTGCAGCGTGCGGGCGGCGACGCGCCGGTGGAGGATATCGCGGGTGCCCAGCCCGGTGATATCGAACCTGCAATCGCGCCGGTCGTCCAGCCGCCTGCCGCCAGCGAACCTCTGGTCGATCTGGGCGTGGTGCCCGATCTGCCCGCCGAGGGGACACAGAACAGCCCGGGTGGCCAGACGCCGGTGGTCGGCGAGTTGCAACCAAACCCTGAAACCAGCCCCCCGTCTGCGCGCCAGCAATAGTGCGGCCTTCCATGAATGTTGCCATGGCATGTTTGCTGCTGGCGAGCAGCGCATGTTCGCCGCGGCCTGCGCAAAGCGCGGCGTCTGCCCAAACGTCGCAGCAGCCCGCCGCGTTGCTCCCTGCCTTGCCACGGTCCCGCATCGTCCTGATGAGCAGTCTGCCGCTGGTGTATGGCGAACCTGACGACATGTCCGCGCTGATTGCCGGGCAGGGCGAGCCGCACCCGCTGTATGTCGCGCTCAACGCTGCGCATGATCTGGTGGTGGCCGATGCGCTGGATAGCGATGGCCTGGTCGGGGCGGATATGGTGATCCTGATCCAGCCGCGCGCGCTGCCGCCTGAAGCCTTGGTTGCGCTTGATGATTATGTGCGCGGCGGGGGCAGGCTGATGGTGTTTGCCGATCCGGTGCTCGACTGGCCCAGCCGACTGGGCTTTGGCGATCCGCGCGGGCCGCTGCGCAGCGCTTTGGTGTCGCCGTTGTTTGCGCATTGGGGGCTGGAACTGGTTGATCCGGGCAGCGATACGGTGCGGCTGCCAAAATCTGGCGCGATCCTGCTGCATCCGGGGCGATTTGCGGTGAGATCGGGGACAACCGGGGATGCAGGCTGTGTGCTCAGCGAGGCAGATCATGTCGCGCGGTGTCGGCCAGGCAAGGGCCAGGCCATTCTGGTCGCGGACGCCGATCTTCTGGCACCTACGTATTTGAGCGACCCGGTGGAGTCGCGCGACGCGAACCGGCGATTCTTTCGGGGGCTGCTGCAGGACCTTTCTGACGAGCGTTTGCCATGAGCCAATACTTGAATATGTCTTCGGTTGGTCCCGATTTGCCGGTTATGAACCCGATTATGGTGCTCTAGACCCAAAAAAACCCTTCCATCCCTAAACCTCCCCTGTTATGCATAGCCTCAATCGGGGTTCACATCATTTTTCATGTCTCATCGGCCCGCTGCGCACCTGTGCGGTGGGAGGGTGCAGGCTCTTGTCCATCCTCTGGCTGATGCCGCAGCCCAAAGGACCAAAAGAGACAGATGATGCGCCCCGAGGCCATGGAGCTGCGGCTTGCAGTACGCCTTGTGCGGCATTTGGGGATGATGTGTAGCAGTGGCGGAAATCAGTGCCTTTCTCGGTTCAGCACTGACCACCATCGACCCCAAGGGCCGGATGGCGATCCCGGCTAACTTTCGCAACCCCATCATCGCTGCCAGCAATGGCGAAAGCTCTGTCGTTTTCAGCTTCAATGCACAGGCGCAATGCCTGCAGGGCTGCGGAACCGAGCGGCTGGCTGGCCTGCTTGCGCAGATGCAGCGCCGCGAACAGCTGGCCAATGATGCAGGCGATGAGTTTCGCACCGAACTGTTTGGCGGACCCCGGTTCAACACGACCTTCACCATCACCTTCGATGGCAGCGGACGGCTGATCCTGCCCAAGATGCTGGTGGCGATGGCCAAGATCGAAAAACACGTCTTCTTCAGCGGCAATGGCACCGATTTCAGCGTCTGGGGGGTCGAGCATCTTTTGACCCTCGAAGACCCCCGCCTCGGCTCGCAGCAGTTCAACGCGCGCTTCCTGATGGAAAATCAGGGGGGCAAAGGCTGATGGCGCGGCAGGTCTCGCCGCTCACCGCGCCTGATGCGCCGCATGTCCCGGTGCTGCTTGCGCAAGTGCTCGACGGCCTGTGCATCCAGCCGGATCAGGTGCATGTCGATGCGACCTTCGGCGCTGGCGGGTATAGCGTTGCTATGCTGGCTGCAGGCGCAGATGTGCATGGCATCGACCGCGATCCCGATGCGGTGGCTGCCGGGCAGGGCCTTGTCGCCCAAAGCGACGGGCGGTTCATCTTCCATACTGCGCGCTTTTCGGAACTCGCTGCGGTGCTGCGCGCTGCCGGAATCGCGCAGGTCGATGGCGTGGTATTCGATATCGGGGTGTCGTCGATGCAGATCGATCAGGCCGAGCGCGGCTTTTCGTTCCAGTCCGATGGCCCGCTTGATATGCGCATGGGGCAGGACGGGCAAAGCGCAGCGGATTTCGTCAACACCGCCGACGAGGCCGACATCGCCGACATAATCTACCTTTACGGTGAAGAGCGCCAGTCGCGCCGCATCGCCCGCGCCATCGTGGCAGCACGGCCGCTGGAGCGCACGCTGCAACTGGCAGCCGTGGTCCGCAAGGCACTGGGCTATCGGCCCGGTGCCCCCAAGGATCCGGCAACCCGCACCTTTCAGGCAATCCGCATCCATGTGAACGGCGAACTGGACGAATTGCGCGATGGACTGGTCGCGGCCGAAGCGATGCTGGCCCCGGGCGGAAGGCTGGCCGTGGTCAGCTTTCACAGTCTGGAAGACCGCATCGTCAAGCGTTTCTTCAGGATCCGCAGCGGCAGCGAAAGTGGCGGTTCGCGCCATTTGCCCGACCTGTCCGGCCAGCGCCGGGCACCCAGTTTCGAGAAACCCGCCAGGCCGACCCGGGCGGGCGAGGCCGAATGCGCGCGTAACCCCCGCGCGCGTTCGGCCACCTTGCGGGTCGCAGTGCGCAGCGATGCGCCGCCGTGGGGCCGCCAGGACGACGATGAAAGGCGCGCGGCATGATCCTGGCAGTCAAGCGCCTCAAGACGATCGGCTGGATCGCGCTGATCTTTATTGTGGCGATTGCGCTGTATCCGCTGTCGCTCAGCGTGGCGACGCTGCGCAGCGATCTTGGCCGGGTGGAGCGCGACATCCTGCGCACTCGCGCTGAAATCCGTTATCTGGAAACCGAATTTGCCACCCGCGCCAGCCTGACCCAGCTGGCGATGTGGAACGATCTGGAATATGGTTATGAAGCGCCCAGCGCAGCGCAATATCTGGATGGCGAACGCGAGCTGGCCAACCTGGATGACGAAGCGCGCCAGCTCGACAAGCCGGTGCGCGTTGCGGCGATGACCATCAAGCCGCAAGCAGAGCCAGCTGCGATCACGCCAGCACAGATGGTCGCTGCCCCGCCCAAGGGGCCGCAGCCGCTGTCGGTTTCGGCCAGCGTCGCGATCATCAGCCCGGCGCGCGCCGCGGCGGCTGCTGGCGAAGCATCGCGGGCAGGTGGCAGGGTTATCGCCAAGGACAGCGCCATGACAGAAGACCCGTCCAGAGGCCGTCGTCTGCTCGATGACCGGCTGCTCGACCGAATCAACCAACAGGCCGACGCCGAAATTAAAAAGGGGGGCGGACAATGACGGCACTCGCATCGGGCAGCCACCGGGTCAGGCTGGCCAGCAAGCGCCAGCACATGACGTTGACCGCGCAGGTGCGGCTGGTTGCGGTGTTGGCGCTGTTCGGCATCGGCATGGGTGCGATCCTGCTGCGGCTGACCTTCATCGGTGTGTTCGGCGAACAGGCGCAGGCTGCGACCCGCTCGACGCTGGTCGATCCGGGCCGCGGCGATATCGTCGATCGCAACGGCGTGCCGCTGGCGCGCACCATCAACGGCTATGCGATCCGCGTGGTGCCTGAGCGGCTGATCGGGGACCGCAGGCAGCTGGCCCGATCGCTCGCCGGGATTTTCCCCGACACCAGCGAGGCGCGCTTCTTCGAGCTGCTCAGCCGCAAGAAGCCGACTTATCTGCGGGACCGGGCGATGCCCGAAGAGGTCAACCGCGTGCACGCGCTGGGCGAGGTCGGCATCGAGTATCCGCGCGAGAAGGAGCGCTTTTATCCGCAGCTTCAGCTGGCCGCGCACGTGCTGGGCTATGTTCACCCCGATGGCCATGGCGTATCGGGCATGGAGCGCGCGCTTGATACCGAATTGCTCGATCCAAAACTGCGGCTGACGCCAGTGGCACTGTCGGTCGATATCCGTGTTCAGGCAGCGCTTGAAGATGAACTGGGCCGCGCAATGAAGGCTTATGATGCCAAGGCTGCGGCCGGCATCGTGCTCGACGTGCAGACCGGCGAGGTGATGGGCATGACATCGCTGCCCAGCTTCAACCCCAATCGTTTCGATGCAAGCAGCGCGGTGTTCGAGGCCAATCAGGTGACCTACCGGTTCTTCGAGCTGGGATCGACCTTCAAGCCGCTGACCGTTGCCGCTGCCATCGACGCAGGCACCGTCACCGACCTTTCCCGCCGTTATGATGCATCGCGTCCGTTGAAGGTCGGCGGATTCCAGATCCGCGATTCGCATTCTTCGGGGCGGTGGCTGAACGTGCCGGAAACTTTGGTGCACAGCTCTAACATCGTCACCGCGCAGATCGCCGATGAGCTTGGGCCAGAGCGGCTGCAGAAGGTGATGCGCGACCTGCACTTTGATCGCCCGGCCGAGATCAACCTGCGCGAGCGGGTCAAGCCGCTGTGGCCCGCCAACTGGGGACGGCTGACCAACATGACTGTGGGCTATGGCCATGGCATCGCGGTCAGCCCGCTGCATCTGGCCAGCGCTTATGCTGCGATGGTCAACGGCGGCCTGTATCGCCCGGCGACGCTTAGCAAGCTGAAGCCCGGTGAGGTGCCGCGCGGCGAGCGCGTGTTCAAGGCATCGACCAGCGCGCGGATGAACCAGTTGCTGCGCATGATCGTGCGCGATGGCACCGGGCGCAAGGCCGAGGCGCCGGGCTTCCGTGTCGGCGGCAAGACCGGTTCTGCCGAAAAGCCGGGCGCGGGCGGGTATAATCGCAGTTCGGTCGTCGCAACCTTTGCAGCAGTGTTCCCGATGGACTCGCCGCGCTATGTGGTGCTGATCATGATCGATGAGCCTGCGGGCAACGAGGCCTCGTCGTTCCAGCGCACCGCCGGGTGGACGGCAGCGCCGGTGGTGGCACGGCTGGTGCCACGCATCGGGCCGATGCTGGGGATCATCCCCGATGACCGGCGCGATGTCGATGTGTCAGAGCTGATGCCGCTGCTGTGGAAGGCACCGATAAAGGCGCAGGCCAAAGCGCAGGCCAAGGCAAAAGCGGAGGACCCGGCGTAAGCTTATATCCACAGCCAGTGCAGGAGGGGTCTTGCATCTGCGGGCGTGAACCATACAGGAGGCAGGGATTTACAGGGTCGGTAAAGGGTGTTGCAATGAGATTGGGTGAACTGGCTTCCGGCTTGTCGGGCGATGACGCCACACATGCCGTGACCGGTTTTGCCATCGATCATCGCAAGGTTGCCCCCGGCACGGTGTTCGGGGCATTTCGCGGTGCGCGCTTCAACGGCGAGGATTTCATCGCCGATGCGGTGGCCGCAGGCGCCGTTGCCATCGTCGCTGCCGCCGATGCGAAAGTTACAGGCGCGGTGCATATCGCCGATGCCGAACCACGCCGCGCATTTGCGCAGATCGCCGCGCGCTTTTTTACGCCAGTGCCCGCAACGGTGGCAGCGGTCACTGGCACCAACGGCAAGACCTCGACCGCCGAGATGACCCGCCAGCTGTGGCTGATGGCGGGGCACAACGCGGCCTCGATCGGCACCTTGGGGGTGACCACCTCGGCCGATCAGACAGCCACTGGTCTTACCACGCCCGATATCGTGACCTTCCTGGGCAACATGTCCGGTCTGGCGCGCGAGGGGGTGACCCATGCGATCTTCGAGGCATCGAGCCATGGCCTGTCGCAATATCGCACCGAGGGGCTGCCGGTGCAGATCGGCGCGTTCACCAATCTGAGCCGCGATCACCTTGATTATCACGGCGATATGGATACCTATTTTGCGGCCAAGATGCGGCTGGTCGATGAGGTGGTCGTCGATGGCGGCAGTTTTGTCGTGTGGGCCGATGACAGCTGGTCATCTGTGGTGATCGAGCGGGCAAAGCAACGCGGTCTGAAGCTGATCACTGTCGGCAGCCAGGGCGATGATGTGCGGTTGATTGCGCGCACCCCGACGCAGTTGGGCCAGCAGTTGCAGATCGCTTATGGCGCTATGACCGCCAAGGTCACGCTGCCTTTGATCGGGGCGTATCAGGCCGCCAATGCTTTGGTCTCGGTGGGTATCGTGCTTGCCGCAGGAGGCGACCCCAAGCAGGTGTTCGATCTTATGGGCCGCTTGCAGCCGGTGCGCGGAAGGCTGGAGCGTGCGGTGATCACGCGGGCCGGTGCGCCGGTGTATGTGGATTATGCGCACACCCCCGACGGTCTGAAAGCGGCGATCGAGGCGCTGCGTCCGCATGTCACGGGCCGGTTGATCACGCTGTTTGGTGCAGGCGGCGACCGTGACGTCGGCAAGCGCCCCGAGATGGGAAAGGTGGCAAGCGCGCTTTCCGATGTGGTAATTGTCACCGATGACAATCCACGTTCCGAAGACCCTGCCAGCATCCGCAGCGCGATCATGGCCGCAGCGAGCGGCGCAACCGAAATCGGCGAGCGGCGCGAGGCGATTGGCGCTGCGGTGGCGATGGCCGGGTCGCAGGACATCGTCCTGCTGGCGGGCAAGGGTCATGAGCAGGGCCAGATCATCGGCGCTGGCGAGACCATGCGGGTGCTGCCATTCGACGACGTGCAAGTGGCGCGCGAGTGCGCGGCGTGACGTTGTGGACATCTTTAGAGATCGCGGTAGCCACCGGCGGCACGGCGAGCGGCGACTTCAGCGTCACCGGGGTCGCTTTCGATTCGCGCGAGATCGTGCCCGGTGACCTGTTCATCGCAATGCGCGGCGAGGAAACCGATGGGCACCGGTTTATCGACCGCGCGATTGCAGCAGGTGCAGCCGGGGTGATCTGCCAGAGCGCTATCGACCATCCGCATGTGCTGGTTACCGACAGCGCCGCCGCGCTGACCGCGCTGGGCAAGGCGGCGCGCAACCGCAGCGGCGCAGTGATCATCGGTGTCACGGGCTCTGCTGGCAAGACCGGCACCAAGGAGGCGCTCTTTCAGGCGTTCGACCGGATGAGCCTGGGCGCGGCGCACCGCTCGGTCAAAAGCTACAACAACCATGTCGGCGTGCCCTTGAGCCTGGCGCGGATACCGCGCGATGCGCGCTATGGGGTGTTCGAGATGGGGATGAACCATGGCGGCGAACTTGCCGCGCTGACCCGCATGGTTCGCCCGCATATCGCAATCATCACCACCATTGCCCCTGCGCATATCGGCCATTTCAGCGGCGAGGCGGCCATCGCCGACGCCAAGGCCGAGATATTCGAGGGGCTGGAGCCCGGTGGCACCGCGATACTGCCGCACGACAACGCCCATTATCCGCGTCTGTTTTCCGCAGCACAGCACAGCACCGGCAACATCGTCCGCTTCGGTTCGCGGGACCAGAGCGAAGCGCGGCTGATCGACAGTATCCGCGCGCCCGAAGGCGGCTCGCTGGTCACCGCGCAGATCGGCGAGGCACGGCTGTGCTTCCGCATTGCCGCGCCCGGCGACCATTGGGTGATGAATGCGCTGGCGGTGATGGCGGCGGTGGAAGCGGCAGGCGGCGATCTTGCGATTGCCGGCCTTGCGCTCGCGGATCTGCCCGGCATGGCGGGGCGCGGCGAACGGCTGACCATCGCCACACCCGATGGCGGCAGCGCGCTGCTGGTCGATGAGGCCTATAATGCCAACCCGGCGTCGATGGCGATGACGCTGGCATCGCTGGGGCAGGAAGCCGCCGCTCGCCGCATCGCGGTGCTGGGCGCGATGAAGGAGCTTGGCGCAGGGTCGGATGGCTATCACGCTGGCCTTGCCGCGCCGATTATCGCGGCCGGCATAGCCTCGGTCATTCTGGTGGGCGATGAAATGGCACCGCTTGCCGATGCGCTTGCCAATTCGCTTGAGTGGGGCGGCCAGATCGCGCATGTGGCCGCCGCCGATGCCGCGCTTGCAGCGTTGCGCGCGACATTGACCGATGGCGATGCGGTGCTCGTCAAAGGGTCCAATTCCATGGGATTATCTGCGCTGGTGCGCGCGCTGACGCAAAAACGGGTTGGACCGTCAGTCACCGCTGCCATGGCGCAAGAGGGGGTTTGATGCTGTATCTGCTGGCGCAATATCTGGATTTTGAGGGGCCGCTGAACCTCATCCGCTATCTGAGCTTCCGCTCGGGCGCAGCGATCATCACCGCGCTGGCGATCGGCATGCTGATCGGCCCGCGCTTCATCGTGATGCTTCGCTTGCGCCAGGGCAAGGGCCAGCCGATCCGCCCCGATGGCCCGCAAAGCCACCTCGCCAAGCGCGGCACGCCGACCATGGGTGGGCTGATGATCCTGATTTCGCTGACCATTTCGGTGTTGTTGTGGATGGACCTGACGAGCAGTTTCGTGTGGGCATGCCTGGCGGTAACGCTGGGCTTTGGCCTGATCGGGTTTCTCGATGACTATGACAAGGTGCGCAAGTCGAGCCATAAAGGCGTGCCGGGCCGCGTCAGGCTGCTGGGTGAGTTTATCATTGCAGGCATCGCCAGCTGGGTGATCCTCAATGAAACCGGCACCTTGCTGTATGTGCCGTTCATCAACTACCCGCCGTTTGATCTGGGCTGGTTCTATATCGTCTTTGCGGCGTTCACGATTGTCGCATTCGGCAACGCGGTCAATCTGACCGATGGGCTGGATGGTCTCGCCACGTTCCCGGTAATTATTGCCAGCCTCACGTTTCTGCTGATCGTCTATCTGGCGGGCAACGCCAAGTTCGCCGCATATCTGGGGATTCCGCATGTGCCGGGCGCAGGCGAACTGGCGATTTACTGCGGCTGCATCATGGGCGCGTGCCTTGCGTTCCTGTGGTTCAATGCACCGCCTGCCGCGGTCTTCATGGGCGACACCGGATCGCTGGCGCTGGGCGGGGCGCTGGGTGCGATTGCGGTCGCAGTCCATCACGAGATCGTGCTGGGCATCGTCGGCGGGCTGTTTGTGGTCGAGGCGATGTCGGTGATCATCCAGGTGTTCTTCTTCAAGCGCACCGGCAAGCGCGTCTTTCGCATGGCACCGATCCACCACCATTTCGAGCAACTGGGCTGGCCCGAATCGACCGTGGTCGTGCGGTTCTGGATCATTAGCCTGGTGCTGGCGCTGGCCGGTCTTGCGACGTTGAAAATCCGGTGATCACATCGCCAGCCTTTGCGGCGAAACGCTATTGCATCCTCGGGCTGGCGCGCTCGGGGCTGGCGACGCTCGATGCGCTGATGGCGTCGGGTGCGCAGTGTACGATCTGGGACAACCGCGACGAGGCGCGCGAAACCGCCATCGCCAACCACCCCGATGCCACCATCGGCGATCCGATGGAGATCGATCTGGCAGGCTTCGATGGCCTGATCGTCTCGCCCGGCGTGCCGCTCAACCGGCATCCGGTGGCAGATCGCGCGCGCGCTGCCGATGTGCCGATCATCGGCGATATCGAGCTGTTCGCGCTCGCCCGGCCCAGCCTGCCTGCGCACACCGTGGTGGCGATCACCGGCACCAACGGCAAATCGACCACCACCGCGCTGGTCCACCACATCCTGCAACAGGCGGGCGTGCCGACGATCATGGGCGGCAACATCGGTCTGCCTATCCTGTCCCAGCCACCGCTCCCCAAGGGCGGGGTGTATGTGCTTGAGCTGTCGAGCTATCAGATCGACCTGACCTTCAGCCTCGATTGTGATGTCGCCGTGCTGCTCAACATCACTCCCGATCATCTCGATCGCTACGATGGCTTTGCGGGCTATTGCGCGTCCAAGGCGCGACTGTTTGCGATGCAAAGCCAGCGCCAGGTCGCGGTGATCGCCACCGACGATGATCCCGCGCGCACAATTGCCGCGCGCCTCACCGCGCCGGTCGAGGTGCATGCGCGCGACATCAAGCCGGCTGAGCAATCCGCCTGGCCCAGCTTGCAAGGCCCGCACAATGCTCAGAATGTCGCAGTGGCGCTGGCTGTAGCAGATGCGCTTGGCCTTGATCGGGCCAACACTCGCAAGGCGCTTGCCACCTATGCCAGCCTGCCGCACCGGATGGAACGCGTCGCCGAACATCGCGGTGTGCTGTATGTGAACGACAGCAAGGCGACCAACCCTGCCTCGACCGCGCCTGCTCTCGCGGCTTTCCCGCGTATCCACTGGATCGTCGGCGGCTTGCCCAAGGACGACAGTCTGGCCGAATGCGCCCCGCATTTCGGCCATGTCGTCCACGCCTATACCATCGGCGAGGCTGGCCCGGTGTTTGCCGACCAGCTCGAACCGGTGATGCCCGTAACGCGCGCCGAAATGCTCGCCAACGCGGTGCGCAGCGCGATGGCCAATGCCAGCCCCGGAGAGGTTGTGCTGCTGTCGCCGGCCTGCGCCTCGTTCGACCAGTTTCGCGATTTCGAAGCGCGCGGCGATTGCTTCCGCCAGATCGTCGAGGCGCTGATCGCCAGTGACGCCAGCCTGCGAAAGGATGCCGCGCAATGACCGAACTTGCCGCTGCCGTGCCTGCGAAGAATGGGCCTGCTCCAAACGCGCCTGCTGAAACTGCACCTGTTCCATCTGGGCCAGCCATCCCGGTGCAGGGCCAGCGCGCCTACAGGCTGCCGCGCAGTCTGGGCCGCAGGCTGGGCCGCAGCGATCGTTCGCAACTGGCGATCTGGTTCTGGGAACTCGACCGTGTGTTGCTGGCGCTGATCATGATGCTGATCGCCATCGGGCTGATCGCGGTGCAGGCCGCATCGCCTGCCAGCGCGCGGCGGTTGTCGTCGGCAACCGAGATATTGAGCCCGCTCTACTTCTTCTACCGCCAGCTGGGCTGGGTGATCGTCGGGCTGGGCTTTATGTTCGTGGTCTCGATGCTGCCCAAGCGCGAGGCACGGCGGCTGGCGATCATGATCGCCTGCGTCTGTCTGGTGCTGCTGATGCTGGTTCCTGTTGTCGGCAATACGGTCAATGGCGCGAAACGCTGGATTGGCTATGGCATCGGTATCCAGCCTTCGGAGTTTCTGAAACCCGCGTTTGCGGTAACGCTGGCGTGGATCATCTCGCTGCGCATCAAGGACGCCACGCTACCGGTGCTGCGCCTCTCGGCTTTGCTCACCGCGTTCATCGCCTTTCTGCTGATGCGCCAGCCCGACCTTGGCCAGACGATTATGTTTGTCGGCATATGGTTTACGCTGATGCTGCTCGCCGGGCTGTCGCTGCAGGTGGTTGCAGCGGGTGTCGGCGCAGGCGCGCTGGGCATGACGGCGGCGTATTTCCTCTATCCGGTGGCGACCCAGCGGATCAACGGCTGGCTGTTTGGCGGCGGCGAATATGATCAGGTGATGTTCGCGCACAAGACGCTGACCGGGGGCGGGCTGATCGGCACCGGACCCGGGCTGGGCAGCCATAAATTCAATCTGCCAGAGGCGCATACCGACTATATTTTTTCGGTGATCGGCGAGGAATTCGGGCTGCTCGCCTGCGCAGCGATCGCGCTGGTCTATTTCGCGATTATCGCGCGCATCTGTATGCGCTTGCTGGAAGAGCGCGACCTGTTCACGATCCTGGCAGTGACCGGCCTGACCGCGCAGCTGGGCGGGCAGGCGTTCATCAACATCGCGGTCAACCTCCAGCTTTTCCCGTCCAAGGGCATGACCCTGCCGTTCATCAGCTATGGCGGATCGTCGATGATCGCACTGAGCATCGGTGCGGGATTGCTGTTGTCGCTGACGCGTCGTAACCCGTTTGAAGACCGCACATTGCTGGGACCAGACTGGAGCCGATCATGACCGTTACGCGCCATTATGTGCTCGCCGCAGGCGGCACCGGCGGGCACCTTATCCCCGCCTTTGCGCTGGCGCGTGAACTGCAACAGCGCGGCCACCATATCGCCTTGATCACCGATGAGCGTGGCGCGAAAATCCCGCACATTTTCGAAGGCGATCAGGTGCACATCCTTCCGCCCGGGCGGATCGCAGGCGGCCCGATCGGCTGGCTGCGCGGGCTCAAGGGTATCTGGGCGGGCCGTGCGATGGCGCTCAACCTGTTCGAGACCTTTCAGCCCAGCGCGGTGGTCGGCTTTGGTGGCTATCCCGCGCTGCCGACGCTGCTTGCTGCGCAAAAGGCGGGCATTCCCACGATCATTCATGAACAGAACGCGGTGCTGGGCCGGGTCAACCGCTTTATGGCCGGCCGCGTCAATGCCATCGCCACCGCCTACAAGCAGGTCGACCGGTTGAACCCGAAATATACCGACCGGCTGCATCTGGTCGGCAATCCGGTGCGCGACGAGGTGCTGGAACTGCGCGGTCAGAATTATCCGCCGCTGCTTGAGGACGGTATCTTCCGCGTGCTGGTCACCGGCGGCAGCCAGGGCGCGCGCGTGCTGTCTGAAGTGGTCCCCGATGGGCTGGCGATGCTGCCGGTCAACCTGCGCCGCCGCCTGCAGGTGGTGCAGCAGTGCCGTGAAGAGGACATCGAGGCGGTGCGCGCCAAATATGCAGCGCACGGCATCCCGGCGGAACTGGCGACCTATATGAACGACCTGCCCGAAAAGCTGGGCTGGTCGCATCTGTTCATCGGGCGCGCGGGCGCCTCGACGATTGCCGAGCTGACCGCTGCGGGTCGCCCCGCAATCCTGGTGCCGCTGCCCATCGCCACCGATGATCACCAGACCGCCAATGCGCGCGATATGGTCAAGGCAGGCGGTGCGCGCGCGATCCGGCAGGAGGCATTCACCCCCAAGGAGCTCGCCAAGCAGATCCAGAAGATGGCGCTCGATCCGCAGGCGCTGGAAAACGCCGCGCTGGCCGCGCACAAATGCGGCTATCCGCACGCCACGCGCGATCTGGCCGATCTGGTCGAAAGCTTTGGCGCAGCGCCGCTTGCAGACATCATCCGCGTTGCCCCCGCCACCAAGGGACAGGCACTGGGCGGCGAGGCTTTGGCCTGCGAGACAGAAAGAGCAGAAGTATGAGAGGCGTCGGCACCGACATCGGTACCATCCATTTTATCGGCATCGGCGGCATCGGCATGTCGGGTATTGCCGAGGTGATGCACAATCTGGGTTACAAGGTGCAAGGCTCGGACATCGCCGAAAGCTATGTCATCGATGGCTTGCGCAAGCTCGGCATCACCGTGATGATCGGCCACAAGGCCGAGAACCTGGGCGATGCGGCGGTGGTCGTCACCTCGACCGCGATCAAGCGCGGCAACCCCGAGGTCGATCTGGCACTGGAAACGCGTGTGCCGGTGGTGCGCCGGGCAGAGATGCTCGCCGAGCTGATGCGGCTGAAATCCACGGTCGCGATTGCCGGAACCCATGGCAAGACGACCACGACATCGATGGTCGCGGCCATGCTCGATGCAGGCGGGATCGACCCGACGGTGATCAACGGCGGCATCATCAACAGCTATGGCTCGAACGCGCGACTGGGCGCGAGCGAGTGGATGGTGGTCGAGGCCGATGAGAGCGATGGCAGCTTCCTGCGGCTCGATGGCACGATTGCGGTGGTGACGAACATCGATCCGGAACATCTCGACCATTATGGCAACTTCGATGCGGTCAAGGACGCCTTTGTCGAGTTCGTCGAGAACGTGCCGTTTTATGGCGCGGCGATCCTGTGTCTCGATCATCCTGAGGTGCAGGCGATCCTGCCCCGCGTCAAGGACCGGCGGATCGTTACCTATGGGTTCAGCGCGCAGGCCGATGTGCGCGGCGACAATGTCGAGTTCCTCCCCGGCGGCAACCGGTTCGACGTGACAGTGCGCGAACGCGATGGATCGTCGCGCAAGATCGAAGGCATCGAACTGCCGATGCCGGGTCGGCACAATGTGCAAAATGCGATCGCCGCTATTGCCGTCGCGTTGCAGATGGGCATGGCCGACCGGGACATCGTCACCGGCTTTGCCAAGTTCGGCGGGGTCAAGCGCCGCTTTACCAATGTCGGCCAGGTCGCCATGGAAGATGGTGGGGCCATCACCATCATCGATGATTACGGCCATCACCCGGTGGAAATCCGCGCGGTGCTGGCTGCGGCGCGTGAAGGCGTGCAAAACCGCATCATCGCGGTGGTTCAGCCACACCGTTACTCGCGGCTTGGCGATCTTATGGATGAGTTCCAGCAGGCGTTCAACGATGCCGATCTGGTTTATGTCGCACCGGTTTATGCGGCGGGCGAAGACCCGGTTGCAGGCGTCGATGCCGAGGCGCTCGCCAGCGGCCTCAAGCAGCGCGGGCACCGTCAGGCGCGCACGATCAGCGGTGCGGACGAGCTTGCCGATCTGCTGGCGCAAGAAGCGCAGAGCGGCGACATGGTGGTGTGTCTTGGCGCGGGCGATATCACCAAATGGGCAGCGGGTCTGGCGCAAGCCATCACCGAACGCAGAACGCCATGAACACGCCGTTTGACTGGATGATCGACATGCAAAAGCAGATGATCGATGCGCAGCGCCAGCAGATGCAGGCGGGGCAAAAGGCGATCGACGCCTGGCAGAAATCGGTCGATGGCGCGTCTGCATTGCGTGATGCTGCAGGCGCACAGCAGCGCGCGCTCAAGGGCTGGATGGCGATCTGGGGTATCAAATGACGGCAGTTGCTGCCTTGATTGATGCGATACCGACGGCGGCTGGCCGGCTGACGGCGAACGCGCCGCTGGCGCCGCTGCTGTGGTTCAAGACCGGCGGCGCAGCGCAATGGCTGTTTGCGCCCAAGGATGCCGATGATCTGGCGCAGTTTGTGCGTGCGCTCGATCCGGCGGTGCCGGTGATGGCGCTGGGGCTCGGATCGAACCTGATCGTCCGCGATGGCGGGGTGGCGGGCGTTGTCGTGCGGCTGGGCAAGGCGTTTGCACAGGTCGTGCGGGTTGACACTGCAGACGGTGTGGCGTTGCGCTGCGGGGCGGGGGCATCGGGCATATTGGTATCCTCCACCGCGCGCGATGCCGGTATCGGCGGGCTTGAGTTTTTGCGCTCGATCCCCGGCACCGTCGGCGGTTTCGTGCGCATGAACGGCGGGGCCTATGGGCGTGAGGTCAAAGACATACTGGTGGAATGCGATGTCGTGCTGCGCAACGGCGAGCGGCTTACGCTGGGGCTCGGCGATCTGGAATACAGCTATCGCCATTCGCAGCTTCCCGATGGCGCGATCGTCATCGCCGCAACCTTTGCCGGGCTTCCTGCCCAGCCCGGCGCGATCCAGGCCGAGATGGACCGCATCGCTGCATCGCGCGAGGCCAGCCAGCCGCTGCGCAGCAAGACCGGCGGATCGACCTTCAAGAACCCCGCTGGCCACAAGGCCTGGCAGCTGGTCGATCAGGCCGGGTGCCGGGGGCTGCAGATCGGCGGCGCGCAGGTCAGCGAGAAGCACACCAACTTCCTGATCAACACCGGCAATGCGACCAGCGCCGATATCGAAGCTTTGGGCGAAGCGGTGCGCGCGCGGGTCAAGGCGCAGTCGGGTGTCGAACTCGAATGGGAAATCCAGCGGATCGGGGTGGGGACGTGATGGTCAATCCAAAAATCCTCCCCGGCTCGGGGAGGGGGAACGCCAGCGCAGCTGGTGGTGGAGGGGCGGCGAGATCGTGCTGGGCATCCCCTGTTGCGCTCAACCGCTTCCCCTCCGTCAGCCCCATGCCAGCGGCGTGGCCTACCGTGAGCACAGTCGCGTGGGGCCGCCACCTCCCCGTATCGGGGAGGATTGTGTTGTGACCAACTCCAAACTCCACATCGCGGTCCTGATGGGCGGCTGGTCGGCGGAACGTGAGGTTTCGTTGATGAGCGGCGAGGGCGTGGCGCAGGCGCTCGAATCGCGCGGGCACACCGTGACCCGCGTCGATATGGATCGCAATGTCGCTGCTGTGCTGGCGAGCATCCGCCCCGATGTGGTGTTCAACGCATTGCACGGCACACCGGGCGAAGATGGCAGCGTGCAGGGCATGCTCGATCTGATGCAGATCCCCTATACGCACTCGGGGCTTAGCACGTCGGTGATCGCCATCGACAAGGTGCTGACCAAACAGGCGCTGTTGCCGCATGGCATCCCGATGCCGGGCGGGCATATCGTCCGGTCTGAAAGCCTGTACACAGCCGACCCATTGCCGCGCCCCTATGTGCTCAAGCCCGTGAACGAAGGCTCGTCGGTGGGGGTTGCCATCGTCACGGCGCAAAGCAACTGTGGCACCCCGATCAGCAGCCAGGCCACCGGCCCGTGGCAGACGTTCGGCGAACTGCTCGCCGAGCCGTTCATCAAGGGTCGCGAGCTGACCGTGGCGGTGCTGGGCGAGCGCGCTTTGTGCGTCACCGAATTGCAGACCAAATCGGGCTTCTACGATTACGAAGCCAAATATACCGATGGGCTGACGCGGCACATCTGCCCGGCGGAAATCCCTGCTGATATCGCCGCCTTGTGCATGGATCTGGCGCTGCGTGCGCACACCATATTGGGCTGCAGGGGCGCATCGCGCTCCGATTTTCGTTGGGATGACGAGCAGGGTGCGGCCGGGCTTTATCTGCTCGAAATCAACACCCAGCCGGGAATGACGCCGCTCAGCCTTGTTCCTGAACAGGCGGCGCAGTGTGGCATCAGCTATGCCGATCTGGTCGAGACCATCGTTGCACAGGCACTAGGGGAGCAGACGGTATGACGACCCGGATCAAACGTGGATCATCGGGCAGGCGCAGCCCGGCGCGGGCCAAGCCGCGCGCCAGCCAGCGATCACGCACCAACGCCGTATTGAGCCGGCTGCCGTTCAGCGATGCGCAGCTGCAAAAGGCCGCGACCATCGGCGTGCTGGGGCTGCTGGCGCTGGCAGGTGTCATCACCGCGCAGTTTATCGGGTTGCCCGGCATGGTACAGCAGGAACTGGCGCTCGCCGCCGGACGCGCCGGGTTCGAGGTCAAGAAGGTCGAGGTGCGCAATGTCGACAAGATGAACGAGCTCAAGGTCTATGAGATCGTGCTGGCGCAGAAAGACCGATCGATGCCGCAGGTCGATCTGGAGGAATTGCGCCGCGAACTGACCGCGTTCAGCTGGATCGCCGATGCGCGCATTTCGCGCCAGCTGCCCGACACGCTGATCGTCGATATCGTCGAGCGTGAGCCGATGGCGGTGTGGGAGGATCGCGGCAGGATCATGCTGGTTGATGCCGAGGGCGTCGCGCTCGAGCCCAGCCCCGGCCAGATCGACCCCAAGATGCTGCGCATCGTCGGCAAGCGCGCCAATGCGCGGATCGGCGATCTGACCGAACTGCTCGATGTCGCGCCGGCGCTGACGCCGCAGGTCAAAGAGGCCGAGTGGGTCGGCAACCGCCGCTGGAACCTGACCTTCCACACCGGCGAGGTGCTGGCGCTGCCCGAAGGCGAAGACCTGTCCGAAGCGGCGCTGATCAATTTTGCGCGGATGGACGGGGTCAACCGGCTGCTCGGCAAGGGTGTCACCTATTTTGACCTGCGCGATCCCGAGCGCGCTTACCTGCGCAAACCGCGCAACCCGGCCAACCCATCGGGCGATGCCATCGCATCGGCTGCACGATGAGCGGTGACAAGACCCGCAAGGGCGGCGGTGCGATGCCGCGGATCGAAAAGACCTTCGGCGCACTCGATATCGGCTCGTCCAAGGTCTGCGCGCTGATCGCCGGGCGCACCGACACCGGCGAACTGCTGGTGCTGGGCACCGGCCAACGCGCCAGCGACGGGGTCAAGCGCGGCTATATCACCGACATCCAGGCGACCGAGCTTGCGGTGCGTGAGGCAGTCGAGCAGGCCGAGCGGATCGCGGGGCTGAACATCGATCATGTCCATGTCAGCTGCACGTCGGGCGGGCTCAGCAGCACGATTGCGCGGGTCGAGATCGATCTGGGTGGCGGGCGGATCGATGAAGACGATGTCGATCACCTGCTGGCGGCGGGCCGCGAGACGATCCAGCCGGGCGGGCGGATGGTGCTGCACGCACAGCCTGCGCTCTATACGCTCGATGGCGCAACCGGGGTCAAAAAGCCCATCGGCCTGCATGCCGAACGGCTTGGGGTCGATATTCACGTGGTGTTTGCCGATGGCGCGCCGGTGCGCAATATCGACCAGACCGTGGCCGCAGCCTATCTTGGCGTCAGCGGCATCGTTGCTGCCCCGATAGCAGCAGGCACCGCGTGCCTGGGCGAAGAAGAGCGCGAACTGGGCGTGGCGCTGATCGAACTGGGGGCGGCGGTCACCAACATCTCGCTTTATGCAGGCGGCATGCTCGTCGGGCTGTTCTCTATCCCCTTTGGCGGTGCAGACATCACCGATGCGATCGCGTCTGCCTTCGGGCTGCGTCGCGCCGAGGCCGAGCGGATCAAATGCTTTCACGGCGCAGCGACATCATCCCCGCGCGACAACCACGACATGATCGATCTGCGGCTGCCCGAAGAGGACAGCAGGCTGGTCGGCGCAAGCGCACGCAGCCCCGACGACAAGAACTCGATCAGCCGCGCACAGCTCGTCTCGGTGATCCGCCAGCCGCTCGATTATCTGATCGGAGAGATCACCAAGGGTTTGAAGGAGCTGGGCTTTACCGGCGCACAGGGCCAGCGGATCGTGCTGACCGGGGGGTGCGCCGAACTGCGCGGGCTGGCCGACCATATGCAGGTGGCGCTGGGCCGCACGGTGCGGATCGGGCGACCATCGGGGCTCACCGGATTGCCCGAAGCGCATGCCGGGCCTGCGTTCTCGACGCTGGCGGGTCTGGCGCTGTTTGCGGCCAATGAACCCGTTGATATCCGCAGCATCGCCTCATCCTATCAGCAGGTTCACCGCCAATCGGGCGCAGCGGTTTTGCAGCGGCTGTGGCGTGCTCTGGTGGGCAATTTCTGATGAATGCCCGCGCCACGGCGGTCAATGCGCAGGAAGCGGTGGAAAAAGCCTATTTTTTGCGTGAATTCGCGAATCAATCTGTGCAAGGTGAATATTGTAATTTGCTTCAAATTTATGAAGCGCAGGAGAACTAAGGCATGAGCATCACCATTGGACCGCCCACCGTTGATGAACTTCGTCCGCGCATCGCGGTGATCGGCATCGGCGGGGCAGGGGGCAACGCGATTGCCAACATGATTGCTGCAAATGTGGAGGGCGTTGATTTCATCGTAGCCAACACCGATGCGCAGGCGCTCAACTCGTCCACCGCCGAACAGCGCATCCAGCTTGGACCCGATGTCACGCAGGGTCTGGGTGCAGGCTCGCGCCCCGAAGTGGGCCGGGCCGCGGCAGAAGAAACCGTGCACGATATCGAGGCGATCCTGGAAGGCACGCATATGTGCTTCATCGCCGCTGGCATGGGCGGCGGCACCGGCACCGGTGCGGCCCCGGTGATCGCCAAGGCCGCGCGGGATCGCGGCATCCTGACCGTGGGCGTCGTCACCAAGCCATTTACCTTCGAAGGTACGCGCCGCATGCGCGCTGCTGAAGCCGGCATTGCCGAGCTGCAAAAGAACGTCGACACGCTGATCGTCATCCCCAACCAGAACCTGTTTCTGGTCGCCAACCCCAACACGACCTTCAAGGAAGCCTTCCAGCTTGCCGATGAAGTGCTCCAGCAGGGCGTCCGCTCGATCACCGACCTGATCGTCAATCCGGGGCTGATCAACCTCGACTTTGCCGACATCCGCTCGGTTATGCGCGAGATGGGCAAGGCGATGATGGGCACCGGCGAGGCCGAGGGCGATGGCCGCGCGCTGGAAGCTGCCGAACGCGCGATCGCCAACCCGCTGCTCGATGGCGTTTCGATGAAGGGCGCCAAGGGCGTCATCGTCTCGATCACCGGCGGCGATGACATGCGCCTGATGGAAGTGGACGAGGCTGCCAACCACATCCGCGAACTGGTCGATCCCGATGCCAATATCATCTGGGGCAGCGCCTTCAACCCCGATCTGGAAGGTAAGATACGCGTTTCGGTGGTTGCGACCGGGATCGATGGCGAAGCGCTGCATAACACCGAAGACACCCGCCCGTTCTCGCTGTCACAGGGCGGCACGCGCGGCTTTTCACCCAAGATGTCGGCTCCGGCTCCCGCACCTGCTCCTGCGCCCGCGTTTTCCCCTTCGCCCAAGCCGGTGACCGCAGCGCTTGCGCCAAGTGAGCCTGAACCGCTCGACCTTGGCATGGCTGCCCAGCCGCTCGAGGACAGCGAGACTGGATCGGGTGATGACGAGTTGCTGCTCGATGCCGCCAGCATGGAGGAGGCAGAGGCGCCGACTCCTGCACCCACGTTCACGCCTGCACCCACGTTCACGCCCGCACCTGCGCCACAGGCTGCCGCAGCCATCGCTCCAGCGGCACCAGTGGTGGCCAAGGCGCCCCGCGTTACCACCGGCGGCGGCACGCTCTTTGAGCGGATGTCCAGCCTGTCGCGCGGCGGCGCGCGCAGCGAAGATGAGGATAGCGACGACAATGACGATGCGCCGCCGCTCAACATCCCGCGCTTTCTGGGCCGACAGAACAACCAGTAAGTCACCTCGACAACCATCGCCCGCTGGTCTTGAACCAGGCCAGCGGCCAAACGGTTCCCGCAAGCTGTCGAATTCCCGAAACGCCCTACCGTGTGGTAGCGATACCGCGTCTTGCAATCGGTCTGGCGAGCGCCGACTGACTGGATCAACATGGCATTGATGATCCTGACACGTTCCGCGCGGCTTCGTAGCGCTGCATTCTTGCTCGCTGCTGCGGTCATTCCTTCAGGTCCGGGCTACGCTCAGGAAGAAGGCCCGGATGCACCCGAAAGCATGCAGCCTGGCTTTTCTTCGCTCAACGTCGCGCAGCCGCGCGGCACCCGCGAGCTGCAAAATGCGCTGCAACGCCTTTCGCTCAATCCGGCGGATATCGATGCGCTGATCGATGGCGGCAATGCGGCATTGTTGCTTGGCGATCCGCAGGCGGCGATCGGATTTTTTGCGCGCGCCGACGAGATGAGCCCGGGCAACGGGCGGGTAAAAGCCGGGCTTGGCTCGGGATTGCTGCTCAACGAAAATCCCTATGAGGCGCTGCGTCTGTTTGCCGAAGCGCTGAAGCTGGGCGTTCCAGAGACGGTTTTTGCCGCCGATCGCGGTTTGGCGTATGATCTGGTCGGCAATTTCGATGCAGCGCAGGGCGATTACGAACTGGCGCTGCGACGCGGCAGCGATGATGAGACGATCCGGCGTTACGCGCTGTCGCTGGCCATAGCTGGCGACCGCGTAGCCGCCGAAGCCCAGCTCGATCCCTTGCTGCGCAAACGCGATGCCGCTGCCTGGCGCACCCGCGCGTTTGTGCTGGCTGTTACCGGTGATCCCCAGGGCGCTGTTGCCATCGCCGATGCGACCATGCCCAAGCGGATGGCAGCGTCGATCGAGCCATTCTTCAGGTTCATGGGCAAGCTGACCCCCGCGCAGCAGGCGGCGGCCGCGCATTTCGGGAATTTCCCGCAATCGGCGGCGGTCGGCAAGGATGATCCGCGCAACCGCCAATATGCCTCTGCCGGAACTCCGCGCCCGCGCACTGGCCGTGCAGATTCAGGGCTGATCCCGGTCGGCGAACCGTTGGGACCAAGCGCCGACAGCAAGGGTCGCAAGACCGCACGCGCAGACAAGTCACAGCGGCGCAGGCCAGGCAAGCTCAGCCGGAAGGAGCAGGCGCAGATTGCCGCAGCACAGGCCGAGGCAGCAGCTAAGCCGGTTCCGGTGCAGGTGCAAACGGCAGGCCCGGTGCCTCCGGCTGATCTGCTGGTCCCCGGGCGTGGCGTGGCGCGCGCCATGGTTCAGGCGATACCGTCCGCGCCCGCGCCAGGCCCGGCACCTGTGCGCACGGCCTCGTCGTCCGCCACCGTCCAGCCGCTGCCGTCAGAATCGGGCACCAGCCGCAGAACCGGGCGCATGGCCGCTGCACAGACCCGGCAAGACCCGCCAGCATCTGCAACCGCAACTACCACTGGAACTGCCACCGGAGCTACCACTAGCACTGGAATTGGCACTGCAATGGCTCAGTCGCCGCAGGCCAGCCCGCCTGCTGTGATGAACGCGGTGAAGGAATCGGTGCGGCAGCCGCGCACTGCGATAGCATCAGCCGCTCCTGCGAGCATCCCGCCGCCACCTCCCCCCGTTGCTGCGCCGAGCAGATCGGTGCAGGTCGCCGGGCTGGACGATCAGGTGCGCCCGGGTTTCAGCAGTCTTTCGGTAAATTCGGCGCCCGCCGCGTTGCCTCCGGTTGCCACGCCCCCCGCACTGTCACAGCCCCAACCTCAGATTACGACGCCGCCAACTGTCGCTCCAACCACACAGCAGTCAGCGGCAGCTGCCATACCAGCCGGCACCGAAGCTGGAGCGTCGGCACGCAGCACAGCGTTTGACCTGGCGCGGATGGGGCCGCCTGCTCCGGCAACGCTATCGGCGGGGTCACCATCGATGGCTGCCACCACGAGCGTTTCACCAGCGCCAGCCAAAGTGCAGGCTCTGCCGCCAGCCGCCGCACCGGCGCGCATCAGCCTGGCCGCGATCATCGCCGAGATCAAGGTGCCGCCGCAAGAGCTTGCACCCGATGAAGACGCGGTCGATGTGACCAGGATCAAGCCGAGCCCGGCCAAGGCGGCCCCGCCCAAGCCTGAGGTCAAGAAGCCTGAGGTCAAGAAGCCTGAGATCAAGCAGCCGGAGGTCAAGAAGGTCGCGGCCAAGCCAGCGCCGCCCAAGCATCCCAAACGCTATTGGGTGCAGATTGCCGGCGGGGCGAACCGCGCTGATCTGGCCAAGGAGTGGAAACGCCTGAGCGGCAATACGCCTGCCGCGTTCAAGGGCAAGCAAGGCTGGTGGACGCCGCTCAATGCCACCAACCGCTTGCTCGCAGGACCATTTGGCAGCGAGAAGGAAGCGCAAGGCTTCGTCAATACCCTGTCGAAGGAGAAACTCTCAGCCTTCGCATTCACCAGTTCCGAAGGGCAGGAAGTCACCAAACTGGGCGGTTAGCGCGCGGGCTAGCACACCTTGGCACGGATCAGTTCGTTCACGTTGGTCATCGCCTTGAGCCTGCTGCCCAGCAGGAAAATGCCGCCGATCTTGCGCTGGATAAACAACGTGTCAACCGGCGGGATATGGAAAAAGGTGCGCTGCCGGGCAAATGCCATGCCTTCCTCGCGCAGTTGCATCGCGGTTTCGTTGGAGGTAAAATCGAACGGCTGGTTGGCGCGCAGCGGTGCCAGCGCGGTCTCGAACATGCCGAGCACCGCAGTTCTATGGGCTTCTGGCGCGTCACGGTGGATCATCCCCAGCGCCAGCGCACCGTCGCGGATGCCCTGGTCGTCGTCGCCCATCGCAGCGCTGAGCAACCGGCGATAGCTGTCTGAAACCGCTTGGGAAACCGCCCGCGTCGCGCCGAAGTCGAGCAGCACCAGCTGGCCAGTTGCCGGGTCGTAGCGGTAGTTGGCAAAATTGGGGTCAGTCTGCATCAAGCGGTAATCGAACAGTTCGCGCAGTAGCAGATCGACCAGCAGCCGGATGATGCGATCGCGCACTGGCTGGTCCATGGCCGCAGTATCTTCCACCGCGATGCTGTCGATAAAATCCATCGCCAGAATGTCGGGGGTGGTCAGGTCGGTATGCAGGCCGGGTACGCGATAATCGGCGTCTGCGGCGAGCAGTTCGCCAAAGCGCGCCAGATGCGCTGCCTCATGGCCATAGTCGGCTTCCTCGTGCAACTGCGCCTTGGCCTCGGTAAGCATCGGATCGATATCGAGCCCCGCAGGCAACATGCCGGTCAGCTTGATCAGCGATGCGACATTGTCGACATCGCTATCGATGCTCTGGCGGACACCGGGATATTGCACCTTGATCGCCAGATCGCGGCCATCGCTGGTGCGCGCGCGGTGCACCTGGCCGATCGAGGCGGCGGCAATCGGCTTGAATTCGAAGCTGGCAAAGCGTTTTTCCCAGCCGCGTCCCCAGTTCTGGTTAAGCACATTGCGTAGCTGGCCTTGCGGCATGTGCTGCGCATCGGCGCGCAGGCGACCCAGAATTTCGGTGAGCTCGGGCGGAAAGAAATCGCCGGTGTCCATCGACATCAGCTGCCCCAGCTTCATTGCTGCGCCGCGCATGTTGGCAAGCTTCTCGGTGATTCGCAGTGCATTGGCAGGCGTGAGCAGCAGGTCGCCGACGCTGGGCCGCTTGCCCTGCGCCCATTGCCTTGCACCATCGACCAGCATGCCGCCTGCAACCCCGCCCGCCATGCTGCCCAAGCTGGCAAATCGCGATATCCGTCCGCTGGGCACGGCCCGCCCTGCGGTGCGTATCTTGGGTGGAAGCATGAGGTTGCAATTACCTGTCAGCGCGGCGGGATCAGGATCGAAACCCGCTCTGCCGCTATGTAGGGAGCATGCCCGCTAGCTGCAACTCGCCCCGCCGAGCACGCAGAAGCGCGCGCAATGCGGATGGTTGAGTTTGACAGCGCGCGATGCCTCGGCAAGGCTGGCCCCCATGTCAAACTGCGGGTCATAAGGCAGCAGCGTGCACGCAGCGACAGTCGGGCGCTCGGCGCCCTTGTGTTTCACCACCATCCGGCTGCTGGCGCACATCACGCTGGCGGGGCTTATGCCCAGAATGTCCCAGCATCCGGTACTGATTTCGGCGATATCGGCTGCAGCGTCCATCTCGGGGAACATCACGAACTGCTGCGGATCGCTGACATCAATCGGCAGGGCCTCGCGGGCGAACAGCGCAGCAAAGCCGGCGCGTGCCAGCGCATCGCTTTCGTGCTCCAGATGCCGCCCGGCAATCGCGATCGAAATGCCCTGACCAGCCAGCCAAGACAGGCCATCAAGGGCCTTGTCCCAGCTGTTGGGCCCCCGCTCGGCCTCATGCACCTGCTGGCTGTAATGATCGAGGCTGACCCGGATCGTAAGCTGTCGTCCGTAACGCTGGTTGAGGTCCGCCAGCGCAGCCTCGTGCCGCCGCATTGGGCGCATCGCGTTCGACAGCACCAGCGCCTCAAATCCGCGCGACAGGCACAGTTCTAGGATCGCGATCATCTCCGGGTTCATAAAGGGCTCGCCGCCGGTGAACGCGATCTCGCGGGTTGGCAGGCCAAGCTCGGCAATCTCGTCGAGATAGGCGGTAACCTCGGCGAGCGAAATATAGACCAGTGCGTCGTTGCGCGGCGAGCTTTCGATATAACAGCTTTTGCAGGCCAGATTGCACAAGGTGCCGGTGTTAAACCACAAGGTATCCAGCCCGGTCATCGCCACCTGTGCCCGCGGCTCGCCCTTGGCGGTGACCAGCGGATCTTGGAACTTGGCAGGGTCGAGCGGCTTTGCCCCGTCGAGTGCGAACGGGCTGGCGGTGGCGATAACGGTTTCCATAACCTGTTGTATCGCGCCAGCGGTGGCGTGCGATAGCCCAAATGCGCCGGGCATGTCAGCTTTTGGCCAGTCTGGCCGCCAGTGGAGCCGAAATGATCAACTGCAACTGGTGATAGATCAGCACGGGCAGGATGACGATTCCCGCCTGCGGCCCGGCAAACAGGATCGCGGCGAGCGGCGCGCCAGTGGCGATGCTCTTGTGCGATCCGGCAAACAACAGGCTGATCCGGTCGGGCCGGGGCAGGCCGATCACCCCGCCCAGCGTCCATGAAGCCACCATCGCAACTGCCAGCATGATCAGGATAATCGCAATGAGCACCCCCAGAACCGACCAGTCGAACGCCTGCATCTGGCCCCCTGCAATCGCGGAACTGAACGCGACATAGACCGCCAGCGCAATCGCAGTCCTGTCGAGGACGGTCAGCAACCGCTTGTTGCGTACCGCCCAGGCGCCAAGCCGGCCTTGTGCGAGTTGCCCCAGAGCGAACGGCAACAGCAGGATGGCAACGATGCGCAACACAGTATCGACGCGCATCGCGGTGCCGCCTGCCTCTCCGATCAGCAGCACGACCAGGATCGGCGTCATGATGATCCCGGCAAGATTGGCCAGCGCAGCCGCCATCACCGAAGCTGCGATGTTGCCACCGGCAAGCGACGAATAGCTGATCGCCGACTGGACGGTGGACGGCAGGATGCCCAGAAACAGCAGGCCAATCACCAGCCCGTGCGGCAGGATGCCAGGCTCAAGATGCGCCGCTGCCAGACCGACCAGCGGCATGAAGGCGAACACAAACGCAAAGATAACCCCCTGCAAGCGCCAGTTGCGCATCGCGACCATCACCTCGGCGCGGGGCAGCCGCAGACCGTGCAGGAAGAACAGCAGGAAGATCGCCACCGATACCGCATGGCCTGCAAAGACCGCCGCTGTGCCGGTGACCGGCAGCACGGCGGCCACAGCCACGGTGAGCAGCAGGACAAGAACGAACTGATCGGGGATAAGACGGGACACGATCGACATGGGGCCTCCCCCTGCTATTTTTCGCAAGGCAGCGCAACGTCTTGCTTGCCCGTCGTCACGATGCGACACAGGCGCAATCTGGAAAACGGGGGCGGCGATGGACTGGCAGGCGATAGCACAGCGGATCGAGGCGACGGTTGCCCCGCATATCGGCACCGGCAAGGTCGCCGATTATATCCCCGCGCTGGCCCGCGTCGATCCGCGCAAATTCGGCATGGCGATCGTGCTGGGCAACGGCGAAATGATCACGCTGGGTGACAGCCATGAGGAGTTTTCGATCCAGTCGATCTCCAAGGTTTTTACACTGTCGATGGCGCTGCGCCATTTTGGCGAGGACGTGTGGGACCGCGTGGGGCGCGAACCTTCGGGCAGCGCGTTCAATTCGATAGTCCAGCTTGAGAATGAAAAGGGCATTCCGCGCAACCCCCTGATAAACGCAGGCGCGATCGTCGTCACCGATATGCTGGTCGCCGCGAGCAACCGCGACGCGATGGTCGAGGAGCTGATCGTGCGCTTCTGGCGGCTGTCCGGCGACAGCTCGATCGAGATCGACGAGGAGGTCGCGCAATCTGAATCCGCGACCGGATCGCGCAACCGAGCGCTGGCGCATTTCATGGCGTCGTTCGGCAACATGGCCAATCCGGTCGAGGATTCGCTGCATGCCTATTTCCGCCAGTGCGCGGTGCGGATGAGCTGTCGTCAGCTGGCGCGCGCGGCGCTTTTTCTGGCGTTCGATGGCTGCGACCCGATCTATCGCGAACGGCTGGTCACCCGCGAAAACTGCCGCCGGATCAACGCGGTGATGATGAGCAGCGGCCATTATGACAACAGCGGCGATTTCGCCTATCGCATCGGCCTGCCCGGCAAGAGCGG
>JBBQXX010000006.1:0-28824 GCA_038209235.1 Sphingomonadales bacterium | reverse complement strand
CGTCCCACAAGGTTGCGGCGCGCAGCGTGTCGCTGCCGCCATCCATCGGCAGGTCGATCTTGCCTTGCCGCAGCCGCAACACGGTGCCTAGCTTTGGATCGAGCGATCCAAAATATTTATCGAGATGGTTGATCGTCCCGGTCAGCTCTTCCCGCGCGTTGGGCATCGGCAGGCGGCGATAGCTCTGCCGCATCGCCGGGCGCATCAGCATCAGCGCCAGCGCATCGCCTTTGCCCTTGCCGTCGAGCCGCCAGTCCCATGCGCGCAGCAGCGCCTGCGCCTGGGCAATCCGCTTGTCACCCTCGGGCTTGAGCGCCAGCAGGGTGTTGATCCAGGCGATGGCATAATCGGATTTGTCATAGCCGACATCATATTTGATCCGCTCCAGCGTTGCCACATCGATCTGCCCTGCCGCCTCGAACAGCTTGATCGCCTGCCGCGCGCGGTTGGTCATGTCATCTTCGATGCCGAGCAGCGGCGAGAACGTCGCGCGATCCAGTTCGTCGCCTGGCCCTGCGGCAACATAAGGCGTGTTGTTGGAGTTGAAGATGTAACCAGACGCCGGGTTGACCAGCAACGGCACCTTGTCCCAGCCGACATGGCCCTGCCAGATCAGGTCGCTGCGGTCGCCAGGCAATATGCCGCGCCAGTTGGCCCCCGGCCTTCGCGCCGGGAACAGCGCGTTGTAGGACATTGCGATATTGCCCTTGGCGTCGGCATAGATGAAATTGGTCGCAGGCACGCCCTGGATCGCCATCGCCGTTTGCCACTCGGCAAAATCGCGCGCCTTGTTGATGCGGTAATACTGGTCGAGCATCTTCACGTCATCGATGGCCGCATAGCGGATCGCGAACGCGCCCTTGCTGTTGACGATAACCGGGCCATGCGCCGAGCGATACACGGTCTGCGGATAGGGCACGGCAAACGGGCCGACCTTGACCTTCAACCAGACCTGCTTTTCCTGCAAATTGAGCCACTTGCCATCGAGCCGGTATTTCTTGCCGCTCTTGTCAAGCTCCAGCTTGTAAACATCGATCAGATCGGGGCGGTTGACGGTGTTGGTCCAGCCCAGCGTCTTGTTGTGGCCCAGAAACGGGTAGGGCGATCCGGGGAAGGTGGCTCCGGCAAAATCCCAGCCTTCTTGCGAATGCACGACCAGTTCGTACCATGCAACACCGCCGCGCCACGGCTGGTGCGAATTGGAAACCAGCCGGGTGACATTGTCGGTCGAGCGCGCAGGCGCCACAGCAAAGGCGTTCGATCCGTTCATGTCCGGCTCGGGACCGATCGGGGTGACCCGCTCTGCGTCGCTTCCGGTGAGCTTCGGGCCGCCTTCGATCGGCAGGTCCTTGCCCTCGGCCAGCGCACCCAGCACCGAATCGAGCCCGAAGAAGAACGGCGAGCGCAGCACGAAACCTGCGGCTATATCCTTGCCGTTGAGCGGGAACAGACCCGACAGGCGGACTTCATCAGGATGCTTGTCGGCATAATGGTTCATGCCCGCCGCATAGGCATCAAGCAACGCGCGAACATCGGCGGGCAAGGTTTCGTATTTGCGGTCCACGGTGCCGCGAATGTCGAGCAGATGCGCGACATAATCGATCTTCGCGCCATCCTGCCCGGTCATCGCGCCAAGGCGGGCGCGGGTCATCGCGGCGACCTCCTGCAAGGTCGCAAAATCGTCTTCCGAATGCGCATAAGCGATGCCGTAGGACACATCGGGATCGGTCTTGCCGAAGATATGCGGGACGCCGTAATCGTCGCGGACAATCTCGACGTCGTATGTGCGCGCGGGCGGTGCCTTGGCCTCTTGGGCGACCAGCGGTTCCCACACGGCAAGACCGATGGCGCTCACGACGAGCAGGATGGCGAGGCCGATGGCGATGCGCTTGAGAATGCGGAGCATGTTGCGCACAATATCAGCAGATTGCGCGGCGTCTACTGACAAGCATGTAGATAGTCGCAATTCCCCTTGCGTTGCATATCGGCAACACTATCTGAGGTTGGCAAGGACTTGAAGATAGGGCGGAGACACTCCCATGAACCTCGAGAAATTTACAGATCGCGCCAAGGGTTTCCTGCAATCGGCGCAGACAGTGGCGATCCGGATGAACCACCAGCGGATCAGCCCGGAGCATATCCTCAAAGCACTGCTCGAAGACAGCGAAGGAATGGCCGCAGGGCTGATCCAGCGCGCTGGCGGCAATCCGCCGGTTGCGGTCACCGAAGTCGATGCGTTGCTGGCCAAGGTGGCTGCGGTGTCAGGTGGCGGCGCGCAGCAAACGCCGGGACTGGACAATGACGCAGTGCGGCTGCTCGACAGCGCCGAGCAGGTGGCGACCAGGGCGGGCGACAGCTTCGTCACGGTTGAGCGGCTGCTGCTGGCGGTGGCGCTGGCCAAGGGCACCAAAGCGGGCGATGCGCTCGCCAAGGCGGGCATCACGCCTGAAAGCCTGAATACCGCCATCGAAACTTTGCGCGGCGGCAGGGCTGCCCATTCGTCGAGCGCCGAGGAAAGCTATGAGGCGATGAAGAAATACGCCCGCGACCTCACTCAGGTGGCGCGCGAGGGCAAGCTTGATCCGGTCATCGGTCGCGACGAGGAAATCCGCCGCACGGTGCAGATTCTGGCGCGGCGCACCAAGAACAACCCGGTGCTGATCGGCGAGCCGGGGGTCGGCAAGACCGCGATTGCCGAGGGGCTGGCGCTGCGCATCGCCAATGGCGATGTCCCCGACAGCTTGAAGGACCGCCGCCTGATGTCGTTGGACATGGGGTCGCTGATCGCCGGCGCAAAATATCGCGGCGAGTTCGAGGAGCGGCTGAAGGCCGTGCTCGACGAGGTGAAAAGCGCCGATGGCGAGATCATCCTGTTCATCGACGAGATGCATACATTGGTCGGTGCAGGCAAAGGCGAGGGCGCGATGGACGCCTCCAACCTGCTCAAGCCCGCGCTGGCGCGCGGCGAACTGCACTGCATCGGTGCGACGACGCTTGATGAATACCAGAAGCATGTCGAAAAAGACCCGGCGTTGCAGCGGCGATTCCAGCCGGTGTTCGTCGGTGAGCCCAATGTCGAGGACACAATTTCGATCCTGCGCGGGCTGAAGGAAAAATACGAGCTGCACCATGGCGTGCGGATTACCGACAACGCGCTGGTTGCAGCAGCAACGCTCTCCAACCGCTATATCTCCGACCGCTTCCTGCCCGATAAGGCGATCGACCTGATGGACGAGGCGGCAAGCCGCATCCGTATGGAAGTGGAGAGCAAGCCCGAAGAAATCGAAGGCCTCGACCGGCGGATCATCCAGCTCAAGATCGAAGCCTCGGCGCTGGGCCGGGAAAGCGATGCTGCGTCCAGGGACCGGCTGGAGCAGCTCCAGAAGGAACTTGCCGAACTGGAGCAGAAATCGGCCGAGCTGACGACGCGCTGGAAAGGCGAGAAGGACAAGATCCACGCCGAGGCAAAGCTTAAGGAAGAGCTCGATGCCTCGCGCATCGAGCTCGACCAGGCGCAGCGCAATGGCGATCTGGCACGCGCCGGCGAGCTTTCTTACGGGCGCATCCCGGATTTGGAGCGCAAGCTGGCCGAGGCGGCAACGCTCACCGAAGGCGCGATGCTGCGCGAGGAAGTCACCGAGGACGATATCGCTGCTGTGGTCAGCAAATGGACCGGTATCCCGATGGAGCGGATGCTGGCCGGAGAGCGCGAAAAGCTGCTCGCGATGGAAGAGCATATTGGCAAGCGGGTGATCGGTCAGGCAGCAGCGGTGCAGGCGGTCGCCAAGGCGGTGCGCCGTTCGCGTGCGGGGCTGCAGGACCCCAACCGACCGCTGGGCAGCTTCCTGTTCCTTGGCCCCACCGGTGTCGGCAAGACCGAGCTGACGCGGGCGCTGGCAGGCTTTCTGTTCGATGACGACAACGCGATGGTGCGCATCGATATGAGCGAGTTCATGGAAAAGCACGCGGTTTCCCGGCTGATCGGCGCGCCGCCGGGCTATGTCGGCTATGAGGAAGGCGGCGTGCTGACCGAGGCGGTGCGGCGGCGGCCTTATCAGGTGGTGTTGTTCGACGAGGTCGAAAAGGCGCATCCCGATGTGTTCAACGTGCTGTTGCAGGTGCTCGACGATGGCCGCCTGACCGACGGGCAGGGGCGTACGGTCGATTTTTCGAACACGCTGATCATCCTGACATCGAACCTTGGCAGCCAGTATCTTGCCGGGCTGACCGAGGACCAGAAGGTCAAGGATGTCGAGCCGCAGGTGATGGAATTGGTGCGCGGTCATTTCCGCCCCGAATTCCTCAACCGGCTCGACGAGATCATCCTGTTCCACCGGCTGGGCGAGGAACACATGGCGCCGATCGTCGACATTCAGGTCGCCCGCGTCGCCAAGCTGCTCAAGGACCGCAAGATCACCATCGACCTGTCGGACAGCGCCAAGAAATGGCTGGGCCGGGTCGGCTATGATCCGGTCTATGGCGCAAGGCCGCTCAAGCGCGCGATCCAGCGCTATCTGCAGGACGCGCTGGCCGACAAGCTGTTGCGCGGCGAAATCCCCGATGGATCGTCGGTCAAGGTCGAGGACGGCGATGGGCAGCTGGAGTTGACGGTGGATTGACATTCGGTTCCCCTGCCTGCGCAGGAGACCCGGACGAGCAGAAGCGCTAACCTCCCGCAACCCCGCGCTTTGTGGTCAGATACGTCGCAAAGCTGCCCAACCAGTGGCTGCCTTCGTAATTGGCGTCGTTGACCGCGGCCAGCCCGCTGGTGGCGTGCGCCCTGGATGCCGCCATCAGCGCCTCGATCCGCGCATCGCCTTGCGGCAGCGCGCTGGCGATGCCCTCCATCGCCCAGGCGCGCGAAAGGTTGACGCCATCGAGATGCACCAGCTTGCCATCGGTGGGGTCACGCACCTCGCCGGGCTTGAGCCAGCCTGCCGAACCGTCGGTGGGAATCTGCGGCAGGAATGCGCCAAGCCAGCGCGCGAATTCTGCTTGCGGCATCACCCGGCGCATCAGGTCGGCCTCCATCAGGCAGGGTGAGAGGAAATCCTCGCCTGAAGGCTCATAGGCGAGCGGACAGTTTACATCGGCCCGGTGAAACTCCAGCGCCTTTTCCGCCAGCTGCTTTTCGAACGCGCCGTTGCCTACCTGCCGCGCATAATCGATCATCAGGCCAAACGCGAAGGCGCTCTGGTTGTGGGTGCCCAGCCGGATCGGATAGGCGAGCTTGGGCAGCCACTCCTGCGTTTCGGCAACAATCCGTTCTTCCAGCGGACGCAATGTTGCGCGCCATGCCTTGAGCTTCGGGTCATCGCTTTCGTCAAGTTCGGCGACCAGTTGCAACAGCCACGCGGTGCCATAGGGCCGCTCGAAGCCCTTGCGGCCCTCGCCGTTTATATACGCCAGTTCTGCTGCGATATTGGCTGGCGTGAAGCTGCGGTCCAGCGCGGCGAAGATCGCAGGCTTCATCGGCGATTGCGGGTCGGTCTTCAAAATGCGCGCCAGCAGCCAGTGGCCATGCACCGATGAATGCCAGTCGAAACAGCCGTAAAATGCTGGCGTCAGCGCGCTGGGGGTTGCCACGTCGCCTGCATCGTTGAGCACATGCGATATCTTGTTGGGATATTCCTGGTGCACACAGGTCAGCGCCAGCCGGGCAAAGCGGTCATTGACCACATCGGGCCGCGCCTGCGGAATGTCTGCCGACCGGGTCTTGTCTGACGTCTCGGGCGAACCGCAGCCGGTGAGCGCCAGTGCCAGTGCCGGTGTCAGTGCCATTGCGGCTGCCACAAGACTATAACTGAAGTTTCGCACAGCGGCCTACTCCCGGATAAGGCTTTGGCGATCGTATACACAACATAAGCCGCAGGATGGCAAGGCGAACCGATGTGGTCGTAAGCGTGGCCCGTGCAAGCTGCATTTCCTGACTTGCGGCACTGCGCGATAGCTGGCACATTTCGTGCCAATGACAGGGGATGAAAAGCATTTTGACGAGATGTTGCGAGCCGATAACTCGGTGCGTGACCCCTATAGCGATTTTTGCAGCTGGTATGATGCACAGGACTCAGGGCGCCTGCGCACAAAAGCGCGCGACGCGGAAAATTTCTTTCGTCGCACCGGCATTACTTTTGCGGTTTATGGTGAGGAGGACGCCGGAGAACGGCTGATCCCGTTCGATATTGTTCCGCGCATCATTTCGGGCCGCGAATGGTCAAGGCTCAGCCGGGGTATCGAACAGCGGGTGCGGGCGATTAACGCCTTCCTGCACGATATCTATCACCGGCAGGAGATATTGCGCGCCGGTCGGGTGCCGATCGAGCTGATCGCCAAGAACGACGCGTTCCTGCCGCAGATGATCGGCATGGACCCGCCCGGCGGCATCTATACCCACATCATCGGTGTCGATATCGTGCGCACCGGGCCAGACCAGTTTTATGTGCTGGAAGACAATGCGCGCACCCCATCGGGTGTCTCGTACATGCTCGAAAATCGCGAGACGATGCTGCATATGTTCCCCGAACTGTTCCGCAAAAACAGGGTGCGCGAAGTTTCCGATTATCCGCGCAAACTGCGCCGCTCGCTTGCCGCCAGTGCGCCGCGCGCCTGCAACGGCTCGCCAGAGATCGCGGTGCTGACACCCGGTATCCACAACAGTGCCTATTTCGAACACAGCTTTCTGGCCGACCAGATGGGTGCCGAACTGGTCGAGGGCCATGACCTGCGCGTTATCGATGGCCGGGTAGCGATGCGCACCACGCAAGGTTACCGTCCGCTCGACGTGATCTACCGCCGCGTCGATGATGACTATCTCGACCCGTTGACCTTCCGCCCCGACTCGTCGTTGGGCGTGCCCGGGATCATGGATGTCTATCGCGCCGGCGGCATCACGATTGCCAACGCACCGGGCACCGGGATCGCCGACGACAAGGCGATCTACAGCTATATGCCCGAGATCATCGAATTCTACACCGGTGAAAAAGCGATCCTTGAAAACGTGCCGACGTGGCGCTGCTCGGAAGCGGACTCGCTGGCCTATGTGATCGAACATCTGGCCGAACTGGTGGTCAAGGAAGTCCACGGATCGGGTGGCTATGGCATGCTGGTCGGCCCGGCGGCCAGCCGCAAGGAAATCGCCGCCTTCCGTGCCAAGCTGAAGGCGCGGCCCGCCAACTATATCGCACAGCCGACACTGGCGCTGTCGACCGTGCCGATCATGACGCGCCAGGGGCTGGCCCCGCGTCATGTCGATCTGCGGCCGTTCGTGCTGGTCTCACCCCATGGCATCGATATCACGCCAGGCGGCCTCACCCGTGTGGCGCTGAAAAAGGGATCGTTGGTGGTCAATTCCAGCCAGGGCGGCGGCACCAAGGACAGCTGGGTGCTCGACGAATGAGACCTGTATTGCTGCCCCAAGGAGCCCGGTGATGCTGGGCAAGACCGCAGGCGGCCTGTTCTGGATGCAGCGCTATCTGGAGCGCAGCGAGAATATCGCGCGACTGGTTGATGCAGGCTTTCGCATCGCGCTGACACGGTCTGCAGCTGCCGAGGACGAATGGGCGTCGGTATTGATTACCGCCGGGGTGCGGCGGGCCTATGCCGCGCGCTACGAGAAGGTCGATGGATCGAGCGTCATCAACTTTTTGCTGCGCGACAAGGCCAACCCGTCGAGCGTGATGTCGGTGATCGAAGGCGCGCGCAACAATGCGCGGCGGGTGCGCACCGCGCTGACCCGCGAGGTCTGGGAGGCGACAAACGAGTGTTGGATGACGTTGAAGGAGGCGCTGCGCGGCCCGATTTCGGACAATGACCTGCCCGACGTGCTCGCGCTGATCCGCCAGCAAAGCGCGCAGGTGCGCGGCGCGCAAAGCGGCACGATGATGCGCAACGACATCTATTTTTTTGCGCAACTGGGCGCATTCGTTGAGCGGGCAGACAGCACCGCGCGCATCCTCGACGTCAAATATTACGTGCTTCTGCCCTCGCTGTCCTATGTCGGGTCCAGCCTCGACAATGTGCAATGGGAAACAATCCTGCGCTCGGTCTCGGCCTATCGCGCTTTCCGCTGGATCAATCCGGGCGAGACCAATCCGCGCAATATAGCCAGGTTCATGATTCTCGATCAGGTAATGCCGCGCTCGCTGGCGTTCTGCGCCGGGCGGATGGCGGGCGCGCTGGAAGCGATTGCGCGCGAATATGGCGGCAGCGACGGCAGCCTTGAGCTTGCCTGCTCGCTTCGCCGCGATCTGGAAACCGCTAATATCGATATGATCGTCGACAATGGCCTGCACCAGTTCATTCAGGATTTCATCAAGCGCACCAATGTCATCTCCGCCCAGATCGAGCAGGAATTTAGGTTCTATCGATAAAGTTTGTCCTCAAGCCGAATTCATAAGGGTCACAAGTCACTGATGCGTCTGCATGTCGTTCACCGCACATCCTATCATTACGATAGCCCGATGCCCTACGCGTTGCAGCGACTGCGGATGATCCCAAAGGATTCAGCGGGCCAGCGGGTCACACGCTGGACCACCGAAATCGAGGGCGGTACCAAGCAGGTCGAGTATATCGACCAGCACAACAACCATGTCGAACTGTTCAGCTTCAACCCCGATCAGCAGCAGGTGTTCATCCATTGCGAAGGCGAGGTCGAGACCAGCGACAAGGCGGGGCTGGTCGGCCAGCATGGCGGTTCAGCGCCTTTATGGTATTTCCGCCGTGAAACACCGTTCACCAAGCCGGGTCCGGCAATCCGCAAGATGCTGCGCCAGTTCGATGATCCCGGTGCCACAGATGGAGACTCGCCGCGTCTGCACGCGCTGTCTGCGCTGGTGCGCGAGGGCGTGGCGTATGAAACCGGCCAGACCGGGGCAACGACCACCGCCGAGGAGGCGCTGAACGCAGGGCACGGCGTGTGTCAGGACCACGCGCATTTGTTCATCACGCTGGCCAGGATGCTGGGCTACCCGGCGCGCTATGTCAGCGGCTATCTGCTGATGAACGATCGCATCGATCAGGATGCTGGCCACGGCTGGGCAGAGGCGCATGTCGATGGTCTGGGCTGGGTCGGGTTTGACATCTCCAACGGCTATTCCCCCGATGAGCGCTATGTCCGCGTCGCAACCGGGCTTGATTATCGCGAAGCCGCACCGATTGCGGGTATCACTTTTGGCAAGGGCAATGAAGCCATGGCGGTGACCTTGCAGGTTCGGCAGCAATAGCGCGCTTTTCCACAATCTACCGCACGATCACCCGATTCGCGCTTGACCCTGTGGTGCGCTTGACGCCTAATGCTGTGCTATGAGAGCAAAGGGGGAGGCGGCTCCTATGACGTATTGCGTTGGGATGCGGCTGGATAACGGTCTGGTCTTCATGTCGGATACCCGGACCAATTCGGGTGTCGACAATATCAGCGTGTTCAAAAAAATGTTCACCTGGGAAAAGGCAGATGATCGTTACATCACGGTGATGACGGCGGGTAACCTTGCCACGACGCAAGGCGTGGTCAGCGTGCTGGAAGAGCGGACCAAGGCTCCGCATGAGCGCAGGCCATCGATCATGGAAGCACCCAGCATGTTCCAGGTCGCCCGGATCATCGGCGAGACGCTGCGCGAGGAGATCGCGCGGATGCGCGCCTCGGGCGAGCATTCCGCATCGGCTTTCGGCGCGTCGATCATCGTTGGCGGTCAGATCAAGGGCATGGATCCCAAATTGTTCATGGTCTACCCCGAAGGCAATTTCATCGAGGCGGGCGATGACACGCCATTCTTCCAGATCGGCGAGGCCAAATACGGTCGCCCGATTCTTGTGCGCGCCTATGACCGCGACATGTCGTTCAACGATGCCATCAAGCTGTTGATGGTATCTTTCGATTCAACGATCAAGGCCAATCTGTCGGTCGATCTGCCGCTCGATTTGCAAATTTACGCGCGCAACAGCTTTGCCGGACGCAACCGCCGTATCCTGGGCAGCGATCCGTATTACAACCTGATATCCAACCAGTGGAGCGACGCGCTGAAAAACGCGTTTCATTCGCTCCCCGATTATCCCGGCTGATGGTGCTTGCGCCGGGTGCTGCCGCCGCCTAATTTGGCGGCATGACCAACAAAAAACGCAACATCCTCATCTTTCTTGGCCTCACCACCGCAATCGTTGCCGGTGCAGGCTGGTATGTGCTGAGCGGCGACACCGCTGACCTTGATATCGCTCAGGTTACCGGGCCATCGCCGGTGATCTCCGCGCCGCGCAAGGAAATCTTCCCGACGATCAATGTCGCAGAAGTCAATGTGTGGGACAAGGATGAAGCGCCCATCGCCGCCAAGGGCCTGAATGTAGCCCGCTTTGCCGAGGGGCTCGATCATCCGCGCTCGGTACTTGTGCTGCCCAATGGCGACATTCTGGTTGCCGAAACCAACAGCCCGCCGCGCAAGAGCAAGGGCATCGAAGGCTTTATCATGCGCACGCTGATGGACAAGGCGGGGGCAGGCGTTCCCTCTGCCAACCGCATTTCGCTGCTGCGCGATGCCGATGGCGACGGCAAGGCCGAGGTGAAATCCGCGCTGCTTGAAGGGCTGAACTCGCCCTATGGCATGGCGTTGATCGGTGACACGCTATACGTCGCCAATACCGATGCGGTGATGGCCTATCCGTTCACGCCGGGGCAGACCAAGATCACAGGCGCAGGCCGTAAGGTCGCAAACCTTCCTGCTGCCAAGCCGAACAATCACTGGACCCGCAACCTGATCGCCAGCGCCGATGGCGGCAAGCTGTATGTCGCGATCGGCTCTGCCACCAACATCGCCGAAAAGGGCCTTGCGGTTGAAAAGGGGCGCGCGCGGATCATCGAGATCGACCTTGCCACGGGTAAAAAGCGCGACTTTGCCGTTGGCTTGCGCAACCCTGTCGGTATGGCGTGGGAGCCGACATCGGACGCGCTGTGGACAGTGGTAAATGAGCGCGACATGCTGGGCTCTGATCTGGTCCCCGATTATCTGACCAAGGTGGAGGCCGGGATGCACTTTGGCTGGCCGTGGAATTACTGGGGCGGCTATGAGGACTTTCGGGTCGAGCCACGACGCCAGGAACTGCGTGAATATACCCGCCGTCCCGATTATGCGCTGGGCAGCCATGTTGCGCCGCTGGGGCTGACCTTTGCCAGCAAGGCGGCGCTGGGCGGCGCGTTCAGCAACGGCGCGTTTGTTGCGCTGCACGGATCGTGGAACCGCAAGCCGGCCTCCGGTTACAAGGTGGTGTTTGTGCCCTTCGGTGCAAATGGTCAGCCTGCGGTAACCCGCGACGCCAAGGGCAAGGTGACCGGCGGTTTGCCGATCGATGTGCTCACCGGCTTTCTGGCTGACGGCGATGCCAGGGGCCGGCCTGCCGATGTATCGATCGACGCGCGTGGTGCGCTGCTTGTGACCGACGATGTCGCAGGAATCATCTGGCGGGTCAGCAATCCTGCCGCCAGGCCCAGACCGGTTGAGACCGCAGCGCGCTGAGGCTATCTACGCGCCGTTTCCAAAGGCAAAAATGGAACCTTTGCGTCAGTTTGCGTGTTGATGCTCTATGAGCAAAGACAAAACAAATCCGCCATTGGCTCCTGCACAGGTGGCCATTTCCGAACACGCGCTTGAAACCAAGCAAGCCGGTGAGAACAAGGGTGCCGACGACGGGGCCGACAATGCCGAGGCGGAATATCTGAGGCATCAGACCGACACCGCCGCGCAGGGACGCATCCCCGAATTGGGAAGCCATCAACCGCCGATGGGCGCGCTCGACGCCGAGGGGCAACGGCCGGTTCTTGAACGCTCCAGAAAGGTCAGGTAACCGCCATGATCATCCAGTTCAACACCGACAACCGGATCACCGGTGACGAGGTACTCGCAGACGAAGCCGAAAAGATCGTCGACTCGCGGCTGAAGCGTTTTGCAAGCCGGTTAAGCCGTATCGAAATTCATCTGGCAGACGTAAATGGCCCGCGTGGCGGCGACAATGATATAAAGTGCACGCTTGAAGCCCGCCCCGAAGGCGGCAATCCGGTGACGGTAACGGGGAGCGGCGGTCAGACGGACGCGGCTGTTCGTGATGCTTCGGACAAGATGCAGGCGCTGCTGGAAACTCATTTCGGCAAGCTGCGCACGCACTGATCGGGCTGCCCGGATAAAAACCGACGTTTCGCGAAAAAAAAGCGCGCTGTCCCGGTGAGGACAGCGCGCCTTTTTCATGTGGGCTTGAAGCGGCGTATCACCAGATCCGGATGCGTTTTTCGGGAGGCAGATACAGCGCGTCGCCCGGCTGGACGTTGAACGCCTTGTACCACTCATCGAAGTTGCGGACGGTGCCGTTGGCGCGATAGTTGGCCGGCGAGTGCGAGTCGGTCTGCAACTGCTGGCGAATGAACTGGTCGCGCGACTTGTTGCGCCACACCTGAGCCCAGGCCATGAAGAAGCGCTGGTCGCCGGTGAGCCCGTCGATGACCTTGTCTTCCTTGCCGTCGAGATGGATTTTATAGGCACGATAGGCCATCGAAAGCCCGCCAACGTCGCCGATATTCTCGCCCAGTGTCAGTGCGCCGTTGACGCAGGTCTTGCCGTCGTCAAGCGGGCACAGTTCGCTGTATTGCGCGACCAGCGCGCTGGTCAGCGTCTTGAAATTGGCCTGATCTTGCGCGGTCCACCAATCGCGCAACACGCCGTCGCCATCCGATTTCGATCCTTGATCGTCAAAGCCATGGCCCATTTCATGACCGATCACCCCGCCGATGGCGCCATAGTTGACCGCAGGGTCCGCCGACAGGTTGAAAAACGGTGGTTGCAGGATGGCGGCAGGAAAGACTATTTCGTTGCGCGGCGGTGAATAATAGGCGTTCACCGTCTGCGGCAGCATGAACCATTCGGTCTTGTCGATCGGCTTGCCCAGCTTGGCGATATTGTCGCGATACCCCCACTCCCCTGCAGCCATCAGATTATCGAGCGCCTTGCCCGGCGCAACCTTCAGGCTGTCATAGGTCTCAAACCGCTCGGTATAGCCGATCTTGGGGGTAAACTTGGCAAGCTTGTCGCGGGCTTCGACCTTGGTGGCATCGCCCATCCAGTCGATCTCGTTCAGATTGGCCGCCATCGCCTTGCGCAGATTGCCGACCAGTTCGTCCATCGCCGCCTTGTTCTCGGCGGGGAAATACCGGTCTGCGTAGATCTTGCCGACGATTTCGCCCATCGATCCTTCGACCGCTGCAACGCTGCGCTGCCAACGCTCGCGCTGCTTTTGCTGGCCACCCAGCACAGTGCCATAGAACGCGAAGTTCGCCGCATCGATATCCGATGGCAGCACGCTGGCTGCGCCCGAGAGGAATCCTCCGGCAAGCCAGGCCTGCCACGTTTCGATCGGCGCGGTGTTGGCGAGCTTGAACAGTCCAGGGATGCCGCTGCCCAGCTTGGCCGCCTGTTCAGGGGTCAGCTTTTCGGCTTCCAGCTCATCTGCCGTCGGGGTCAGCTGGCGCACGACATAGTCCTGCTGCCCATCAACACCCACGGCCTTCATGAAGGTTTCTACCGGGAAGCCGCCGCCCAGCGCGATCATGTCGGCCCTGCTCACCTTGTTATACGTAAGGTTGCGGTTGCGGCCGACGGCGCGGTCCCAATGTTCGGTCGCAATCGCCTTCTCCAGGTCATAGACCTGCTGGGCGGTTGCCGCCGGATCGGCATAGCCTGCCTTGCCCATCAGGAAGGTCAGATACTCCAGATAAGCGGTGCGGATTTTGAGGTTCGCCTCGCTGTCGACCAGATAATAATCGCGGTCAGGCATGCCCAGGCCAGCCTGTGTCATCTGAAAGATGTATGTGTCGGTCCGCTTGGAATCGATATCGACAAAGCCGGCCACCGGGCTGCGGAAACCCGGTGTGCCAAACAGCAGCGCCAGGTCTTCGCGGGTCCTGGCGGCCCTGATCTTGTCGAGATAGGGTTGGGCAGGTGCCATTCCGGCTGCATCGATCGCTGCGGTGTCGAGATAGCCGTTGTAGAAGGCTGCGACCTTGCCAGCGCCGGTCTGCGGGTCGGGTTTGGTCGCTGCCAGCTCGTCGATGATCTTGCGGACACGCTGTTCGGACTTTTCGGCAAGCAGCGTGAACGCGCCATAGCGGCTGCGGTCTGCGGGTATCTCGAAACTGTCGAGCCACTTGCCGTTGACATGGGCATAGAAGTCATCGCCGGCTTTGACGTCGGGTTTGATCAGGTTGGTGTCGATGCCCCACGTGCCCCAGTAATCGCGGGCAGTGGTGGTGATCCCCTCGGCATCGGCGGTGCCGGTCATCGATCCATCACCGGATACATCGCCGGGTGCATCGCTCTCGATCAGCAGATCGATATCTGCTGTGGTGATCTTGCTGTCTGGATTGGCAACAGCAGGGGTTGCGGCAAGCGCCAGCATTGCCGCCGATGCGAACAGGATCGATTTAACCATTCTTTTGGTCCCCAAGAAATACGATGAGCCCGGACATACGGGCAATCGCCGCCATGCCGTTGGGGCAGGCAGCGTTGATGGCCAGCAGGTTACGACCACGCGCGCGCATCAGCAAAACTTTTCGGCAAGCGCAGATATGGCATCGACGAACGACACCATCCCGCCGAGCGGCGGCGGTTTCAGCCTGGCAACGTGATGGTCCGGCGTCCGGGCAGCACGCTGAGGCTGGATGTCCCCGAAATATCCGCGCTATGTTCGCGGATGGTGCGCAGCTTGTGCCAATGTGATGTGGCGCGTTCGGGCGTCAGGTTGACCGTCATATAACCCCGGCTTCCGGTGTCCGCCCATTTGAGTTGCGGGTTGGCGCGGACCAGGGCAGCGGCCACATCCTGAACAGGGGTGGCTGGCGCATAGGTTTCAAACCCTGCTGACGTGACCGCGTGGCCGGCAAACTCGACACCTGCCGGCTTGCCATCGGCCTCCAGATCGAACGCCCAGCCATTGTGGCTGTCACCCGACAGCACGATCAGGTCGCTGCCAGCAGTCTGCGCAGATTTCAGCAAGGCCTCGCGCTGCACCGGATAACCATCCCACGCGTCCATATTGAACGGCAGTCCGGCCTGGGCAGCGGCGATCCCGGCAGCAGAGCGGATGCGCACGATATCGGGCGCATCCTTGGGCACCCATTGCGCCGTTTCGGGTGGCAGCTTGAGCGATCCCATCACGCACTGCTGCGCCCACACTTGCCAGCGCGTGCCCGATGCCTTGGAGGCGGCAAACTGGCTGCCAAGCCACGCGGCCTGATCAGCGCCCAGCATCTTGCGCGACGGATCAACCCACTTTTCGTCGCGGAACCTGGCCAGGGCAGCCGCCATGTCGCCGCCGCCTGCGAACGCCTCGGCCAGTTCGACCGGCTTATCGCGGCCCGAAAGGCGGCTTTCGGTGCGGAACAGCGTTGCCAGATTGCCGATCTGATAGCTGCGCCACAACGTGTCTGCATCGGCAAGATCGGCCACCGGCATCCATTCGCGATACACCTGTTCGGCGACGCGGCGGCGGGTGGCATAATCGCCTTCGGTCTCGCTCTGGTGGTTCTGCGCGCCATCGCGGTAGGAATCGTTGGTGATCTCGTGGTCATCCCACATCGCGATCATCGGCACCACCTGATGCAACCGCTGCAGATCGGCATCGGCGCGATAGGATGCATAGCGCAGCCGATAATCGGCAAGCGCCACGATCTCATGATCGGGCTGAACACTGCGTCCAGGCAACGTCTGACCCCGCGCCGGATAGACCCCCGGACCGTATTCATACAGATAATCACCCAGATGCACCGCCAGATCGATGTCATTGCGGCCGGCAGCGTGCGCATAGGCATTGAACCAGCCAAACGGCAGGTTGGAGCAGGAGAACACGCCGATGTTGAAGCTGGCGGTTTCCCCCACGGGCAAGGTGCGGGTCCGGCCAATCTGCGATGTGGCGCCATCGGGCGCGACGAAACGGTAGAAATACCAGCGGCCCGGCTCAAGCCCGGTGACCGTCAGCTTGGCGATATGATCGCGCGCGCCGCTTGCGGTCACCGAACCGCCTGCAACGATCTTGCCGAAATCCGGCGTGGCAGAAATCTCCGCCGTCAATCGGCTGTCGTTATCGGCGACATAGCGCGTCCACACCAGCACCGATTCGCTGCCGGGTTCGCCGCTCGCCACGCCGTGGGTGAAGCCGCGCGCTGCATAAAGCGCCAACGCGGCACCGGGTAACGCCAGCGCGGCCAGCCCGAAACTGCCCGCCTTGATCAGCAGACGGCGGTCGATGGTCATCGTCATGGCGGTAATTCTCCTGATGCGTCGGGCATCCACCCGGTCAGGTGGCCGCTCGTCATGCTCGGACACCGTGTCGCTGGTGTGACAATCGCGCCCAAAAAATGCTTCGGCAGGAAACCAAATCGCAGACCTATTATAGGTTACAGAAATATGACGTTACAGGGTCTTTTATATGACATTTTAATTGCACTGCATGTCATAAAAGCATAATATGTCCGTCTCGCAATGAGATAAGGAGATATTGAAATGAACACCAAAGTTATCGCAATCGCGGCTTTGGCCGCCCTCGGAATGGTTGCACCGGGCATTGCCCAGCCTGTGCAAAACCGGGCGGCGGCGACGGAAATCGGGTATGAAGCTGGCACGCTGGGCTATGCGGCTCTGCTCCAGGGAGACTATCCGGCCGCGCTCGAACAGATGCAGGCCGCCGAAAAACAGGTTTCACCGGCCGCAAGACGAGATCCCGCGCGGCTGATCAACATGGGGCTGGCCTATGCCAGGATGGGCGATGCTGCCTCTGCTCGCAGCCATTATCAGGCGGCCATCGCCGCGCCAACCTCGTTCGACATCATCCTGTCCGATGGGCGCGTGATGGACAGCCGCGCTGCTGCGCGCCGAGCATTGCGTCGTCTCGATCAGGGCTATGCCAGCCGCTGATCGGCTTCGGCACAAAAACCGGCGTTTACAGGGCCCGGTCGGCATCCGCCGACCGGGCTTTTTGCTGCGCTGGATGCAGCTTATGTTGCTATTTGGCATCACAGTTAAGCATTGTGACAGGCAATCACGCAATCTGACCGGCTTCGGCAGGGCAACCCGCAGTTATTTCCCCTCATACTGGCGGATAAAATAACTGAACCATATCAGAGTACTAGGTTAAAACGCACGACAGATTACGCATAATGGTCACAAAAGTCGTCAAACCGTCATATTAGCGTCGCCCCTTTGTCACGAAAATAGCCCGTCAGCTTCATCTTGCCTGCCTATCTCCGCTTCGAACGACGTTTCTGGGGGTGGAATCACACCATCTCCGCTTCGTTCCTGAAAAGCCGGCAGCAATGCCTGTCCAGATTTGCGGAGATTCCAAGATGCTCAATGCACGAGTTCGTTCGGTCCTGATGGCTTCGGCCGCAGCCCTGGTGGTTACCGCTTGCGGCGCAGATGACGTTGCTTCGCCCGGTGAAGGCGTCATCATCGTTCCGGCGCCTGCCCCGGCCCCGGCCCCTGCGCCAGCGCCCGCCCCGGCACCAACGCCCACTCCGACCCCGCCCGCCACTGCGGTGGATTGCCCCAATGGCACCGCCAACGTCGGCACGATCACCACAGGCGGCGGCGCGATATTGCGCAACTGCCAGATCTCGGGCGTGATTACCGGCAACCTCGTCGTTCCGCGTCGCATCGGCACCATCTATTCCTTTTCGGGCCGCGTTTCGGTCGGCATCGATGTTGGTGCAGACGGTGCAGCAACAGGCGGCCAGGCCGGTATTCTGACGATCGAACCGGGCGTGACGCTGTTCGGTTCGTCGGGCGCAGATTTCCTGCTCGTCAACCGCGGATCGCAGCTTTTTGCTGAAGGCACTGCCCTCCGGCCGATCGTGATGACCGCGCGCAACAACGTGTTGGGCACCGCCACAGCAACCAGCAAGGGTCTTTGGGGCGGTCTGGTCGTTCTGGGCCGCGCCCCGATCTCCAATTGCGCAACCGGCGGGGTCGACAACCCGGGCGGCACCCGCGCCGATTGCTCGCAAGCTGTCGAAGGCACCTCGGGTGCCAGTTATGGCGGCGCGTTGCCCAACGATAATTCGGGTCGGCAGAGCTTTCTGCAGGTTCGTTTCGCCGGGTTTGAAGTCGCACCGGGCAATGAGCTGAACGGCATTACATTGGCTGGCGTTGGTCGCAGCACCTTTTTCGAGAACATCCAGGTCCATAACGGTTCGGACGATGGCATCGAATGGTTTGGCGGCACCGTGAACGGTCGCAGCCTTGCGGTCACCGGCGCAGATGATGACTCGATCGATACCGATTTCGGGTTTCAGGCAAACCTTCAATTCGTTCTGGTCGTGCAAGATGCCAGCGCCAACCATGGCTGGGAAAACGACTCGAACGGTTCGGAAGATGCACGGCCCCGCCAGCGTGTCCGCATCTCGAACGCGACGATTGTCTCGACCCAGACCTCACTTGCCGAATCGGTCGTCCTGTTCCGCGGCGGCACCGATGTGCAGGTTTACAACTCGATCCTGAACGGCCCTGGCTCGTGCGTCGATTTTGACAGCCCGACCACCATTCAGGCTGCTAATCCGGCTTTGGACGAAGACGGCCCGCCGCTGTTCCGCTCGGTATTCATGAGCTGCGCGACGCCGTTCAGCGAAAATACCGCCTCGGGCGGTGGCGCTCAAGTGACCGCAGCACAGATTGAGGCAGCCTTCAATCCCGCTGGCGTAACAACCAACAACGTTGCGCGTGGCACCTCGACCCTGTCGGCGATCTTTATCAACGGCGCGAATGAAACTGCGGTGCCGTTCTTTAACGTCAACGCGGTCAACAGCTTCTTCGTCAACGTCACCTATATCGGTGCGGTGCGCGATGCAGCTGACACGCGCTTCCAGGGCTGGACCTGCGGTCTGTATGTTGCAAACCCCAGCTGCCTCAACGTCACTCCAGTTACCGCCTGATCCAGGCCTGTAACCACCTGATTTGCGGGGCGGCGGCGCATTCGTCGCTGCCCCGTTTTGTTTATAAAGATTGACTGGAGGAACCCATGGCCGTGACCAAGCCGAAATCCTTTGCCGTGCTGCTCATGCTGAGTTCGGCGCTGGTATCACCTGCCGCATTTGCCCAGGATGTGCAGCCCGAAGCGCAGGACGCGCCTGCCGATGATGTGGCCGATCAACCTGTTGACGAAGAGGTTGAAATCTCGGCGCCTGGTGGTGGCCTCAGCGATGAAATCGTGGTTCGCGGCAAGTTCATCCCCAATACCATCCGCGCGACACCCGAAGTGGTCTCGGTGCTGAGCGAGGCGGACATAGCGCGCACGGCCGATGGCGACATTGCCGGATCGTTGTCGCGCGTCACCGGGCTTAGCCTGGTCGGCGGCCGCTTTATCTATGTGCGCGGTCTTGGCGAGCGCTATTCCTCGGCGTTGTTGAACGGTTCGCCGTTGCCCTCGCCCGAACCGCTGCGCCGTGTGACGCCGCTCGATCTGTTCCCGACCAGCATCATCGCCTCGACCGTGGTGCAGAAGAGCTATTCGGCCAACTTCCCCGGTGAATTCGGCGGCGGCCTGATCAACCTGACCACCAAGTCCAAGGTTGACGAGCCATTCCTCAACCTCAGCTTCGACGTCAGCGGCGACAGCGAAACGACATTTGAACTGGGTTATACCTATTTCGGGTCGGACAGCGATTTTACCGGCTTTGATGATGGCACACGCACGCTGCCCGCTGCCTTTCAGCGCGCACTGACCAGCGGCAACCCGATCGTCGCCGGGCCCAATTTCAGCCCCGCTGATGTGCGTAACCTGACTGCCAGCCTGCAGAATGCCAACACATCGCTCATCCAGCGCAACCGCAACATACCCGCCAATTTCTCGGGCGAGATCACCGGCGGTACCAATTTCGAGATCGGCGATGCGTTCTTCAGCCTGTTCGGCACCGCGGGCCTCAACAACCGCTGGCGCACGCGCGGTGGTCTCCAGCAGGTGACGCTTGGTGTCAGCCCCGGCACAGCCGGTGGACCGCCGACGCTTGAGCCGACGCTTGATCAGCGCTATCTGACCACCGAGAACCGGATCACCGCCAATGGCATGCTCGCGCTCAACGCCGAGGTAGGTGAGCACAAGTTCCGCTTCACCAATCTGTTTATCCGCGACACATCAAAGGAAGCCTCGATCCGGGCGGGCACCGATGGCCGTCTCGCAGGTATCCAGGAATTCAACTCGGGCCGCACCAACTGGTTTGCCCGCCAGCTGTTCACCACGCAGTTTGTCGGCGAAATGGATTTCGATGCGCTCCAGCTCGATTTCCGTGGCAGCTATGCCAAATCGCGCCGCGATGCACCTTATGAGCGCACCTATCGTTATCAGCGCTTCGAGATTGCACCCGGATTTACCCCGCTGGTCAACGATCTGCGCACCAACGGCGATGCGCGCGTTGCTTTCAGCGAACTGGACGACAATGTTTATGGCGCAGGTTTCGATCTGAGCTACGAACTGCCGACCGCGCGGCCGATCACGATCACAACAGGCTACAACTATTACAAGAACGACCGGCAATCGACCCGGCGTGACTTCCGCTTCCTGCCAACTGATGCCTTGCCGGTAACGGTCGCACAGACGCGGATCGACTTCCTGTTGTCCGACTTCAACATCTTCAATAACGATATCCAGCTGGTCGAAGTGCCCGGTGATGGCGGGGTGACCGCATATACCGCCGATCTTGAGGTGCACTCCGGTTATCTCCTCGCAGATGCCGAACTGTTCGATGGTCTGCGGATCAATCTGGGCGTGCGCTATGAAGACGGCGACCAGTCCACCACCCCCATCGATTTCTTTAATCTGGGTGGATCGCAGACAATTCCGACGCGCATCCAGAACGATTACTGGCTGCCCGCAGGCACGATCACCTGGAACTTCGCCGATGATATGCAGGTGCGCTTTGCCGCATCGAAGACCATCGCACGGCCGCAGTTCCGCGAACTGGCACCGCAGCTGTATCTCGATCTGGAATCGGATCGCCAGTTCTTCGGCAACCAGTTCCTGCAGGACAGCGAACTGTTCAACGTCGAGGCGCGCTACGAATGGTATTTCGATCAGGACGAGCGGGTTAGCCTGGCCGGTTTCTACAAGAAGATTGACAACCCAATCGAAATCGTCGCCTTCGAGCGCGCCGGATCGTTTCTTGCTACCTTCGCCAATGCGCCGGAAGCCACGCTTTATGGGGCTGAATTCGAAGTTCTCAAATTCTTTGACCTTTATGACCTGGGAATGAAGTTTTTTGATGAACGCCGCTTGCTGACTTCAATCAACTACACCTTCACAAAATCCGAGATCAACGCGGATGCAGGCGACCTGATCATCGATCCAACCGGTCCTTCGGGTGCAACGCCGGTAGCGGCGAGCAACATCTTCCGCGATGGCTCGCGTCTGACCGGACAATCCAAGCACCTTTTCAATGCGCAGCTTGGTCTGGAAAGCACCGGCGATCGGCTGTCGCAGCAGACGCTGCTGGCGAGCTACAACAGCCCGCGTGTCAGCAATCGTGGATCGTCCGATCTGCCCGACCTGATCGAAGAAATCGGCTGGCGGCTCGATTTCGTATGGCGTGAAGGCTTCCAGGTTTTCAAGTCGCAAGCCGAAGTGAAGCTGGAAGTGCGCAATATCCTCAGCGAAAATTACACCGAATCGCAAACCCTGGGCAATTCGCGCATCATCAACAACTTCTTCGATATCGGCACATCGGTCGCACTTGGTGTTGAACTGAATTTCTGATTTTAGTCATCGGAACACCCGTAAAAAAGGGGGTCGGCGCTCGCGTCGGCCCCTTTTGCGTTGCGATACAATCGCATGCCGACCAATTGGCATTCAAATATCTGTCACAATCTGGTAATCCAACCGTCATCCAGAGCGCCTAGCAGCTTGATCGGGCCGAGGGGATCGGCTCTCAACGGGGAGTGATTCGTGGCATCAGCGGCCCAGTACGGCACGCAGACCGGCCTTGGCGCATCGCTTTCCCGATTCCGGTCGGCAAGGTTTGCAGCGCAGGGTTCCGCGTTTTCGCCGCTTCTGCCGGTGGGCCTGTATGGTTGGCTGCGCGCGGTTCTGGTCCTGGTGTTGCTCATCCAGGTTGCGCGGCTGATCTGGGCGGTGGTCACCCCGATAGCCCCGCTGGGCGACTGGCAGGCGCGATCGGCCAACGTGATGTCTGCTGCATCGCGCGCCGCGCTGTTTGCCAGCTTTGACGCCTTTGACCGCGCAGCCACCGGTGGCGATGGGCAAGCGGCGGTGACCTCGCTCGATCTTACCCTTTACGGATTGCGGATGAACGAGGCGTCGGGCGGCGGCTCGGCGATTATCGCGGGGGCCGACGGTGTCCAGCGCAGCTATACGGTGGGCGCAGAAGTCGCACCCGGTGTCAGGCTGGTGCAGGTGTTGTTCGATAACGTCGTGCTGGAGCGCGGCGGATTGCGCGAAAGCCTGTTTATCGATCAGTCGGTGCCTGCCGAAACGGTAGGCGATGCCGCCGTGCCTGCCGCCACCCCCGGCCCGTTGCCGGTGGTGCAGGCTGGGTCGCTGACCGCCGAAGCGATCACAGCCGGCGTCGGCTTTGCGCCGCGTCTTGAAAATGGCCGCGCCACCGGCTTTGCCGTCACCGCCCGCGGCGATGGCGCTGTGTTCGCGCAGGCCGGGTTCCGGCCCGGCGATATCGTTGTTGAAATCAATGGCCGCAAGATCAGTTCTGCAGCCGATGGCGCGGCGCTGGCCGGGCAGCTTCGCCCCGGTGCCCGCCTGTCGCTGCTCGTCGAGCGTGGCACCGAGATCCTTCCCATCGCGCTGATCATACCGGAACAATGAACAACAACATTTCAACACTCGCTTTTGGTGCAGCGCTCGGCGTGGCGCTGGTGTTTGCCGCGCCGCTGGCAGCGCAGCACAGCCTGAATGTCCGCGATGCCGATGTCCGCGCCTTTATCGAGGATGCAGCCGTGGTGACCGGGCGCACCTTCATCATCGATGGCCGGGTGCAGGGCAAGGTCTCGGTGGTGACCGACCGCCCGTTGAGCCGCTCTGAATATTTCGAGGTGTTTTTGTCAACGCTGCGCGCCAATGGCCTGATCGCGGTGCCGACCGCAAACGGTGCCTATCGCATCCAGCCGACAGATGGTGCAGCATCGTCTCCGGGCCGGGTGGGCAGCCGGGGTGGTCAGAACGAATTTGTCACCGAAGTCTTCCGCCTGCGCGCCATCGATGCGACCACTGCGGTGGAAACGCTGCGGCCCTTGGTCAGCCGCGAAGGATCGATCACCGCCAATCGCAGCGGCAACAGCCTGGTTGTCGCCGATTATGCCGATAACATCCGCCGGATCCGCCAGCTGATCGGCCAGATCGACCGCGACAATGCGACAACGCAGGTCATCACGCTCAACCATGCCGGTGCCCGCGAAATCGCGATGACGCTGCAACAGCTCACCCCTGCGCCGGGCGGTGAGGGTGGCGGCGGCGCGCCTTTGGTGTCGGTGGTCGCGGTGGACAGCAGCAATTCGGTCGCGATGCGCGGCGATGCGCCGACCATCGCGCGGTTGACCGCGATCGCGCGTGAACTTGACGCGCGTGCCGCCAATGGCAGCGAAATCCGCGTGATCTGGCTCGATTATGCCGATGCCGAGCAGCTGGTTCCCGTGCTTCAGTTGATGGCAGGCGGGCAGGGCGGCGGCGCGATGCAGGCGCTGGCTGCTACGCCTGTTGCCGCCCCTGCTGCGGCCAATGGCGCAACTCCAGTTTCGGCAACAGCCCCGGTCGGTGGCGCGGTGGGTCTGTCGAACGGACGCGGCCAGGCGATTATCACGCGTTATGAAGGCGCCAATGCGGTCATCATCTCGGCCCCGGTCGATGTGCAACGCTCGCTTGCCGAACTGGTCCGCCAGCTCGATATCCGGCAGGAGCAGGTGCTGGTCGAGGCGATTATCGTCGAGATATCGGACAAGGTGGCGCGTGAACTGGGCGTGCAGTTCCTGATCGGCGGCAAGGACATTCCGTTCCTGGTCACGCCGTTCTCAAACGTTGCAACCAACATTCTCGATATTGCAGGCGGCATTCTGGCCGATGATCTCGACGAGACGACCACGGTGATCAACGGCAACACGGTGACCACCACCACCAACAGCGCGACGGGGGATTTTCTGCGGCAGAACGCCGCCAGCAGCATCCTGGGTTCGCGCGGCGGGTTTACAGGCTTTGCTGCAGATATCGGTAACAACCGGGTGCTCGGCGCGATCATCAATGCGGTGCAGGAGGACAGCGATTCGAACATCCTGTCCACCCCGTCGCTGACCGTAAACGACAATGTGCAAGGTTCGATCCTGTTTGGGCAGGAAATCCCGATCAGCACCGGTGAGGCGCTGTCGAATAATTTCGACAACGCCTTCCGCACGATCCAGCGCCAGAATGTCGGTATTGAGCTTGAGGTCAAGCCGCAGATCAACGCGGGCAATCAGGTGAAGCTCGATATCCGGCAGGAGGTCAGCTCGATCGTTGGCCCGGTCAGCAGCGATTTCAACGAGTTGATCATCAACAAGCGCGAGGTCAAGACCACGGTCACGGTCAGGGATCGCGAGATCATCGCGCTGGGCGGGCTGCTCGATGATAACGAACGCCGGACAATCCAGAAAATCCCGCTGCTCGGCGACATCCCGATTATCGGCGAACTGTTCAAGTCGAGGGGGCGCGAGCGCACCAAGACCAACCTGATGGTGTTCATCCGCCCGACGATCCTGCGCACCGCAGAAGACGCCCAGGCGATTGCGGCGCGGCGGTATAATTATGTGCGCGCCGCGCAGATCGAGTTCGACCCCAAGTCAGAGCCATCGCTCGACAGGATCGTGCGCGATTATCTGGGCGCCAACATTCCGCTGGCCCCGTCTGCCGGACCGAACGATCAGGTGATATCGCCGCGCCCAATGCCCAACAGCGCACCGCTGGACAGCACCCCGCTGCCGCCCAGTCAGCTGCCCAGCCAACCTGTGACGCTACCTGTAACGGGCGGAGATCAGCCATGAAAATTCGTAAAGGGGATGCAGGCGGGGATCAGAGCGATATCGTGACCGAGGATGCACCGTTCGACCTGACGGTGGACCGCAGCCTGGCGCGGATGATGCTCGATATTCCCTATGGCTTTGCGCGCGACAATGGCGTGGTCATGCTGGGCGAGGCGGACGGGCGGCTGAAGGTGGCGCTGCGTGAAGGCGCAGACCCGGTCGCGCTGCTTGAGGTGCGGCGGTATCTGGCGATGCCCTTCGATGTCGAGATCGCACCCGTCGCGCAATTCGAGCGGCATTTGTCGGATCATTACGCGGTCGAGGGCAATGCTGCTGCAATGGCCAGTTCGATGAACATCGATGGCGGCGATCTGGAACTGCTGGCGAGCGATCTGCCCAGCGCCGAAGACTTGCTCGACAGCGCCGATGATGCGCCTGCGATCCGTCTGATCAACGGCATCATCGCCGAGGCGGCGCGGCAGGGCGTATCCGACATCCATATCGAGCCGTATGAAACCGGGCTGGTCATCCGCATGCGGATGGACGGGGTGTTGCAGGAGAAGCTGCGCATGCCGCCCAACGTCGCGCCGGTGATCGTCAGCCGCATCAAGGTGATGGCGCGGCTGGATATCGCCGAGCGCCGCTTGCCGCAGGACGGCCGGATTGGCCTCACCATCGGCGGCAAGCTGCTCGATGTGCGGGTATCGACGCTGCCCAGCCGCGCCGGCGAGCGTGTCGTGCTGCGCCTGCTCGACAAGGCAAACGCCAATATGGATCTGGGTCTGCTGGGTATGAGCCCGCGTACCCACAAGATTCTGGCCGAAGCGTTGTCCGAGCCAAACGGCATCATCCTGGTCACCGGGCCGACCGGATCGGGCAAGACAACGACGCTGTATTCGTGCCTCAGGCAATTGAACGATGGCACGCGCAATATGCTGACCGTCGAAGACCCGGTCGAATATGCGATCGAGGGTGTCGGCCAGACGCAGGTCAATCCCAAGGTCGGGCTGACCTTTTCCGCTGGCCTGCGCGCCATCTTGCGGCAGGACCCCGACGTGGTGATGATCGGCGAAATTCGCGATCATGAAACCGCCGAAATTGCGGTGCAGGCCTCGCTCACCGGTCATATCGTGCTCTCAACGGTGCACACCAATGATGCCATCGGCGCGATTACCCGGATGCGCGACATGAAGATCGAGCCGTTCCTGCTCGCATCGACCTTGCGCGCGGTGGTGGCGCAGCGGCTGGTGCGCAGGCTGTGCCCCAATTGCCGCGAGCCGGTGCAGGCCGATGGCTCGCTGGCCTCGCTGCTTGGCTTCGACAAGGGCACCGTGGTCTATCGCCCGGTTGGTTGCGACCATTGCAACCATACCGGTTTTCAGGGCCGCATCGGCGTGTTCGAGGCGGTGCGGGTCGATGAAACGATCCGCCGCCTGATCAACGATGGCGGCGATGAGGCGATCATCTCGCGCCATGCGTTCCTCAACGCCCCCAACCTGGGTTCAGCGGCGCGTGAACTGGTGCGCACCGGGCAGACCACGGCCGAAGAGGCGATCCGCATCTCGCGGCGTGAGGCAGAGCCAGTGCCTGAAATGTTAAATGGCTGATTTCGATTACAATGTGATCGATACCGCCGGGCGCGAACGGCGCGGGCGCATCCGCGCCGCATCGGACAGCCAGGCGCGCGCCGCGCTGATCCGCAAGTCGTTTCATATCGTCACGGTGGGGCCAGCACCGCCGCGCAAGGCGTTGCTGTCGCAGCGCACCGCGCGGCTCAGCCCCAAGCAGCTGACCCTGTTCACCCGGCAGATGTCTTCGCTGATGAGCGTCAGTCCGCTGGAAGAGGCGCTGCGCACGATCAGCCGCCAGACCGAAAAGGCCAATGCGCGCGATGTGCTGATCAACGTGCACGGCGGGGTGATGGAGGGCCAGTCGCTCGCCGAGGCGATGGCGCGTGAGCCGCGCAGCTTCCCGCCGCTGTATCGCGCCATGATCAGCGCGGGTGAAAGTTCAGGCTCGCTGCCGGTGATCGCCGAGCGGCTGGCAGCCTTGCTCGAGCAGCAGGCCGAGGTGCGCGGCAAGATCATATCGGCGCTCGCCTATCCGATCATCCTTACTCTGGTGGCGTTCGGCGTTGTCGCAGGGCTGATGATCTCGGTGGTGCCGCGCGTCGTCGAGCAGTTCGATAATGCAGCGACCCAGTTGCCGCTGATCACGCGCATCGTCATCGGCATCTCGGATTTTCTGAGCAACTGGTGGGGGGTGCTGGCGGTTGCGTTCATTCTGGCGGGCATCGCCTTCTGGCGCGCGATGCAGGTCAAGGCGTTCAAATATCGGTTCGATGGCATGTTGCTCAAGCTGCCACTGATCGGGCGGCTGATCCGCGATATGAACGCGGCAAAGCTGGCGCGCACGCTGGCAACGATGGTGCATAGCCGCCTGCCATTGCTCGAAGGCATGAAGCTGACGACGCGCACGGTGCGCAATTCGGTGCTACGCGAGGCGCTGGAAGAGGCGGTCGAGGCGATCCGCTCGGGCGGCTCGCTTTCGGCGGCGCTCAGAAATGCGGGCACATTCCCGCCGCTTCTGGTATATCTTGTCGCCAGTGGCGAGAGCGCGGGGCAGCTCGACACGATGCTGGAGCGCGCCGCCGACTATCTGGAGCGCGAGTTCCAGAACTTTACGACGACCGCGATGGCGCTGCTCGAACCGGCGATCATCGTGGTGATGGGAGGGGTGGTCGGCATGATCATTCTGTCGATCCTGCTGCCGATATTGCAGCTGCAAAACCTGACCGGACTGTAGAGGCCGGACTGTAGAGGCCCGACTGTAGAGGCCCGACTGTAAAGGAATGCCATGTTGATTTCACGCTCCCCGCTGCTGAGGCGTCCCACCTGCAAGGCTGGCAAGCGCGCCAACGGCTTCACTCTTGTCGAACTGATGGTGGTGATCTTCATCATCGGGCTTCTGGCGACCATCGTGGTGATCAACGTTCTGCCCAGCCAGGACCGCGCGATGACCGAAAAGGCGCGCAGCGACATCGCCACCTTGTCGCAGGCGCTCGAAATGTACCGGCTCGACAATCTCGCCTATCCCGGTTCCAGCGAAGGTCTGGGCGCGCTGAGCGCGCCGCCGCCGACGCTGACCCAACCCGGCCGCTATCGCAGCGGTGGCTATATCAAGCGGCTTCCGCAGGATCCCTGGGGCCGCCCGTACCAGTACGCCAGCCCCGGCACCACCGGCGCGTTCGACCTCTATTCGCTGGGCGCCGACGGGGCACCGGGGGGCGAGAACGAGAATGCCGATATCACCGCAGATGGCGTTTGAGGGCGTTGTGAGATCGTGACTGGCCAGTCACCCTCACCCTCACCCTCACGCTCAGTTTTCCCACGACGCTTGGCGTCGCGGGCCCCCTCCCTCTCCCGGTGGCAGAGGCAGGCAGCGCCAAAGACGCGGAAGGGTGAGGGCGGCTTTACCCTAATCGAACTTATGGTGGTCCTGTTTATCATCGGCCTGGTCGCAGGTGCGGTGGTGCTGGCGCTGCCCGGCGATAGCGCAGCGCTCTCCGAAGATGCCGACCGGTTCGCCGCGCGCGTCGCGGCTGCGCGCGATGAGGCGGTGGTCGGCGCGCGACCGATCGCGGTCTGGATCGCACCATCGGGCTATGGCTTTGATGCGCGGCAGGACCGGCAGTGGGTGCCGCTCAATTCGCGCAGCCTGGCCAACCGCGACTGGAAGCCTGGCACACTGGCGCAGATCGAAGGTGGGGCCGCGCCATCGCCTGCTCCCCCCGGCACCG
>JBBQXX010000005.1:0-29634 GCA_038209235.1 Sphingomonadales bacterium | reverse complement strand
CTGCGACGCTGAAATCGGTGATTGCTGTGTTGGGGATGCCACCGCCAGCACCGCCCAGCCCAGGCTGCCCTGCGGCACAAGTTGCCCCCAGCGCGCCGCACTGCGATCAAACCCTGCCGCGATCATCGATACGATCAGGTCGTCGCTGGCAGCAACAAGATCCTCGGACGGGGTGACACGCGCAGCCGCATGAGCCGTCAGCACGTGCGCCGAATAGCGTACGAATGCGTTGTCGGTCCGCGTCCACAAAGCCTGCATGGCGCTGATCCGGTCATCAATATCCGCTGCCACATAAGCGGTGCGCAGCAAAGCCGTCCTGTCACGCAGCGCATCATCGCTGCCTGCATCGTCATAGGCTGCGCCATACAGATCGACCATCTCGGCGCTGGACATTATGCCCATCGCCGCGGCCATATCCGCTGCCTGAACGCGTGATGCAAGTGACGCCATCGGCGCGCGCACCCGCCATGCCTGATAATTACGGTCAGCGCTGGCATAAAGCTCGTCGGGCGGTTCAAGACCCGTGGTCAGCGCCAGACCAAATCGCCACCGGGTAAGCTGGTTCACGTCATCCCACTGGATAGTCACTGCGCGCCTGCCATTCATTCCGGCTCCGACGATTTTCTCCGCGAGCAACACATCGATGCGGTCCATACCGCCTTGGCGCGATGCCCGGTCGATCTGTTCGCGCGCGACGCTGGTCTCGCCCGAAAATCCCGAGCAGATCGCACGGATCAATTGCCATTCGTTGCCCTTGGCAGTTTCGCCAGCAAAGGGCACCAACGGACACATGCCAAGCGGATCGGCCGCAGAGACATAGCTGTCGAGAGCAACGTTCAACAGGCGCGGGGTGGCGGCGGGTGGATCGATGGCCTGCACCATGCGCACCGCGCCATCTGCGGCACCGATGCGCAGCAGCAACGCGGCCCGTTCCGCCGCCCAGTTGGACCCGTTCAGGCCCTGCGGCGTATCCAGTTCGCTCAGCAATACCCGCTGGAGCAGCAGGGCACCCCAGCGCGAGATAATCCGTCCGCTGGTACGGCGCACCATGGTCTGCACATAACGGCCGCCAATATTGCCCAACGATGCCGCGCCAAAGCCGCCATTGGCCTGGGTCATTGGACCGATCAGCTCGAGCGAGCGCCGGGCACCGGGGGGGAGCGCCTGGCTTAATGCCAGCTGCTGTTCAAGTTCGTCCTGCAGCGCGGCAAGCTCTTCGCTCAGCGCGTCGTCGCTCTCGTCCTGCCCGGCAAGCGATGGCAGCGCAATTCCCGGCAAAGCACCACCAGCCTGTGGATCGTCATCAGGCGGCGCAACTGGCGCACGTCCTGGCTCAGGCAATGGGGCCGTTTCGCCCTGCGATGGTGCGGGTGCGGGATCGTTAAAACCGGGAGGGAGCAGGGATTCTGGTGCCTCGCTCTGGCCGATACCCGGCGCAGATACCAAGGCCACCGCAAACAGGCTGGCACAACCCAGAAGTATCCCCCGCCGCATGCAGATCAGCCTTCTGACAATTCGGATTCAGGACCGGTGACTGACCCGGAAGTAGCTGCAGATGGCAGTGCGATCTGCTTTTCCACTCGATGCGTCGGCATCTCGCCGCCGCGCGCATAGGCGAACACCAGGAATCCGATCACCAACAGCAGCAGCGCGCCAAGGATCAGCGGACCAACAGGGCGTCTACGTTGCTGGTAATTCTGTCCCAATATGACCATTTTGCCGCAAGGCTCCTTCGACGCTCAAGAAAACTTGCGCCATCGCCTAGCCTATTTATAGGCTGCGCGGCAATGCTGCAGAACCGAAAATCAGATCCGGCGCGGTTGGTCCAACAGATCAACGGGTGGCTTGACCGCCCGCTGGTGCTGGTCGGCCTGATGGGTGTGGGCAAATCGACCGTGGGCAGGCGGCTCGCCAGCGATCTGGGTATTGCCTTTGTGGATGCCGATGAGGAAATCGAGGCTGCTGCGCAGATGAGCATAGCTGAGCTTTTCGAGCGGTTCGGAGAACCGTATTTCCGTGATGGTGAGCGCCGCGTGATTTCGCGTCTGATCGTCGGCGTGCCGCGCATTATCGCCACCGGCGGTGGTGCGTTCATGAACGACGATACGCGCGCGCTTATTCTGGCAGGAGCGATCGCGATCTGGCTGGATGCTGATCTGTCGACGTTGGTCGCGCGCGTCAGCCGCCGCGATACCCGGCCGTTGTTGCGCAATGCCGATCCAGCAGCCGTGCTGGCCAGGCTGGCAGAGGTGCGTAACCCCATCTATGCGCAAGCGCAGGTTCACGTGCGCAGCAAGGATGGTCCGCACCACAAGACCGTTTACATGATACTGGAGGCGCTCTGCCAATGGCACGGCTGAACATCGCATTGGGTGATCGCAGCTATGAGATCGCGGTGGAAGCAGGGGCGCTGGGCGATGTCGCGGCGCACGTTGGCCCGTGGATCAAACAGTCGCGCACGTTATGGGTCAGCGACAGCAATGTCGCCGCATTGCACTGGCCACGGATTGAGGCACAGTTGGCTGCGGCAGGCATCCGCGCGGCGCTGCACAGTGTTCCGGCTGGTGAGCCAAGCAAGAGCTGGGCAGAACTGGCGCGGCTGATCGATTGGCTGCTCGCGCAAGGGGTGGAACGCAGCGAAACGATTTTTGCGCTGGGAGGAGGCATGGTCGGCGATCTGGCCGGATTTGCCGCCTCCATCGTCAAGCGCGGTTGCAGCTTTGTGCAAGTGCCCACGACATTGCTGGCGCAGGTGGACAGTTCAGTCGGCGGCAAGACCGCGATCAACGCTGCGGCTGGAAAAAATCTGGTGGGTTCCTTCTACCAGCCGCGCTTTGTGCTTATCGATCCGCAGGTTCTGGTCAGCCTGCCGCCGCGCGAAATGCGCGCCGGCTATGCTGAGGTTATCAAATACGGGCTGATCGATGATGCACCGTTTTTTGACTGGTGCCAGACGCATGGCCGCGACGTGCTTGCGCGGCAACCCGCTGCTCTGGAGCATGCGATTGTCACCAGCGTGGCTGCCAAGGCACGGATTGTCGGCGAGGATGAGCGCGAGACCAAGGATCGCCGAGCGTTGCTCAACCTTGGGCATACGTTTGGCCACGCGCTGGAGGCGGATACAGGCTTTGGCGATCGGCTGCTGCACGGTGAGGCCGTCGGCGTTGGCATGGTGCTCGCCATGCGCTATTCGGCGCGGCTGGGCTTGTGCCCTGACGCAGATGCTCAGCGGGTCGCAGCGCATCTGTGCGCTTGCGAGTTGCCAACCACGCTGAATGATGCGGGCGTCACCGCCGATGGCCGGGCATTGGTCGATCATATGCGGCACGACAAGAAGATGACCGGCGGCACCCTGCCCTTTTTGCTGACCAGAGGAATCGGCCAGACCTTTGTCAGCCACGATGTCGCGCTGGATGATGTCGCGCGGTTTCTGGATGCCGAGCATTACCGCTGATCACCCGGTGCCATTTTTCTGCACGGCGTAAACGCGGTGTTTAGGAAGTCGGGTTAGAACCCCGACATTGGGCCGAAGATCGGGCTGATCGTCTCAACAGATGCGTCCGGGTTGCTCGCGCCAGGTCTTTAACCGCCCAGTCGCTTGCCGTAGTGCAGATCGGGGAAGAGTTCGTGTCTTTTTTGCAGCCCGGAGCCTTTGCCCGTGCCCAGCCACCCGCAGCGCCGCCGCGATCGCTGGGTGACGCGCTGGCGCAGGGCGAAAGTAACGATCACCCTTACGTGCCCACCTTGCTTGATCGCATCGCGCCGGCGCGGGCAGTCGATCTGGCCGATGCCGCGCATTATCTGTGTCTGCTGCACGGTCGTTTTCCCGGGTTGATCGATTATGCCGCAACGCGCAGTGCCGACCCACATGTTGGCCAATGGCTTACATCTGCGTGCGAAGCGTTTGTCGGCGAACGCGCTTTGCTGACCAGGCTGACGGTTGCAGCAGGGCCGATAACCAGCACGCCCGGCCAGGACCGGTGCACCCCTGCGATCATCAATCTGCGCGGAGCGTTGAACGCGCTGTCGCAATCTGACCGCCGCGGTTGCGCGCTTGGCGCTGCTTTTGCGCTGGTGCTGGACTGGATCACGGTGCGCGCCGTGCTCAATGTCATCGCTACGCGCACTGGCCTTGATGTGCGCCCCTCTTTGCTGCCTGACCCCGGCCAGACGCGGCAACTGGCTACCGAACTCAGCGCTGATCGCATGGTTGGTCGCGCGATCGGCTTTGGTGCATCGCAGATGTTGCAGCAGCATCGTCAATTCTGGGACATGCTGGCTGAGCGCTCTGCGCTGCGCCGATTGCAAGACGGGCTTTGACGCAAACGTCAACCTGAAACGCTCTGGCGGGTTGCCAAGCACGCCAACGCCCCCTAACGCTTAATCACACAGTTAACAGCGGTAGAGAGACAACCCCATGCGCTTTGAAGGCACCAGCGATTATGTTGCAACCGACGATCTGAAGGTGGCGGTCAACGCTGCGGTTGCGCTGCGTCGCCCGCTGCTGGTCAAGGGCGAACCGGGCACCGGCAAGACCGTGCTCGCCTACGAGATCGCCCGCGCCGCCAACGCACCGCTGATCGAATGGAACATCAAGTCGACCACCAAGGCGCAGCAGGGACTGTACCAATATGACGCCGTTGCACGGCTTCGCGACGGGCAACTGGGTGACGAGCGCGTCCACGACATCGGCAACTACATCAAGAAGGGCAAGCTTTGGGAAGCCTTCACCGCACCTGAACTGCCCGTGCTGCTGATCGACGAGATCGACAAGGCGGATATCGAATTTCCCAACGATCTGTTGCAGGAACTCGACCGGATGGAGTTCTTTGTTTACGAAACCAAGCAACTTGTGAAGGCCAAGGAACGCCCGATCGTCGTCATCACATCGAACAACGAAAAGGAACTGCCCGACGCATTCCTGCGCCGTTGTTTCTTCCATTACATCAAGTTCCCGGATCGCGAGACGATGCAGGCGATCATCGATGTCCATTTCCCCGGCATCCAGAAGATACTGGTACAAAAAGCGCTGGAGATTTTCTATGATGTCCGCGACGTGCCGGGCCTCAAGAAGAAGCCATCGACCAGCGAGCTGCTCGACTGGCTCAAGCTGCTGCTCCACGAAGACATGCCGCTGGAGGTGCTGCAATCGCGTGATCCCAGCAAAGCCATTCCCCCGCTGCATGGCGCGTTGCTCAAGAACGAGCAGGACGTGATGCTGTTCGAACGGCTGGCGTTCATGTCGCGTCGCAAAGCGTAATCGTCACCGGATGTAGGCGAGTTCGAAGTTTCCCCAGAACTTGCCCCTGATCCACATTGGCGTAAAAATGTTGCGCAGGATCAGGATTTCACCGGTAGTTGGCTCGAACCGGTAGACTGCGGCATAATAATCGTTGTCCTTGTGCGCGATCGCTTCGGATGTCGTGGTGTCGAGCACGATCAGGCGGTTACGGCAATGGGCGCTGTCATGCACGATGTCGCCGCTGGGCACATGCGATCGCACCGAAAGGTGGGTGGGGAGATAACCATCCTGATTGGATATTACCGCGCCAAATGTCTTGAGCCCATCAGCCCAGAATCGGTCCAGCACTGGCCGGATATAATGATCAGCAAAGCTGTTGAAACGGTTGTCGAAGCGCTCCAGCCCAGGATCGTTGCGCGGAATATAATTGCGGTCAAACAGCTGGGTTTCATCCAGACTGCCGTCGCCAAGCCCCCTCTCGATCAATCCCAAAATCTCGTCGCGGGTCGCTATTGCGGTTTCGACAAACGGGTTGTCGTTGTGCGACAGACCCGTGTGGATGAGCTGATTGAACATGACATTGGAGATGTCTTCCAGCGCCGTGGTCTGGCCCAAAGCGCCTTCGAGCTGATCGCTGCACCCGGCGACATCGCCCATGAACACGAACAGATTGTCACACAACTCGCCAGTATCAGAACGCACCCCGGCGCTTGAATCGGCAATGGCATCGGCCTTGCTCGCCACATCCCGGACCAGCTGGCCGGCCTGCCGAATCGATGCGTCGATTGCCTCGAAATGCCGCTGTGCGTTGCGGCTTTGCTCGACGCCTTGTTCCACCTGCGCCATAAAATGGCCCGCCTCGATGCCGAGCGAATGCATGGTGCCTGAAATCTTGTCGGTCGCCTGCCGGGTATCCTGCGCCAGTTTTTTTACCTCGGCCGCCACAACTGCAAAGGTCGCACCGGCCGCCCCGGCGCGCTCTGCCTCGATTGCGGCGTTCAATGCCAGCATGTTGGTCGACCGCGCGATCGAATCGATCGTCTGGCTGGCCTGCATCACATCGGCCATGGCGCTGGAAAAGCGCGCGACGTCCTCTCCCAGCCCCAGGATCAGCGCAATCAGATCGTGCAGCTCCAGCGCAGATACCTGCATGGTTTGCGTGCTGTGCGCCAGATATTGGCAGGCAGCCTGACTCAACTGGCGCGCGCTGTTGGTGGCGACGACCACCTGCTCCTGCTCGTCCGAGAGGTTGCGCGCGATCTGCTCGAGATAGGATCGCTTCTCCCCCAGCAATCCCATCCGCTCGCGCACCGAACCGACAATGCCCGCCACCTGGCTGCATCCCACTACGGATTGTCCGCAGCTTTCAGCCATTTGCTGGATAGCATCGCCCTGTGGCTCGATGATGCGATGCTGCTGCATAATGCCCCTTTCGTATCGACGACCGCTCAGGCTTAGCCGATGATGGTTAACAGTCTATCAAACAGCATCAGCCGATGGCTTGGGACTTGCCAGAATGCGCGCTTGTTGCCATCGTGAAGGCTGACGCAAACGTAAAGGCGTCCAGATCAAGGCTGAAACCAATGTTCTTCTCATTCATGGACGAATTGCGCAGCGCCGGGATATCGGTCTCGCTCAAGGAACATCTGATCTTGCTGGAGGCGCTGCAGAAGGAGGTCATCGGTCGCAGCCCCGAAGAATTCTATTATCTTTCGCGCGCCACTCTGGTCAAGGATGAAGGCTTGCTCGATCGGTTCGATCAGGTGTTCGGCAAGGTATTCAAAGGCCTTGAGATGAATTTTCAGGGCAATGAAAGCGCAGCAATCCCTGAAGACTGGTTGAAGGCCGTAGCCGAAAAATACCTGTCGGCTGAAGAGATGGCAAAGATCAAGGCGCTGGGCTCATGGGAAGAGATCATGGAGACGCTGAAGCAGCGTCTGGAAGAGCAGCAAAAACGCCACCAGGGCGGTAACAAATGGATCGGCACGGGGGGCACCAGCCCGTTTGGCAATTCCGGCTATAACCCTGAAGGCGTGCGCATCGGCGGTGAAAGCCAGCACAAGAGCGCGGTCAAGGTGTGGGAAAAGCGTGAATTCCAGAACCTCGATGCGACGCGGCAACTGGGCACGCGCAACATCAAGGTGGCGCTGCGCCGCCTGCGCCGATTTGCGCGCGAGGGGTCTGCCGAAGAGCTCGATATCGAGGGCACGATCGATGGCACCGCGCGGCAGGGCTGGCTCGATATCCGTATGCGGCCCGAACGGCACAATGCGGTCAAGCTGCTGCTGTTCCTGGATGTCGGTGGATCGATGGACCCGTTTATCAAGCTGTGCGAGGAACTGTTCTCCGCTGCGACCACCGAGTTCAAAAATCTGGAATTCTTCTATTTCCACAACTGCCTTTACGAGGGCGTGTGGAAGGACAACAGCCGCCGCTTTACCGAGCGCACCCCGACCTGGGACATCCTGCACAAATACGGCCATGACTATAAGGTCATCTTTGTCGGCGATGCCTCGATGAGTCCCTACGAGATCAGCCATCCAGGCGGCTCGGTCGAGCATTTCAACGAAGAGGCTGGCACGGTGTGGATGCAGCGGGTGGCCAGCACCTATCCTGCCACCGCCTGGCTCAACCCGGTGCCTGAAAACCAGTGGGGCTATTCCCAAAGCGTCCGGATGATCAAGGATCTGGTCAACGACCGGATGTACAGCCTGACACTCGACGGGCTGGACGATGCCATGCGCGAACTGGGCCGCAAACACGGGCATTAGCCAACCAAATCAGGCCTTCCCGGCGTAGCGATCGGTAGCCTCGATCAGGCGATCCAGAATAGCCGGTTCGGAATACGCATGGCCTGCGCCTTCGATCAGATGGAACTCCATTTGCGGCAGGGCCCTGTGCAATTGCCATGCATAATGCGCAGGACAAGGCATATCGTAGCGGCCTTGAACGATGGTGCCCGGTACGCCGCCGAGCCGATCGGCATCGCGAAGCAATTGGCCAGGTTCCAGCCAGCAGCCGTGGACAAAATAATGCGTCTCGATGCGTGCAAATGCCAGTGCATAATGGCCGTCGTCATGCTGCTGTGTCAGGCGCGGATCGGGCAGCAGCGTGATCGTCTCGCCTTCATACAGGCTCCACGCGCGCGCCGCAGCCACCTGTAGCGCGGCATCATCACCGGTCAGCCGACGGTGATAGGCGCTCAGCATATCGCCGCGCTCGTCTTGCGGGATCAGCGCGATAAATCGCTCCCATTTGTCGGGAAACATCTGCGACACGCCGAACTGGTAAAACCAGTCGAGCTCTGGCTGTGTGCAGGTATAGATGCCGCGAAGAACAAGTTCGGACACCCGGTCGGCATGCGTTTGGGCATAAGCCAGCGCGAGCGTCGACCCCCAAGATCCACCGAACACCAGCCAGCTTTCTGCCCCCGCGAGCATCCGCAGCCGATCGATATCCGCCACCAGATGCCATGTCGTGTTGGCATCGAGCGCGGCATGAGGCGTGGAGCGGCCGCAACCGCGCTGATCGAACAGCATCACATCATAGCGTGCCGGATCAAACAGCCGCCGGTGATCGGGTGAGCAGCCGCCGCCCGGTCCGCCGTGGAGGAACACCGCAGGCTTGGCACCGGGCGTTCCGACACGCTCGTAGTAAATGCTATGCCCATCGCCAACATCGAGCATGCCGGACGCATAAGGTTCAAGCGCGGGATAGAGCGTGCGCACCTGGGTTAATGCTTTCTCGCCCGCCTGCGCCAGCAATCAGGTCTTGCCGTGCCGCGAGCCGCTGGTGAGAAATTCGCCATAGCTGCCGACATAGCTATCCACCATCATCTGCGACTCTTCGCTGGCATAGCTTTCGGCTTCGGCTTTCTTGCCGCCATATTGCATCTCGGATGCGACCATTGCATCGACCAGCGTCTTTTTCTCGGGCGCGCACGCATCCGCCGCTTCTTTGGTAAAATCAGAAGGTGACTTCTTGGCTGCGAGGCTTTCGTTGGTAAACTTGGTCAGGCAGGCGTTGAAGCCTTTGCGGGCGCTGTCTACCGGGTCGCCTTGTGCCATGCCCATGGCCAGTGCCATGATCAGTGTCAGACTCATCGTACTCTCCACAATTGCAGTTTTCTATTAGGGCAAGTTATAACATTTTTCCGCCTGACAGGAAACGGATTTGCACAGGTCGCGCATCCACCTGTCGCAAGCGATCAGCGGATCTGCACGCCGCCCTGAATCACCGCATCGACGCTTTCCAGTTCGCGCACATCGGCGAGAGGATCGCCATCGACCGCGATCAGATCAGCATAGCGGCCCACCGCAATCGTCCCCACGTCCTGCGTCCTGCCCAGGGCTTGCGCTGCATTGGTCGTCGCGGCGCGGATCGCATCGAGCGGCGTCATGCCATAATCGACCACGCCATCGCCGACCGCAACCGATTTGGCATCGAACGAGGGTGGCAGATAGGTCTGGTCGCAATCCCCACCGGTCGCGCCCAGCGCATGCGCCGCCGGAACAATCCGCGGCCCCACCGCCCAGCCTTCGGCAATCGCCTGCTTGAGCGCGACATCGTTATAGCCCTCCGACCCGACATTACGCACCGTGGTGAACCCGGCATCCAGCATCGCACGCGCATTGCCGACACCGATCACGGTCCAGAACCGGTCAGTGAATTGCAGGCTGTCATAGCCGCCATAGGTTGGCGAGCTATCCAGATGGATATGCATGTCGATCAGCCCGGGCAACAGCGTCTTGCCCGACAGATCGATATGCTTGACGTCCTCGCCCCAACGCACCGTGCGCGCATCGGAAATGCTGGTGATCCGGCCACCCTCGACAAAAATCGCGGGAAATTCGGTGACCTTGCCGGTGGTGACATCGATCATTTTGGCCGCCGTGATGACGATGCGCTGCGACGGTCCTTGCGCGGATGCAGCGGCTGGCATGGCGGTTAACGCGGTCAGAACGCCAAGCGCAGCTATCGCAAGTCTATACATTTACCCACCCCTGTATGGCTGGAGCCGCGATGTCCGACGCACCCTGGCTTGCCCCGCGACGACCGGGTTTATCAAGGAATACAGTGCCATGGCCGACACGCAAGCAAAACCCGGCGTTCGCAGCGCGATCGCCGATTCAGTGCGACAGGCGATGCGGTTTAGTGTCAGGCCTGTGCCGCTGTGTCCGCATCCGCATCCGGATTCACACAGGCCACAGTCACCCCGAACGGCTGTAGCATCTGACCAACATACGTCGCAGGCACGGCACCGCCAATGCCGTAGCGGGTCGGCAAGCTGCGCTCTGGCGGGGCATAGTGCGTGCCGAACAGACGATCGAGGAACGACAGCTGCCCGGCAAAATTGCGGTCATGGGCCTCGGCGTGGTCAGCGTGGTGCCAGTGGTGGAAACGCGGCGAGGTCAGCACGTTGGCAAACGGCCCGATGTCGAAGCGGATGTTGGAATGCAACAGCGGCGAGTGGATACGATAGATCAGCGCATAAACAAGCAGCGGGACGGGAGAAAATCCCAACACGATGGCGGGCAGGATGATCACGGTGGAATTGACGATCTGATCGACCGGATGGACGCGGTAGGTGGCAAGCCAATCAAGCTGTTCGCTAGAATGATGCACCGCATGGAAACGCCACAGAAGCGGGACAGCGTGGCTCAACCTGTGCGCGGCATAGAAGCACAGGTCGGACAGGATCAGGAGTTCAACGAACTCAAGCCAGTCAGGTTGGGCGCGAACGGCCTGTCGGATCGGATCGGGAACAACCGAGACCGCCAACGCACTGGCAACCAGCACCGCCATCGTGGTTCCCAACCGGATCACGGCTCCGCTGATGAAGACATGCATGATGTCTACCTTCCACCCGGGCCTGAGTGATTTCTGGCCGTGATGCAACGGCAACAGCCGCTCCAGCACCAGCAGAATACCGCCGGCCCCGAACAGGAACAGAAAATCCTCGAGGCTTAGCATCAGTAAACGAAGGGAATCAGCCGGAAGCGAACCTTCCTGGAATGCGCTTGATAGATAGCATCCTGCAGCAGGACGTGTTCTTCGGCCTGTATCCGCGCGACCTGGCAGAGGGTCCACAGCGCAAGCAATCCGGCGTTGATGATAGAAGGATTCAACATCAGCACCCCGACATAGGTGAGGAAATAGCCCAGATACATCGGATGGCGCACTGCTCGGTACAGGCCATCGCACTTGATACCCCGATTGGCGGCAATCACCCCAAAGCTGCGGCGCAACGAGAGCTTGGCGCCCAGCGAGACCGCAAGCCCTGTGACGAGGAATACCACACCGCTTGACCAGCCGTGTCCCGAAGGAATCACCAGCATTGGCAGCGCCGTGCCAATAATGCCCACAGCCCAGTCGAACGGCTTGACACTGATCTGGTCGGTCGCCCGCCGCAACAACACGAAGAGCGCGACCACGCCTTCGGAGAACAGGAAAAACAGGTTTGATGGCGTCTCTTCGAGACTACCGTAGACGCGGTAGCCGAGCCAGGCAAACAGGACCACGATGGTTATCCGCTCGAACCAGTCGAGCATCAAACGGTTTCTATGGGCTTTGTCGGTTGAAGTCATTGCGCTGCATACCGCACAAGACTTACCCGTTGCTTAAGAGGCGACCTGCCGTTTCCTCAATTTGCGGGCATCAAAAATGGATCGCCCGCCCGTACGCCGAGAGCACGCCCTCGTGCATCATCTCGCTCAGCGTCGGGTGGGCAAACACCGTGTGCATCAGGTCTTCCTCGGTGGTTTCGAGCTGGCGCGCGATGACATAGCCCTGGATGAGTTCAGTCACTTCGGCGCCGATCATGTGCGCGCCCAGCATCTCGCCGCTTGTCGCATCGAACACCGTCTTGACGAAGCCTTCGGCCTCACCGAGCGCAATGGCCTTGCCGTTGCCGATGAAGGGGAAATTGCCGACTTTGACCGTGTGCCCGGCCTCCCTGGCCTTCGCCTCGGTCAACCCGACGCTGGCGACCTGTGGGCGTGAATAGGTGCAACCGGGGATGTTCCAGGTTTCGAACGGGTGGGGGTTTTTGCCCGCGATATGTTCGACCGCAACGATGCCCTCATGGCTTGCCTTGTGCGCCAGCCACGGCGCGCCGGTGACATCGCCGATGGCGCGGATACCCGGCACGTTGGTCTGGCCAAAACCATCGACGACGATATTGCCGCGATCGGTCCTCACGCCCAGCGCCTCCAGCCCGATATCCTCGGTATTGGGAACGATGCCGATGGCAACGATGGCGTGGCTGAACTGGTGGTCTTCGCTCTTGCCGTCCCTGGTCTTGATCCTGGCGGTTACCCCCTTGCTGTCGCTGGTCAGCGCCTCGACGCCCGCGCCGGTGAGGATGGTCATCTTCTGCTTCTTCAGCGCTTTTTCCATAAAGGTGCTGATGTCGGCATCCTCCACCGGCAGGATGCGGTCGAGCATCTCGACGATGGTCACATCTGCGCCCATATCGCTGTAGAAGCTGGCGAACTCGACCCCGATCGCACCCGATCCGATGACCAGCAGCTTAGCCGGCATTTCGGTCGGCGTCATCGCGTGGCGATACGTCCAGACCTTGTTGCCATCGGCCTTGGCAAACGGCAGGTCGCGCGCGCGCGCTCCGGTGGCAACGATGATCTCCTTGGCTTCAAGGTCGCGCGCTTGATCGCCCAGCGTCACCGTCAGCTTGCCCGGACCGGTCAGCTTGCCGGTGCCTTCGACCACGGTGATCTTGTTCTTCTTCATCAGCCCCTTGACGCCCGCGTTGAGCTGGCCCGAGACGGCGCGGCTGCGCGCGACGATCTTGTCCAGCTCGAACCCGACCTTTTCTGCGGTCAGGCCGTAATCGCCCGCGTGGCTCATGTAATGATAGATTTCGGAAGTGCGCAGCAACGCCTTGGTGGGGATGCACCCCCAGTTGAGGCAGATGCCGCCCAGCCGCTCGCGCTCGATAATCGCAACCTTCATGCCCAGTTGCGCGGCGCGGATCGCCGAGACATAGCCACCGGGCCCCGAGCCCAGCACGATAAGATCAAATGTTTCCGCCATGATCAATCCCCCTCTTGCCGCGCTTCATCAGATCGATATTGCAGAGCATCCACACGACACAGCACGCAATTGCCGGGGAATAAACAAGTTCTGCATAAGCTACAACTTCTGTCAAATACAGCACCAGCGCAAACCCGCTGCCCATCGCAACACCCAGCAGCAACAGGATGCGGAGCAAGGGATGCAGATTGAGGCGTGCCAGCAGCACCGCGACCAGTGCGACCGCCAGCAGGATAACAAACACGATCACGAAGGTGTAGAACGCGTCCGCGCGGTCCACGAATGTCCCGGCGAAGTCCAGCGTCCCGGTCTGCGCCAGGTTGAACGCAAACCGCCCGACCAGCGTTGCGATCACCGAGGGCAGCAGCAGACGGCGCAGGATGAAGATGAGGATGGTCACGGCCTTAGACCTTCTCCCCTTGCGGGAGAGGGGTTGGGGAGAGGGGAAGCGGCGATCCGGCCTCAATGGCCGGTTCGCCGCTGGCCAGCGCGGCGAATATCATCTCGAACACGCCCTCGTCATTGCCCAGAATATCGCTGTTCCAGAATCTCAAAACAGTAAAATCCTGACAGCGCAAATAGGTATCGCGCTCGACATCATATGCACTTTCACAATGCTGCCCGCCGTCGGCCTCAATAATGAGGCGATGGGAAAAACAAACGAAATCGACGATATAGCGATCAATCGGCACCTGTCGTTTGAACTTGAAACCCGCGAGCCGCTTTCCGCGCACGATCTGCCATAAAGCAAGTTCAGCATCGGTTGGTTCGCTGCGCATCGCCTTGGCGCGGCTTCGCAGAACCGCTTTGGAGGTACGGGCAGCGACCACGGAGGAAGCGTCGCTTACGCGCCGCCCCCCTCTCTCCAACCTCTCTCCCGCAAGGGGAGAGAGGCTTTCAGGATCGCCCGCCATCAGTCGGCATATCCCCGGAACTCAATGTCTACGTCGTGGCCTTTTTGTGTCTCATACAACCACTGCCAATGAGTCTTGCTTTCTCCAACCGGCTTGAAACCCATTGTCGGCTGCGGATTGTTGCCTGTTGCCATGCGCTCAAAATCGACCGGAATTCCATCGACCGTTAGTGTCACCCTTGAGCCTGGATGAATACTTGCAAGCACAGCGCTGAAAAAGGGATCACTTATGTGCCGCAGCCACAAGCATGCGTCAGCAACGAGAACCTTCGCCACTTTAAGCCAGCATCCCCAGCGGATTTTCGCACAGCTGCTTGAACGCCGCCATCAGTTGCGCGCCGTCTGCGCCGTCGATGGCGCGGTGGTCGAAGCTGCCGGTGGCGCTCATCACGGTGGCGATGCCGAGTGCGTCGTCGACCAGATACGGGCGCTTTTCGCCTGCGCCGATTGCCATGATCATGCCCTGCGGCGGGTTGATGACGGCCTCGAAATGCTTGATGCCGAACATGCCCATGTTCGAGAGGCTGGCAGTGCCGCCCTGATATTCATGCGGTTGCAGCTTGCCTTCCTTGGCGCGCCCGGCCATCTCCTTCATTTCGGTCGAGATTGCCCCCACCGCCTTGGTATCGGCTCTCACGATGATCGGGGTGATCAGGCCCGCAGGCGTGCTCACCGCCACCGAGACATCGGCGCGGCTGTAGCTGATCAGGCTATCGCCTGCGAAGCTGACATTGCACTTGGGCACCTGGATCAATCCCTTCGCCAAGGCCTTGATCAGCAGATCGTTGACCGAGAGTTTGACGCCCTGGCTTTCCAGCGCGGTGTTGAGTTCGGCGCGAAGCTTGAGCAGCTTGTCGAGCTGGATATCGACGGTAAGATAGATGTGCGGGATCGTCTGCTTGGCTTCGGTGAGGCGGCGCGCGATCGTCTTGCGCATATTTGAAAGCTTGGCTTTCTCGTGCGGAATATCGGTTTCGAACGACGCTGGCGCAGCTTTTGCAGGCGCAGGCGCAGCAGCGGCAGGCGCTGGGGTGGATACTGACTCGGCAGCGGGCTTGGCTGCACCTGGAACCATGTCCTCGACATCTGATTTGACGATTCGGCCTCCCGGTCCGGTGCCTTTGACGGCAGCCAGGTCGATGCCCTTGGCCGCAGCGATCCGCTTGGCGAGCGGACTCGCCTTGATCCGGTCACCGCTGGAAGCTGCGGCATTTTCGGAGGCTGGGACGGAGGCCGGTGCAGCCACTGGGGCTGGAGCCGCTTCTTCGGCCTTGGCGGCGGGCGCTGATACCGGCGCTGGCGCAGCATCTGCAGGCGCATCGCTGACCTGTTCGCCATCGACCGCGATGATCGCGATCACTTCACCGACCTTCACATTATCGGTGCCCTCTGCGATCAGGATCCTGGCGATCACGCCTTCATCGACCGCTTCGAATTCCATCGTCGCCTTGTCGGTTTCGATCTCGGCCAGCAGGTCGCCGGACGCTACGGTATCGCCTTCCTTAACCAGCCATCGGGCGAGTGTTCCCTCTTCCATCGTCGGTGAGAGCGCGGGCATTTTCACATTGATAGGCATTGGGCGGTTCCCCCCGATTCAGTAACGCTGCACTTTCTCGGCGCTTAGGTCCGTAGGGTCAAGGGGGGACACCCTTGCCACACCTATCATTTTGGCGCAGTCTGCTGGCCAACAAACAGGGTATCACGGTCAACACGGGCAACACGGGCAATGCGGGTCTATCTGGTCATCATGGATGAAACGGGCGAGGCCTTGACCGCGCTGCGCTTTGCATCGCGTCGCGCGCAGCATACCGGCGGGCAGGTGCACATCCTGGCGCTGGTGCCCAAGCAGGATTTCGTCGCCTGGGGCGGGGTGCAGGCCACGATCGAGGACGAAGCCCACAGCCGCGCCGAGGCGCTTGTCGCCAGCGCGGCAGGCACGTTGTTCGACGAAATGGGCCAACGCCCGGTGATCACTGTCCGCATGGGCGATGCAACGCGCGAAATCCGCAATTATATGCAGGAATGCCCCGACCTTGCGATGCTGGTGCTGGGGGCTGCTGCAACCGGCGCGCCCGGCCCGCTGATCGCCCATTTTGCAGGAGCCGATGCAGGTTCGCTACCCTGCCCGCTGACCATCGTTCCAGGCAGCCTGACCGATGATGAAATCGACCGGATGTCGTGAACCGGTCAGCGGCTCTGGTGGCGGATGTTGGCGGGTCGCCCGCGTCGCTTGATCGGCGGGCGCGCCGACTTGCCGCCGGGGCGGTCACGATAGGGTCCGGGCATATGGCTGCCGCCTGAGGGCAATTCGAACTTGACCGCGCCGGTCACAGGGTCTGCTTCGGCAAGCCTTAACTCCATCCGCTGGCCGATCGCATAGTTTTCGCCGCTGGTCTCGCCGGTCAGCGTTTGTGCCTTTTCGTCATAATAGAAACGCTCTGCCCCCAGCGTCGATACAGGCACCAGCCCATCGCCGCCGAATTCTTCGATGGTGGCGAAAAAGCCGAACTTCTGCACCCCGGTGATCCGCACCTTGTGGATTTCGCCGATCCGCGTGGCCAGGAAGGCCGCGACATAGCGGTCCACCGTCTCGCGTTCGGCCTCCATCGCGCGCCGTTCGAAACCGCTGATCACCTGACAGATGCGGTCGAGCGAGCTTGCGTCCTGTTCGCTCAGTCCGGTGGCGGGTGGCAAATCCCGGCTTGCAGGCTCTGGCTGTTCCAGCCGATAGGCATCGACCAGAGCGCGGTGCAGCAACAGATCGGCATAACGCCGGATCGGGCTGGTGAAGTGGCCGTAGGATCCCAGTGACAAGCCAAAATGGCCCATGTTGCGCGGGCCATAATACGCCTGGGTCTGGCTGCGCAGCACCTGTTCCATTACCAGCGGTCTGACGGTGTCATCGGTGACCCGTGCCAGCACCGCGTTGAATGTTTTTGGCCGAACCACTTGGCCCAGCGCAAAGGCGATGTCGAACGTCTCCAGATAGTCCTTGAGCGCCACCAGCTTTTCGCGCGAGGGCGGCTCGTGAACGCGGTAGACGACCGGGGCTTTCTTGCCCTCCAGCGCCTTGGCCGCAGCGACATTGGCCGCGATCATGAAATCCTCGACCAGCCGGTGCGCATCCAGCCGCTCACGCACCGCGACGCTGACGATGCGGCCTGCCTCGTCCAGTACGATCCGCCGTTCGGGCAGTTCAAGGGCAAGCGGCTCGCGCGCATCGCGGGCCTTGGCAAGCAGCTTCCAGCAGGCCCAAAGCGGGCGCAGGGCGCTATCGGTGAGCGCGTGCGGCGTGGTGCCATCGATCGCTGCCTGTGCATCCTCATAGGCGATGTTCGCCGCCAGCCGCACCAGCGCGCGCGTAAACCGCCAGTCCTTCAGCTTGCCTGCGGCGTCGATGACCAGATGGCACGCCATTGCCGCACGGTCCTGTCCGGCCTTGAGCGAACACATGTCGGCTGAAAGCACTTCGGGAAGCATTGGCACGACGCGGTCGGGGAAATACACGCTGTTGCCGCGTTTGCGCGCCGCGCGGTCGATATCGCCGCCCGGACGCACATAATAGGAAACATCGGCAATCGCCACCACCGCGCGAAATCCGCCCGGATTGGCCGGGTCTTCATCGGGCACGGCCCAGATGGCATCATCATGATCACGCGCATCACTTGGATCGATAGCGACAATCGGCAGATGACGCAGGTCTTCGCGGGTAGCCGCATCAAGCGGCAGCTTGGCCGCCAGTTCCGCCTCGCTGATCGCCTCGACAGCGAACTCGGAAGGAATGCCATATTTGTGCACCGCGATCAGGCTGAACGAACGCGGCGCGAACGGTTCGCCCAGCACTTCGGTGACCTTGGCGGTGACACGGTCGCGCAGGCCGCTTTGCTCTGCGAGCACCAGCTGACCGATTTCGGCGTTGCCCGGATCGGAGATTGGCACGAGGCGGCGGATGCGCTTGTCGACCGGCTCGAGCCACAGCTTGTTTCCCTCGCCGCGCTCGACCACGCCAAGCAGTTGCTCGCCTGCGCGCTGGAGCTTCTTCATGACGAAAGCACGATGCCCGCTGCCCGCCTCTTCGGTGCGTGCCAGCACGCGATCACCCACCGCCAGCGCACCCGAGCGCCAGCGCTCCGAAATGCGCACTTGCGGAGGAGGCACGCCTTCTGCCTGCCAGTTATCAGGAATGCCGATGAGATCGCGCCCATCGACCTCGATGATCTTGAGCACCGTCACCTTGGGCAGGCCACCCATTTTATGGAACGCGCGGCCCGGTGCGCTGTCGATCAGCCCTTCGTCGGCCATATCCTTGAGCAGCGCCTTCAGTGCGATCTTTTCTGCACCGCGCAGCTTGAAATGTTTGGCGATCTCACGCTTGCCCGCCGGTTCGTAGGAATCGCTGATGAACGCCAGGATTGCCGCACGATCCGGCATCGCGCCGTCATGCGAACGCGGCGTCTTCGCCTTGCCGGATCGTTCGCCTGTCACCTGCGGCTCAATATGCCCGTGCCAGCAGCACGCGTTCGGCTGCCGGATCGCCGGTGAAGAAGCATGTTGCGCCAGCGGGCACCGAATTTTCAGGCGTGTTGCGGATCGTCAGCTTCAACGCCTTGAGCTGCTCGACGATAGCGCCCAGCGCATCGCCGGTCGGGCGGCTCCAGTCCACCGCGACCCAGCCGGGGTGTTTGCTGGCATCGAAATGCGCCTTCAGCCCGGCCATGTCGGTTACATCGGTACGCACCTGCGCATCAATCCGCGCCTTGGCAGCGCAAAACAGCAAGGTCTGGATCTGGTCGAGCAGAGCCGGTGCCTGACCGACGAACGATTCCCAGTCCATCGCCTGATTGGCAAGCTTGCCATCGTCGGCATACAGCGAATCGCGGCGCAGCATCGTCACCTGTTCGCCTGCGGCATCGCGCCCGCCGATTTCCAGAATGATCGGCGCGCCCTTCTTCACCCAGCCCCAGCGCTTGGCACCGGCCTTGCCGGGTTTTTTGTCGATCAGAACGCGCAACGGTTCGCCAAACGCCGACGCATCGAGCAGCGCGCTGCGGATCTTGGTGCAGTATGCCAGCAGCGCTTCATCCTCGGGTGTCTCGCGCAGCATCGGGATGATCACGATCTGGTGGGGTGCAATCTGTGGCGGCACCTGCAAACCATCGTCATCGCCGTGCGTCATGATGACCCCGCCGACAAGCCGTGTCGACACCCCCCAGCTGGTGGTGTGCGCGAACTGGAACTGACCCTCGCGGTCCTGAAAGCGAATGTTCTGCGCATGCGCGAAATTCTGCCCCAGATAATGCGAGGTTCCCGCTTGCAAAGCCTTGCCGTCCTGCATCATCGCTTCGATCGAATAGGTGGCAACCGCGCCGGGGAAACGCTCGTTCTCAGGCTTTTCACCTGCGATCACCGGCATCGCGAGAGGACCTTGCGCAAAATCACGATACATGGCCAGAATCGTTAGCGTCTCGGCCATCGCATCTGCTTCATTCTCGTGCGCGGTATGGCCTTCCTGCCAAAGAAATTCGGATGTGCGCAGGAACATGCGGGTGCGCATTTCCCAGCGGACCACATTGGCCCATTGGTTGACCATGATCGGCAGGTCACGCCAGCTTTGCAGCCACCGCGAGAACGCAGTGCCGATGACCGTTTCAGAGGTCGGGCGCACGACCAGCGGCTCTTCGAGCCTGGCTTCGGGATCGACGACCAGCGCCCCGTTTTCCATTTTCAGCCGGTGGTGCGTGACCACCGCCATTTCCTTGGCAAAGCCCTCGACATGCTCGGCTTCCTTAGCGAAATAGCTCAACGGAATAAACAACGGAAAATAGCAGTTTTCGTGCCCGGTTTCCTTGATCTGCCGATCGAGCAACAGCTGGATGCGCTCCCAGATGCCATAGCCCCAGGGCCGCATGATCATGCAACCGCGCACGCCCGATTCCTCTGCCAGATCAGCTTCCTGGATCACCGCCTGATACCATGCGGCAAAATCTTCCTGCCGGGTAACGGACAGCGCATTCTTCTTGGTCACGTAGGTTCGATCCTGATGTTGCCGGACACCGGCCAATATCGCAAAGCAGCCGTGCCGGGTCAGGCTGCCTAGTCCAGCGCGCCCGAACACGCAATCACCGGTGCGCGTGTTTGCCGCTGCCTATTGCTTCGCGATCAGATCGTCGATCTTGCGCTGCATTGCCGACAGCTGCGCCTTCAGCGAGATGATTTCCTCTTCTGAAGAGGTTGACGCCGAGGACATCGGTGCGAGGTTGGCCGGGGCATCGCCTGGCTTGCCCTTGCGCGGGGTAAAGGCGCTGGATGCAGCCTCGAACATCGCCAGATTCTGCCGCGCCAGCTGCGCAAACGGGCTGTTCTTGATACTGCCTTCCATTGCGTTGTGGAATTTTTCCTGATTCTTGCGGAATGCATCCATCGATGCCTCAAGATATTGCGGGATCATCGACTGCATCGAATTGCCGTACATCGAGATCAGCTCCCGCAGGAAACCGACCGGCAACATCTGCTGGCCGCTCGATTCTTCTTCCATGATGATCTGGGTGAGGATATTATGGGTGATGTCATCGCCACTTTTGGCATCGACGACCTGGAAATCCTTGCCTTCACGCGTCAGCTTGGCCAGAAAATCCAGCGTGATATAGCTCGATGACCGGGTGTTATACAGACGGCGGTTGGCGTATTTTTTGATGATGATGACATCATTCGAATCCGAGGTGCCAGACTTGGCCATGCGCGCATCTCCCGATAAAGCTTTCCTCCCCGTAGCACCGCAACATAGTGCGCTGCAACATGGACCGCGTCCCTTGCCGCTTTTCCTTGCGCTCGCCCGCCAGCAGTTGGCCGATGAGCCGCAGCAGATGGCCGCGCTTTTGCAAGCTCTTGCGCGCTATCAGTCAGCAGACCGCAGCTTTACCCGTTTACCCGGTGCAGCTTTGCTGCATCACGGCAAAACAACCTTGCGCAGCATGGCAGGGTTGCTGCCTGATTGCGAAACCACAGCGCCGCAGATCGTCTTCGTCCCCTCGCCGATCAATGCCCCGCACGTGCTCGATATGGACGCCGATTGCTCGCTGATGGGCTGGTTGGCGGCGGCGGGCCTGCCATCCGGGCTGATCGACTGGGGGCCGACCAGTCCCGACCAGCGCGGCGATGCGCTCGACAGCTATGTTACCGATCGTTTGCTGCCGCTGTTATCCCAACTGCCCACGCCGGTTCATCTGGTCGGCTATTGTCTGGGCGGGCTGATCGCCATGGCGGCGGCCTGCCATGCGCAGGTCCTGAGCCTGACGCTGATTGCCACGCCCTGGCACTTCGGCGGCTATCAGACGGCGCGCCGCAACGAGCTGGCTGACATGTGGGCGATGCATCGGCCAGTGTGCCAACAGATCGGCATGGTGCCGATGGAGGTGATGCAGCATGGCTTCTGGACGCTGTCGCCAGCCAAGCTGATCGAGAAATACCTGAAATTTGGCGCGATGCCGGCCGACAGTGCGGGTGCGCGGCGCTTTGTCGCCATCGAGGACTGGGCCAATGGCGGCGAGCCGCTGCCTTTTGCGCTTGGCGAGCAGTTGTTCGAGAAGCTTTATGGCGATGACATGACCGGCACCGGCAAGTGGACGGTCGGCGCAGTCCTGGTCGGTGCGCAGAATGTGCGTGGCCCGGTTTTGGAAATTGCCTCGGCCAGCGATGCCATCGTGCCGCTGGCTTGTTCGCCCGACCTGCCGGGCAGACAGGTGCTTGCTTCGGGCCATGTGGGCATGGTGGTGGGTAGCAGCGCGCCGCGCACGCTCTGGCCGATGCTGAAACAATGGATTCTGGCGAACGATGCGCCTAAAGAGGGGTAACGCTGCGCAAGGCAGCCAATCGCATTCAACGGAGAGTTTCTGTATGACCAGCATTGTCATCACCGCCGCCAAGCGCACTCCGGTCGGCAGCTTTCTGGGCGCCTATGCCGCTACGCCTGCGCACGAACTGGGTCGAATCGCGATTGAGGCTGCGCTGGCGCAGTCGGGACTGAACGGCGAGGAAGTCTCCGAGGTCATCCTTGGCCAGGTGCTGACTGCAGGTCAGGGCCAGAACCCGGCGCGGCAGGCGGCGCTCAATGCAGGCATTCCCAAGGAAGTTCCGGCCTATGGCGTCAACCAGGTGTGCGGATCAGGGCTACGCGCGGTGGCGCTGGGCTATCAGTCGCTGATGACCGGTGATGCAGACATCATCGTTGCCGGCGGGCAGGAAAGCATGTCGCTGTCACCGCACTGCCAGATGTTGCGCGCCGGGCAGAAGATGGGCGATCTCAAGCTGGTCGATACGATGGTCAATGATGGCCTGATCGACGTGTTCAACCAGTATCACATGGGCGTCACCGCCGAAAACCTCGCCGAAAAATATCAGATTACCCGCGAGGCCCAGGACCATTTTGCGGTACGTTCGCAGAACCTTGCTGAAAAAGCGCGTGCCGACGGCCGTTTCGTCGATGAGATCGCTCCGGTCACCATCAAGGGGCGCAAGGGCGATGTCACGGTTAGTGATGACGAATACATCCGTTCAGGCGCGACTTACGAAAGCGTGGCGGCGCTGAAACCGGCGTTCAAGAAGGATGGGTCGGTGACTGCAGCCAACGCCAGCGGACTCAACGATGGTGCCGCTGCGCTGGTGATGATGCGCGAGGAAGACGCCGCCAAGCGCGGCCTCACCCCGCTTGCGCGCATTGCCAGCTGGGCCTCGATGGGCGTCGATCCGGCGATCATGGGAATCGGGCCGGTGAGCGCTAGCCGCCGCGCACTTGCCCGCGCAGGCTGGTCGGTCGATGCGCTTGACCTGATCGAATCCAATGAGGCGTTTGCCGCACAGGCGCTGTCGGTCACCAAAGAAATGGGCTGGGACCCTGACAAGGTCAACGTCAACGGCGGTGCCATTGCCATCGGTCACCCGATCGGCGCGAGCGGCGCACGCGTGCTGACGACGCTGCTGTACGAAATGGCGCGCCGCGATGCCAAAAAGGGTCTGGCAACTTTGTGCATAGGCGGCGGCATGGGCATAGCGGTTTGCGTGGAGCGTTAGGAAAAGCGAGGCAATCAATCCCGTTTTCCGGCGAAAGCCGGAACCCAGGAGTCAGATTGCACTGTAGTTGCCCTGGATTCCGGCCTTCGCCGGACAACGAAAACCACTGGAGCATTGCGCTCAATCCACCCACACCCGATCAAACCGGTTGCCGATCTGGGTCAGCCATTCATATTGGCTGATTCCGGTCGCCGCCTCAGCTGCCGGCAAGCTGAAATCGGCTGCCAGCCAGTCGCCCTCGCCAAGCTCTGAGGCTTCGGTAATGTCGATGCAGGTCAGGTCCATCGACACCCGGCCAAGCACCGGCAAGCGCTGGCGCTCGTGGACAAAACCGCCGATTCCCGATAACGCGCGCTTGAATCCGTCGGCATAGCCAAGTGAAACCGTTGCGGTGCGCATGGCTTTGGGTGCGGTGAAGGTGGCCCCATAACCGATTGTGTCACCCGCCTGCATCTGACGCACCTGCAACACCCGTGCCTCGATCCGCATCACCGGCGTGATCGACTGCGCCAACGCAGCGCGAGGCACCCCGCCATAAAGCGCCAGACCAGGACGCGTACAATCGAGATGATATTCGCTGCCCAGCACAATCCCGGCGCTGTTGGCCAGGCTGTAGCGCCGCGCCGTAACCGATCTGCGCACCGCATCGAACCGCTGGCGCTGCGTCTCGTTCTGCGCCGTTGCCTCGTCAGCCGAAGCAAGATGGCTCATGCAAAGGTCGATTTCCAGACCGGCGCAGCGGCCTTCGACATCGTCGCGCCAGTCGATCCCCAGCCGCCCCATGCCACTATCGATCATGACATGGCAAAGCCCGCCAGCCATATTGCGCCAGCGCGCGATCTGCGCTGCGCTGTTCAGCACCGGCACCGCCCCGCAGGCCAGCGCCGCCGCCTCTTCACCCGGCGCGATCCCGTGGAGCACCGCAATCGTCTTGGGATCGACCAACCCGGCCAATGCCGCCGCCTCCTCCCAGTGCGCCACGAAAAAATCGCGGCATCCCGCCGCCGCCAGCCGCGTCACCACCTCGCGCGCGCCAAGGCCATAGCCATCGGCCTTGACCGCCGCACCCGTGCTGGCCGAGCCGCTCAGCCGCGCCAGCGACCGCCAGTTCGCCACCAACGCCGCACCATCCAGAACCAGCCGCATATTGGCCATATCAGTCAAATTCGGGTTTGATCCCCGCCTCACCGGGTCTGTGTGTTTCCTGCAGCATGAACACGCTCACGATAAAGGCCATCAACACCACGGCCCAGGTGTACCACAGGCCGGAGAACGGATCGCCCGTCTTGGCAACGATGAAACTGGCGATGAACGGCAGAAATCCGCCGAAATAGCCCGTGCCGAAGTGATAGGGTATCGACATCGAGCTATAGCGGATACGCGGCGGGAACATCTCGGCCAGCAGCGCGGCGACCGGGCCATAGGTTGCCCCCGAAAGCGCTCCCAGGCCCGTCAGTGCCAGCACGATGATGGCAATGCTGGCGAGAGGCGGAATACGCGGGGTGAAATCATAGCCCGCCGCTGCAAGCGCAGCATCGACGCCCGCGCTGCTGGTATCGGCGACCAGAGTATCGCCGACCTTGACCATGATGCTGGGGGCTTCACCCAGCGTATAGACGACGCCCTTTGCGGTGAACTGCGCGAGCAGCTTGCCGCAATCGCTCGCCTGTTGCTTGGCAAACGGCGAATAGTCGCATTGCGGGCCTGATATGACGACCGGCGCGCGCTCCATCGCCGCATTGAGCGCCGGGTTGGCGACGCTGCCGATCAGCCAGAACAACGGGAATAGCAGCAGCAACGACAGCGCATAACCCCAGACGATCGGCTTCTTGCGCCCCACCTTGTCAGACAGATGGCCGAAGTAGATATAAAACAGCGTCGACAGACATGCCGACCCGCCGACGATGATCTCGGCTGCGGTTTCATCCACCCGCATCGGCCCCTTGAGGAACGACAGCGCAGAGAACATCGCGGTGTACCAGATGACGGTAAGCCCGGCCGCAATTCCGAACAGCGCGACGAACAGCCGCTTCTTGTTGCCCGGATAGGTGAAGCTTTCGACGAACGGATTGCGCGCCAGTTCGTTGTTCTCCTTCATCGCCTTGAACACCGGGCTTTCGGACAGCTTGAGCCGCATCCACAGCGATACAGCCAACAGCAGCAGCGACAGCAGGAAGGGCACGCGCCAGCCCCATTCGTTCCAGAACTGTTCGCTCATCAGCGCCTTGCAGCTCAGCACTACGACAAGGCTGAGGATGAAGCCGCCGACCACGCTGGCCTGGATAAAGCTGGTATAAAAGCCGCGCTTTTCCGGCGGCGCGTGTTCAGACACATAGATCGCCGCGCCACCATATTCGCCGCCCAGCGCCAGACCCTGGAGGATGCGCAGCAGGATAATGATGACCGGCGCTGCATAGCCGATGCTGTCTGCAGATGGGATCATCCCCACCCCGGCGGTGGCTATACCCATCAGCGTGACCGTGACGAGGAACGTGTATTTGCGCCCCAGCCGGTCGCCTAGGAAGCCGAACAGCACAGCGCCCAGCGGACGAAAGCCAAAGCCCACGGCAAAGCCCGCCCAGACCAGCAAAGTCTCCAGCGTCACATTGCCGCTGGGGAAGAACGTGCGCCCGATAATTGCGGCAAGCGTGCCGTAGATGAAGAAATCATACCATTCAAAAACGGTACCCAGCGATGACGCACCGATCACCAGCCGGATATCCGATTGCGAAGGCTTCACGATATTCCCGTCCGCTGCGACCGTTGCGGCCATTCAGCATCTCCCCAAATGCGGTCCCTTATTCGAGTTCGAGTATCACCGCATCGACGGCAAGGCTATCCCCTTCGGCAGCGCTGATCGCCTTGACCGTAGCGGTCTTTTCGGCGCGCAGGATGTTTTCCATCTTCATCGCCTCGACAATCGCAAGCGGCTGGCCGGCCTGCACCGCATCGCCTGCTGCCACATGCAGCTTTACCAGTAAGCCGGGCATCGGGCAGAGCAGGAATCGCGACAGATCGGGCGGGAGTTTTTCGATCATATGCCGGGTATGCTGCGCGATGTGCGCGGGCAGAACCTCGAACCGGTGCGTCGCGCCGCGCGCGGTGAGCGCAAGGCTGGTGCGCGTGCGTACGACCTTCACCGCCAGTTCGTCTGCATCATCCTCATCGCCGAAATCGGCGACCGCCAGCCGATCACCCGGCGTATAGCCCATGCTCATATCGACCAGATCGCCATCGACGATGATCGCATCTTCGCTGACCGAGACCTCCATCGCAACATCGCCCTGCCGGATTCGCCATTCGGATGGCGGCGTCAGCCGGTTACCCAGCTGGCCGCTGACCCGCAGCGCGCGGTCTGCCTCTGCCGTGGCGATGAACGCCGCCATGGCTGCCAGCCGCTGCAGCAGTTCGGGTGACGCCGGTGCGCCTTTAAAGCCATCGGGATATTCCTCAGCGATAAAGCCGGTGGTGATGTTGCCCGAGCGGAAGCGCGGATGCTGCATCAACGCCGAGACGAAATCGAGATTATGCCCCGGCCCCTCGATCTCGAACCGATCGATCGCCGCGATCTGGCGATCAATCGCTTCAATCCGGGTGTCGCCATAAGTGATCAGCTTGGCGATCATCGGGTCGTAATGGATTGAGACCTCGCCGCCTTCTGCAACCCCGTCATCGACGCGAACGCCTTTTTTCTGCTTGGGCGGATTGTAGCGCACCAGCCGCCCGATCGATGGCAGAAAGCCGCGATAGGGGTCTTCGGCATAGACGCGGTTTTCCACCGCCCAGCCGGTCAGCTTGACGTCTTCCTGGGTAAAGCCGAGCGGCTCGCCAGCGGCAACGCGGATCATCTGTTCGACCAGATCAAGCCCGGTGACCAGTTCGGTAACCGGGTGCTCGACCTGCAGCCGGGTGTTCATCTCAAGGAAGTAAAAGCCCTCCCCGGTCTTGTCCGCACCCGAGACGATCAGCTCGACCGTGCCCGCGCTGTAATAACCCACCGCGCGTGACAGCGCGACAGCCTGCTCGCCCATTTTCTTGCGCATAGCAGGCGTGACGAACGGCGACGGCGCTTCTTCGACCACCTTCTGGTGGCGGCGCTGGATCGAACATTCGCGCTCGCCCAGATAGACGATGTTGCCATGCTGGTCGCCCAGCACCTGGATTTCGATGTGGCGCGGTTGCAGGATGAACTTTTCGATGAAGACGCGGTCATCGCCAAAGCTGGCCAGCCCCTCGCGCTTGGTCGCCTCAAAGCCCTCGCGCACGTCCTGCTCGGTATACGCCAGCCGCATGCCCTTGCCGCCGCCCCCTGCCGATGCCTTCATCATCACCGGATAGCCGATCTCGGCGGCGATGCGCACGGCGTGTTCGGTATCGTCGATCTCACCGACAAAGCCGGGAACGACATTGACGCCCGCCTTCAGCGCAAGCTTCTTCGATTCGATCTTGTCCCCCATCGCGGCGATGGCACCGGGCGGGGGGCCGATGAAGGTTATACCCGCTGCCTTCAACGCCTCGGCAAAGCTGGTGCGTTCGGACAGGAAGCCATAGCCCGGGTGCACCGAGTCCGCTCCGGTTTGCTTGCATGCCGCGATGATCTTGTCGGCGAGCAGATAGGATTGCGCAGCGGGCGACGGCCCGATATGCACCGCCTCATCGGCCATCCCGACATGCGGGCTACGCGCATCGGCATCCGAATAGACCGCAACGGTCTTGATACCCATCAGCCGCGCCGTGCGAATAACCCGGCAGGCAATCTCGCCCCGGTTTGCGATCAGGATTTTTTTCAGCATGTTATGGCAAATCCGCTTTGTGGGTCTGGTGCGACCGGCGTTGGGAACAAAAATTGGAGCGCTTGAAGACCAAAGGCTGCGCTAGACGGTAGCGTGGTTCAGATAATGGCGCCGGGCCGAGCGCAGCGCCGCACGCTGGCGACCGGCCGATCGCGTCACCCTGAACTCGTTTCAGGATCCAAGTCTCCCCGTTCGGCTTCGGCCGCTGATGCACTTTGAATGCTGAAACCGCTGCATCCTTGTCGTTGCCGGGATATGGCGCGTTCAGCCGCCTGCCGCCTGCCGCGATACTGTTCGCGCCCGCCATTACGCGACCTTCGGCGCAGGTGCGCCGCGCAGCAGCCCTTCGGTGTTAAGGTCCTCATCAATATCTGACCAGTGAATGCCATATCCGGCACCGGCCAGTTCCCATTTCGCGCGCTGATCGGGTGTGGCGTGCAAAAGGCGCGGATACCAAGCGAGCGGCACTGAAATGGTGCGGCCGTCCATCAAATCGACGATCAGGCTGTGGGCGTCGCAGCGAACGTCCAGCACGCGTTCGTCAGTTACTTTAGCCGAAATATTCATTCCAGACCTCCAAAACGCTGTTCTGTTTTGCGCTACGATATCTACGATCTCGTGCGGTTGAGCGGCCATCGCCCGCTTTGCCGGTTGCACAACGACCTTGTCGTTGCCCGCGTTGGCGCATGCGAAGATGCTGGTTGCATTGTTCATCATCCAGCCCGCGCAATACCGGTGTGGACAAAGTCTTCGCCCTTGAACAACAGCGGCTGGCCACGCTCCATCGCCAGTGCGTAGGCGAAGCAATCGCCGAAGTTTAGCTTTGCCGGGTGTCCGCTGCCCCGGCCGAAATCGTAATAGGCTTGCCTGGCAAGTTTGGCTTGCGATGGTGTCACAGGAGCGATTTCGATCTTGAGATGATGGAGCAGGGTATCCAGTCTTGCACTGACCAAAGGGTCACGCTTGGCGTCCACCACGATCGCTGATTCAAGATAGTTTGCAGCCGAAATCGTTGCTGCCCCTTCATCGGTGAGCACAGCGAACATCGCTCTGGCTTCAGGCTCCCGGCGAAGCATCGCAACGATAGCGGAACTGTCGACGATCATTTGGGCATCCCTGTCGCCTCATCATAGAGTTCTTTGTTGATATCGAAGGCCAGCGTGTCAGGCGACAGCATCGCTGCGGTTTCGCGCGCGAACTCCATCAGCTCTTCGATTTTTGCCTCACGGCATAGCTTGCGGTGATGTGCGCGCAAGGCATCAAGTACGACTTGCGTTACACTTGTGCCGCACAAGACCGCCAGTTCCGCAGCGATGGCACTGGCTTCAGCATTCTTGATATTCATTTGTGCACCCATAATTCTACCTCCCTGCTTTTGATTGGTAGAATGACAGATCACATGCCAAAAGCAACCTCACTCCGCCGCCTCCATCTGCCCGTGCGGGTGCGAGGCCATCGCTTTCATGCCCAGCTTGCCCAGCAGCGCCGCATCCTTGTCGTCGCCCGCGTTGGGCGCGGTGAGCAGTTTGTCGCCGGTAAAGATGCTGTTGGCACCCGCCATGAAACAC
>JBBQXX010000004.1:0-32325 GCA_038209235.1 Sphingomonadales bacterium | reverse complement strand
GTGCCCAAGGGTGCGTTGCGGTTGGCGACCGGCGTGGTGCTGTTCAGTCTGGCGCTGGTCAGCGCGACCCAGCTGGGCTGGATTGCGCCAGCACCTTCGGCCAGCGACATGCGCGCGTCCACGGCGGCCTCTGCGCTGGATACGCGCGTGTTGCGTTTTGCCGATGCCAGCCAGGGCACTGTGCTGGTTACCGACGCGCTGAGCGGCGCGACCGTGCATGTCTTTGGCCAGGAAGGTAGCGGTTTCATCCGCGGTGTCCTGCGCGGTATGGGGCGTGACCGGCATACCCGCGGTATCGCGATGGACGCACCGTACGAACTCAACCGTTGGAGCGACGGATCACTCTCGCTCACCGACACCGCGACCAACCGCATCGTCGAACTGGGAGCATTCGGTCCCACAAATCGTGCGACATTTGAAGAGCTGTTGAAGTAATGGGACTGCTGCGCCAGCCTGCGTTCGATACGCCCTGCCGCATCGAGGTGGAGCAAAGCGAAGCCCATTTCCATGCGCATGTCGAACTGGAGGGCGATGTCGCCATCCAGCCGGGCGACAAGGTGCGGGTGCATGGTGCGCCGATTATCGTCGGCTTCGGCCAGAGCGTAGTGATAGAACGCATGGCGACGGTGCAGCCAGCAGGTCCTTTGATGCGCGCCTGGACCAGGCTGACCGCGATGGGTGAGCTGAAAGAACTTTACGAGGTGAGCTTTACCACCAACAGGTTTTAGGCAACCGGTGGTGAAGCGATCAATATATGATAACGGGAGTGTAGTGATGAACATGCAGACCAGGATCAAGGCGGCGCCAGCATTGGCCGGTGCGCCCAAGGCCGCTGACACCCCTGACACGATGGGGATGGCGAGCCAGGACACCGTTCTGTCGCCGCGGTTCTACACCACCGATTTCGAAGCGCTGAATGCCATCGATGTGTCGCTGGTGCGCGCCGAGTGGGAGACCTTGATGGCCGATATGGAAGCGGACCCCAACAAGCTGCACTTCCGCCGGTCTGAATCGTTCGACGGCATCATCGACGCGTTGGAACCGGCACTGCGCCGCGAATTCATCGATTTCCTGGTCAGCTCGCTGACCTCGGAATTTTCCGGTTGCATCCTTTATGCAGAGATCGCCAAGCGCACCAAGAACCCCGATGTCAAGCGCCTGTTCAAGCTGCTGGCGCGTGATGAAAGCCGCCATGCCGGGTTTATCAACGAGGTGCTCAAGGACGCCGGGATCGGCATCGATCTGAGCTTCCTGACCAAGACCAAGAAGTACACGTTCTTCAAGCCCAAGTTTATCTGGTATGCGGTCTACCTGTCCGAGAAGATCGGTTATGCGCGCTACATTGCGATCTACCGTCATCTGGCGCGTCACCCGGAAAACCGGTTCCACCCGATTTTCAACTGGTTCGAACAATGGTGTAACGACGAGTTCCGCCATGGCGAGGCGTTTGCCATGCTGATGCGCGCCGACCCCAAGCTGCTCAAGGGCATGAACCGCTATTGGATCAAGTTCTTCATCCTGTCGGTCTATGCAACCATGTATGTCCGCGACCACAACCGCCCTGTGTTCCACGCCGCGCTGGGGGTGAACCCCACCGATTATGACTTTGAGGTGTTCAGCATCACCACCGCGATCAGCCGCCAGGTGTTCCCGGTGGAAGTCGATACCGACAGCCCCGTGATGCGCGCCCTGCTGGAAAAGCTGCGGCTGGCCTCTGACCGGATCGCAGCGGGCAAGGCGCGCGGCGGACTGGGCGGAGCGATGCAACGGGCAGGCGGCATGATCGGCGCAGGAACCGCTTTTGTGCGGATGTATTTCATGCCGGCCAAGCCCAACGCACTGCCTGCGACCATCCGTATGCAACCGGCGTGGTGAGGCGATGAGCTTCTACGGACATATCCTGCCGCTGGTGGTGGTGCTGTTTGCCTGGTTTGGCAGCACCGGGGTCGTTGCCTGGTTGGCCAATCGCGGCAAGGCGACCTTTGCGCGCAGCATATCGTGGGCGGGCTTTGCAGCAGGCATATGCCTATCGGTCGTCGTGGTGACCGCGCATCGCCACGGCCCATCGGGCCCTGATGTGGCCGACGCCTATATCAGCTTTTGCGCGGCGCTGGTGATCTGGGGGTGGCTTGAGCTTACCTTCCTGACCGGCATCGTTGCCGGACCGCGCCGCACCGTCAGCAATCCCGATGCGCGCGGCTGGCAGCGGTTCTCCGATGCGGCAGCTACGCTGATCTATCACGAACTGGCCATCGCTGCGGTCATGGTTATTCTGGTCTCGCTGACCTGGTACAGCGCCAACGCCACCGGTGCGATCATCTTCAGCCTGTTGTTTGCGCTGCGCCTGTCGGCCAAGCTCAACCTTTATGTCGGGGTGCCCAACATGAGCGATGAGATAATGCCGGGGCATCTGGAATATCTCAAAACCTATTTCGGCCCGCGCCGCCTGCATGGCGCGCTGGCGGTGACGCTCGCTGCCATGATTGGTCTGGCTGTGTGGCTGGGGATGCGCGCGCTGGCAGCGCCCGCAGACAGTTTTGCAGCGGTTAGCGCTACACTAATTTTCGCTCTGGCGGCGCTCGGCGCGCTCGAGCATGTATTTCTTGCATTGCCGTTTCGCGATGGTGAGCTATGGCGCTGGGCACTTCCTGCCCGCCAACAAGGATAACAAGAGGGACAGTGGATATGGATTATGAAGGCTTTTTCCAGAGCGAGATCGATACGATCCGTGACGAAGGGCGCTATCGCATTTTTGCCGAACTGGAACGCCATCGTGGCAGCTTTCCGCATGCCACGCGCTATGTGGATGATGTCACCGACGAAGTGACCGTCTGGTGCTCGAACGACTATCTGGGCATGGGCCAGCATCCGGCGGTGATTCAGGCCATGCATGAGACGCTTGATCAGTGCGGCGCAGGCGCTGGCGGTACCCGCAACATCTCGGGCACCAACCATCATCATGTGGTGCTGGAGCGCGAACTGGCCGATCTGCACGGCAAGCAGGCCGCGCTGCTGTTCACCTCGGGCTATGTCTCCAATTGGGCAGCGCTGGGCACGCTGGCGGCAAAGCTGCCCAATTGCGTGGTGCTGTCCGATGCGGGCAACCATGCCTCGATGATTGAGGGTATCCGCCACAGCCGCGCCGAATGCCTCAAGTTCAAGCACAATGATCCTGCCGATCTCGACCAGTTGCTCGCCGGCATCGCGCCGGGCCGCCCCAAGCTGGTGGCGTTCGAAAGCGTCTATTCGATGGATGGCGATATTGCCCCGATCGCCGAGATTCTCGATGTCTGCGAAAAACATGGCGCGATGAGCTATATCGATGAGGTCCATGCGGTCGGCCTTTACGGCCCGCGCGGCGGCGGTATTGCCGAACGCGAAGGCCTGATGGACCGGATTACGGTGATCGAAGGCACGCTGGGCAAGGCGTTTGGCGTGATGGGCGGCTATATCGCAGCCTCTGCGGCGCTGTGCGATTTCGTGCGCAGCTTTTCCAGCGGATTTATCTTCACCACCGCACTGCCGCCTGCGCTGGCTGCCGGAGCCGTCGCCAGCATCCGGCATCTGAAGGTGAGCCAGATGGAACGTGCCCGGCATCAGGAGCGCGTTGCGCGCGTCCGCAAGCGGCTCGACCTGATGGGCATTCCGCACCTCGATAACCCCAGCCACATCATCCCGGTGATGGTCGGCGATCCGCACAAGTGCAAACGGATCAGCGACTGGCTGATGGACAATCACGGCATTTATGTCCAGCCGATCAACTATCCGACCGTGCCCAAGGGCACCGAGCGACTGCGGATCACGCCGTCGCCCGTGCATAGCGATGGCGATTGCGACAAACTGCTCCACGCGCTGAGCGACATCTGGTCAGAGTGCGAACTGGCACGCAGGGCAGTGGCTGCCTGATTCGCCGCAACAATTTCCTCTTCCGTTCTTCGGCGTAGGCCGCAGAACTGGAGTCGGATTGCACTGTAGTCAGCGTGGATTGCGAGCCTCCGCCGGGCACCCAAAAAAAAGGCCGCCCCGCAAGGGACGGCCTTTTTGCTGCTGCGGATACCTGATCAGATCGATCAGGGAGCCTGCAGATAGGCGATAACGTCGGCGCGCTTCTGCGCGTCGGGAAGACCGGCAAACGCCATCTTGGTGCCCGGAATAATGCGCATGGGCTTTTCCAGATACTGGAACAGCTTTTCGGGCGACCAGGTGATGCCGCTGTTCTTGTTGGCGGGTGAGTAGTTGTAGCCTTCGACCGTTCCGGCGGCACGACCGATTATGCCGGCAAGCGAGGGGCCGACACGGTTCTGGCCGGCTTCCTTGACGTGGCAGGTCTTGCACTGGATAAAGACCTTCTCGCCTTCGGCAGCGTTGCCTGTCATATCGGCGAACTTCGTGCCATCCAGCGTATCGGTATTATCGGCTGCGGGCGCCACGGCAACCGCAGGGGTTGGCGTGGCAGGGGCGTCAGCTGCCGCAGTGGGTGTTTCGTCCGCAGCTGCGGGTGTTTCGCTGCCACCTGAGCAGGCGGCCAGCAGCGCGAGACCGGCAAACGCCCCGGTGTTGCGCAGTGCATTCAATCTGGACATGAACTCTCCTTTTTCTTGGCGACATTCGCCCCATAGCCATGGTCAATATAGACCGGCTTTGCCACAAGAAAAGTGGGGAAGCATAGTATCTACGCCTGATAATGAATTTTGTTCAGCGATTATGGCATCGCCGGTAAAAATTCTCTGGTCAGTGGCGGCTGGCGCGCTGAGCGCTAAAGCCAAAATCCGCGCCGGAACCATTTGGTGACGATGTACTTGGTCCCCGCCGTGACGGGATTTCCGCTGTGCAACAGGTTCAGATTGGGTTTGCCTTCCAGTCCCATATTGTTCCAGATCAACAACATGCCCGTGCGCGGCATCATCTTGAAGCTGAGCTGGGGGAATCCGGTTTCACCGCCACCTTTGGGTTCATTCAGGAACACCATCCCTGTCCAGCTGCGCTGCCCGCCGGCCTTGCGCTCCTTTTTCCAGTACGGTTGATCGATATGGAAGAAATCGTGGTGCGGCTTGAACTGCTGTCCCTTGGTGTAGCGTTGGCCCTGCAAGGTCTCGCCATGCCGGGGGTCGATGCCGGTCAGGCTGCATAGGCGGTCATCGACGCGCAGGACATCGGGGTGCCAGCGATCGAGATTGCAGCTGTAGCTGGTGCGAAAATCGCTCTCGGCGTCTTTGCCGCTGTGGTAGAGTTCCGACGGAATGGCATCGGCATCAATCATGCACACAATATCGCGGCATTCGGCAGGGCTGAGAAAGTCCTGATAGACGTAGACCTGCATCGGTGTGGCAATATCATCGAAGCTGACCCGCTGCACGCGCGGGTTGGCATCGAGCCGATCGCCCACCTCGCGCCCGATCCGCGCCAGTTGCCTCTGATGAAAAAAGTCGGCGATCATGCACGCAGCGTTGCGGCAAGCCGGGGGCGCAAGTCAACACGCCAAATGCTTTGATACTTCGGTAAAAGGCCCGCCGGATTGCTCCGACGGGCCTGTAGGTAATTTACCACCGCGCCTTCCAGCAGATCACCAGAAGAAGTCGTTGATCACATCGACCACGCGACCGGTATAGACATCGACCAGCAGCACATCGCCATAATAGCGGATCCAGCGGTACTGGCCGAACGCGGGCGGGAGGCGATACGACCAGGGGTCGTTTATCCAGAAACTGTTGCCATAAAACGGTGCACCCAAAGTGTAGCCGATGTCGAAGCGGCGATAGTTCCAGCCGCGCACCGGTGGGAAATAGCGTCCGATCCGAAAGAAATTACGGTTCTGGTTGCGAAAGCCGAACCAGTCATAGCGCCGGTCGTTGCGCCAGCCGCGGTTCCAGTTGCGCCCGTAATTGCCGAAATTGCGGTTGTTGAACCGACGGTCATTGAAATTGCGGTTATTGAACCGGCGGTCGTTGAAATTGCGGTTATTGAACCGGCGATCGTTGAAATTGCGGTTATTGAACCGGCGGTCGTTGAAATTGCGGTTATCGAACCGGCGGTCGTTGAAATTGCGGTTGTCGAACCTGCGGCCGTTGAAATTGCGGTTGTCGAACCGGCGTTCCTGACGGAAACCCTGCCCATCGCCGCGCCGCTGTTGCTCGAAGTCCTGGCGATCGGCGCGTCGTTCCTGACGGAACTGCTGGCGATTGTCGATCTGGGCCGTGCCGATATTGCTACGGTTCTGCGCGCGAAATTCACGACCTGCGCCGCCGCCACGATTGCCGCGCAATGCGCCGCCGCCACCACCGCCACGGTTGCCCCGCATCTCGCCGCCACCACGCCGGCCTTCGCGTTGTTGCGCAGCAGGCTCAAGGCCGGCAATCGTCGCGCTGCTGGCGTTCGGGCTGTCGCGGTCGATCACGGCAGCGTCAGCCTGAGTAAGCGGCAACAGCAGACTGGCGATGGCCAGCGCTGCCACGATCAGCGGGAAGCGATAGAATTGGCCGACAAACCTTGAGCCAGGCGGCTGCGCGTAGGCGGCTGGAGTGATTGATGATATTGACATGACCATAGCCGACTTTTTTCCGAAAATGGCCTGGGCAATCGTGTCGGCAACCACGCGGCGCAGGGCGTTGAAGTGCCGTTGGCGTAGCACCTGCTGCCTGACCCTCAGCTTAACCGCGCACCGCGTCTTGCGTTCACACCTGTGGATCGAAATGGCGCGCAGAATGGAAAGCCATTGCGCGCGTAAACAGGCGGGACTAGCCTTGCCAGCAGATGAGTTCGCATTCCGTCCGCATATTGGCGCTGCTCACCGGCAAGCCCCGCCCTTTTCGTGAAGATGGCACGATGAGTGCGATCGCGCGCCAGCCGGTCACCGGGCCAGTAATGCTGGGTATGCTGGGTTTTGAAGGCGATGCGGTGGCCGACACCGTCCACCACGGCGGGCCCGACATGGCGGTGCATCACTATCCGCTCGATCATTATCCGTTCTGGCAACAGCGTCTCGATTCGCACAAGCTGCTGCAAAAGCCGGGCGCTTTCGGCGAGAATATCTCGACGCGCGGTCTGGTGGAAAGCGAGATGCGGGTGGGGGACCGGTTTCGCCTGGGCGCAGCGCTGGTTGAGCTGAGCAAGGGCCGCCAGCCGTGCTGGAAGCTCGACCACCGTTTCGGCGTATCCGGCAAGAACAGCGTGATGGCGGAGATCGTTCGCACCGCGCGCTGCGGCTGTTATTATCGCGTGCTTGAACCTGGCATGGTGCAGACCGGCGATGTCATGCGGCTGGTCGAGCTTGGCCCACCCGAATGGACCGTAGACCGCGTCTTCCGGTTGCTGATCGGCGGGCACCACAAGGCGGAACCCGAAGCGGTGCGGGCGCTGGCCAATTTGCCGCAGCTGGCATTCACCTGGCGCAAGCGGGCGGCCGCGCTGGTCGATTAGCAGCTTCGTGGGGTTGGCGCGCCGGATCGCAAAGGACAAATGCATGCACAGATATTCCGGACTGGCGCTGGCCGCAGTGTTCGCAGCCTCTCCAGCACTTGCGCAGCCAGCCGTGCCTGCGCAGCCCGCGGTAATGGTTAGCGACGAGGCGCGGGCGGTGCATGAGGGCATCCTGACGCTCGACACGCATCTGGACAGCCCCGCCAATCTCGACCGGCCCGGCTGGGCGATGACCGATCGCCACGATGTCCACGCCGATGCAACGCAGGTTGATCTGCCCCGCATGATAGAAGGCGGGCTGGATGGCGGGTTCTGGGTGATCTATACCGACCAGGGCGCCAATGACGCCAACGGCTATGCCATCGCGCTGGCGCATGCGCTCAAACGCCTGCACCAGATCCACAGCTTTGTGGCATCCGCGCCCGGCGAGTTCGCGCTGGCGACCAGCGCGGGCGATGCTGCACGGATCGCTGCCAGCGGCAAGCGCATCGTCTATATCTCGATGGAAAACAGCTATCCGCTGGGCACCGACATCGGCAATCTGGACGCGTTCTTTCAACTGGGTCTGCGTATGGCCGGGCCAGTGCACAACGGCTCCAACCAACTGGCCGATTCGACCAATGGTGAAGCGCTGCACGGCGGCCTCAGCGATCTGGGCAAGGCCTGGGTCAGGCAGGCCAATAGGCTGGGGATTATCATCGATGCCAGCCATGCCTCGGACACCGCGTTCGATGCCATGCTGGCGCTCTCGGCTGCCCCGATCATCCTGTCGCATTCGGGCCCCAAGGCCTTGCATGACCATCCGCGTAATCTCGATGATGCCCGGTTGAAAGCGCTGGCAGCCAAGGGCGGCGTGGTGCAGGTCAACAGCCTGTTCCTGTCGCCCGATCTGCCGCGTCCGCAGGTCGAGGCACTGATCCCCCGGATGAAGACCGCAGACACGCTTGCGCCCGGGCAACGCGCCGCGCTGATCGATGAGTTCGCGCGCGCCAACGCCGCCGAGCCGCGCTCTGCCACCGATTTCGACCGCTATATGCAGGCGGTGTTCTATTGCATCGACCTGCTGGGTGTGGATCACGTCGGCATCGGCGCAGACTGGGATGGCGGCGGCGGGGTGATCGGCATGAACCAGATCAGCCAGGTCCCAAGGATTACGCAGGCCCTGCTGGCACGCGGACTGACGCGGGCTCAGGTCGAGAAGATCTGGAGCGGGAATGTGCTGCGCGTCATGGCGCAGGTGGAGCGCGTAGCGGGCCGAACGACTGCAAACTGACCGCCTGCAAACTGACCGCCTGCAAACTGACCGATTGGCCAATCGTTAGCCATCGTCAACGGCGCATGATAGTCTTGGGTTAGCTCACGGAGTAGATGCGATGCGCGCTGTGCTCGTTTGGATAATCGGCCTGGTTATGGCGGTTGCGCTCCCGCTCGGCACAATATCAGCGGCTCCTGCCGCGCCGCAACGCAAGCCCGATCTGGCAGACAGCGTTGCCGGCACCTATTACGGCGATATCATTTCGGACGCGCGTGGATCATCGAAAACCGGGGTGACAATCACCGTGACCCGCATCGCCAAGAATGAAGTGGCGATCTCCTGCGATTGCCAGCGCATCCCCAAGGTGCAAATTCCCATTGAGCGGGTGATGGACGCAATTCTGGCGAGCGACGGGCCTTATGTGTTCCTGATCGAGATGCAGAAAGACCCTCGCCGCCTGGGCCTGACGATAGATGATGCTTCGCTGAGCGTGGTGAAACAGTAAGGTCAGGACGCGCCGATAATGATCAGGCGGCTTCCACTGCAAACAACGTACTGCCCTGATATTTGGCATCCTGCGGATTGAACACCCGTTGCGGCTCGAACTGGCGATCGGTCAGCGCGATGTCGTTAAGCCCATCAAGCTTGAACGCACCCACCTTGATCTCGCGCGGCGGCTTGCCGTCGCGTTCCACCGTCACCGCATCCAGATATAGCTGGTCGTGCTTTGTATAAAGAATGTGCGGCGCAAGCCTGATCCGGACCCGGTTGTAGGTCGCCTCCAGGCATTTGCGCAGTGCGATCGCCTCAAGCACGGTCTTGTTCATGTCCATAGCAGCAATATGGGCTAAGCGATCGTGCTGTTCAACATTTATTGTGCGGTGCAGCATAAATTGTGGATGCTAACAACAACATCGCAAGCACTGCGTTACGCCTTGTCCTCGGCATCCAGCCTTGCAAGCCATTCTTCCAGCCATTTAATGGTGTAATCGCCAGACAGGAAATCAGGTTCGTTGACCAGCGCCTGATGCAGCGGAATCGTTGTTTTCACCCCCTGCACGACGAACTCCTCGAGCGCGCGCTTCAGCCGCATGATACAGCCCTGCCGGGTGCGGCCGTAGACGATCAGCTTGGCGATCATGCTGTCGTAATATGGCGGTATCCGGTATCCGGCATACAGGCCGCTGTCGACCCGGACGTGCATGCCGCCGGGCGCGTGATAATAGCTGACCAGTCCCGGCGACGGCGCAAAGGTGCGCGCGTCCTCGGCGTTGATCCGGCATTCGATGGAATGGCCGCGAAACTCGATATCGTCCTGCTTGACCGAGAGCGGATGGCCTTCGGCAATGCGGATCTGTTCACGCACCAGATCGAGCCCGGTGATCGCCTCGGTCACCGGATGCTCGACCTGCAGCCGGGTGTTCATCTCGATGAAATAGAACTCACCGTTCTCCCACAGGAATTCGATGGTGCCCGCGCCGCGATAGCCCATATCGGCCATCGCTTTGGCTACGACGCCGCCCATCTGTTCGCGGACCTGCGAACTGATCACGGGCGAGGGGGCTTCTTCAAGCACCTTCTGGTGGCGGCGCTGCAACGAACAGTCGCGCTCGCCCAGATGAATCGCATTGCCGTTGCCGTCACCGAAAATCTGGAACTCGATATGCCGGGGGTTGCCCAGATATTTTTCCATATAGATGGTGTCATCGCCAAACGCCGATTTGGCCTCGCTGCCGGCCTGCTGCATCAGCGTTTCAAGCTGGTCTTCTGACGCGACGACCTTCATCCCGCGTCCGCCGCCGCCGCTCGCCGCCTTGATCAGTACCGGATAGCCGATCGATGCTGCGATCGCCTTGGCCTCGGTAATGTCCTTGATCGCGCCGTCCGATCCGGGGACCAGCGGCATTCCCAATGCGCCTGCGGTGCGCTTGGCCTCGACCTTGTCGCCCATGGTGCGGATATGCTCGGGCTTGGGGCCGATCCAGATGATCTTGTGCGCCTCGACGATCTCGGCAAACTTGGCGTTCTCAGAAAGGAAGCCATAGCCTGGATGGATCGCATCGGCCTGGCTGATTTCGGCGGCCGAGATGATGTTGGCGATGTTGAGATAGCTCTGGCTTGCTGCTGGCGGGCCGATACACACCGCCTCATCGGCCAGCCGGACATGCATGGCATCGGCATCGGCGGTCGAGTGCACCGCCACGGTCTTGATACCCATTTCATGCGCCGCGCGGTGGATGCGCAGCGCGATTTCGCCGCGATTGGCGATCAGGATTTTCTTGATGCTCATCGCTGCGGTTACTCGATGACGACCAGCGGCTGGTCGAACTCGACCGGCTGCCCGTCCTCGACCAGAATGGCAGCGACCTTGCCGGCGCGTTCGGCGGTGATCGGGTTCATCACTTTCATCGCTTCGATGATCAGCAGCGGATCACCGATCTTGACCGCGCTGCCGATGCTGATGAACGGCGCTGCGCCCGGTTCCGGTGACAGATAGGTGGTGCCGACCATCGGGGATTTGACGGCGTTGGCAAGTGACGGTGCAGCAGGGGTCGCCGGTGTGGCGGGCGCAGCAGCCGCAGGCACGGCGAGCGGCGCGACGCCGGCTGGCACGGCGACGCTCGCCACCGGCGCTGCGCTGATCATGCGCGCGACGCGGATCTTGCGGTCACCGTCTTCGACTTCGATTTCGCTCAGCCCGGTTTCGCCGAGCAGTTCTGCAAGTTCGCGTACCAGTTTGCTGTCAATGTTCATGCCGCCTCCCTGTTTTGCGTTGCCGCTTTTAGTCTCTGCTGATGCCATTGTGGTTCTTGCGCCCTTTTGGTTGTGATGGCGGGCGGCTGTTTGTCGGCTGCCGCGTGTAAGCGAATCACTGTCATATGCCCGCCATCGCGCCCTTGTGACAACAGCTAAGTCTTTAAAGCAGCGCGGCTGCCTCCAGCGCCAGCAGATAGGATGCGCCGCCGAAACCGCAAATGGTACCCTTGGCCGCCTTGCCCACCCACGAATGCTGACGAAATTCCTCGCGCGCGTGCGGGTTGGACAGGTGGACCTCGATCACCGGCACTTTGATCGACCGGATCGCATCATACAGCGCCAGCGACGTATGCGTAAACGCACCCGCGTTGAGCAGCACCGCCTTGGCCTCACAGCCCTGCGCCTCGTGCAGCCAGTCGATCAGATGGCCTTCGTGGTTGGACTGGCGCATATCGATCACCAGCTTCAACGCCAGCGCGCGATCATCGAGTTGCGCAGCGATATCGTCGAGCGTCTCCGATCCGTAAATCTCTGGCTCGCGCAGCCCCAGAAGGTTGAGATTGGGTCCGTTGAGGACAAAAATAATCGGATGGTCGGCCATGCTGTCCCCATTTGCCCGGCTGGTACAGCGCTTATGCGGCAAAGCTCCAGCCCAGGCAAGGTTCAGTGCATTCGGGTATCAGCCGGTCAAGAATTACCTGCTGGCAGCGGCCCGCCACCATAAAGCCAGTCCCACTGCGCCATCACCGCATCGGGGCGCGTTGCCGCCACACGGCCCAGCGGAAGCCGCGCAGCCAGGCTGGTCAACGGGCTGCCGTGGTGGAAGTCGATACCATTGGCGCGCGCGCTGGCCTGGACGCGCGCAGTACGCGGCTGGCGTAGCGCGAAGAACCGGGCGGCGGCCTGTTCGATGGCGGCGGCTTGCGACACCATCGGCAGCAGCGCGGCGAGCGCAAAGGCATCTTCGATCGCCATCGCTGCGCCCTGCGCCAGAAACGGCAGCATCGGGTGGCAGGCATCGCCGATCAGCAGGCCGCGACCCCGGTGCCAGGCGCGCATCGGCTTGCGGTCGTGCAGCGCCCATCGCATCGGCGACACGGCGCGCGCTACGAGCGCGGTCACTGCGGGGCACCAGCTGCTGAAATCGGCTGCCAGCCGCGCCGGATCGCCGGGCAGATTCCAGCCCTCCTGCTGCCAGTCGCGCTGCTCGGTCACCCCGACGAAATTGACCAGATCGGGGCGGACCCGATAGGTTACCGCATGGCGGCGCGGACCCAGCCATGCGTTGACTCCGGGCGGCGGCGCGGCGGGATCATTCTGCGCCAGCCGGATCAGCGCGCGCCACGCGACATGGCCGGTGAACCGCGCGCTGTCCGCCCCGAACAGATGCGCGCGTACCACCGAACGAATGCCATCGGCACCGATCAGCAGGTCGCCCGAAAGTGTTTCGCCCTTCGCCGTCGTGACCTGCGCCTGATCGCCATCTGTAGCGATCTGCAGCGCGGTGCACCCGGTGCGCAACGCGCCGGGCTGGGCCTGCTCCAGCGCCTGCGCCAGGATGCGGGCAAGATCGGCGCGGTGCAGCGTGACATACTGTGCGCCCCAGCGCTGCAACGCGGCATCGCCCAGCGGAATGGTCAGCATTGCGCGTGCGTTGCGGCCATCGCGCAAGGTGATCGACCGGGGGCTGCGACCAACCGCTATCAGCGCATCGCTTACCCCCAGCGTCGCCAGCACCCGCATTGCATTGGGGCCAAGCTGCAATCCCGCCCCCGCCTCACGCACTTCCTCGGCCTGCTCGATCAGTTGCACCTCGTGCCCCTTGCGCGCCAGCGCCAGCGCAGCGGTCAGCCCGGCAATGCCTGCGCCAGCGATCAGAATGCGCATGGCGCGATCCGGCAGAATTGGCAAAAGGTAGCGTTCATGCCGTCTGTTTAGCGCAGGACCGCGCAAGCGCAACCGCCGCCGCTTCCCTAAATACAGGCGCGCCGCTATGCCAGCCTGATGCTGCCTTCCCTGCTGATTATCGATGATTTTCTGGCCGATTCGCATGCCGCGCGGGCAGCGGCGCTAGCGCTCGATTATGATCGGGCCACCCGGCATGGCAACTATCCCGGCACACTGTCGGGCGCGTCCTTGCCGGTGCAGGGGCTGGACGAGACGGTCTCGCGGATCATCGGCGTTTCGGTGAAGCCCCAGCCCGGCACCAGCCACGGCCATTGCCGCCTGACGCTGAAGGGTGATCGCGGTGTCAGCGGGGTGCACATCGACCCGTGCTTCTATTCAGGCATCCTGTATCTCAGCCGCGATAGCGATGCGCGCGGTGGCACCGATTTTTTCCGGCACAAGCGCACCGGGCTTGAGCAGGTGCCATCCGATCCGCTTGGGCTGGCGACCGCAGGCTATGGCGATATCAACGCGCTGATCGAAGATGTCGTCAACCGCGATACGTTGCATGCTGCGCGGTGGGAGCGGGTGATGCGTGTGCCGATGCGCTTCAACCGGCTGATCCTGTTCAGCCCTTGGTTGTTCCACAACTCCGCCGATGGCTTTGGCACCAGCGCCGAGACCGGGCGGCTGGTGCACTTGCAGTTCTTTGCGCGCGGATAGCGCGCGGCATTTGCGCAGCCAGTGCGGTTATTCCTCCGTCTCTCCCAGCGCGCGTGACTGCGCCTTGCGGCGTTTCAGGTTGGCGCGCAGGTTGGCGGCAAGCCGCGCCTTGCGTTCTTCATCGACCCTGGGCCGGGGCTGGGGAGGCTTGTCGGTCATGCTGACTCTGGCATAAGCGCACCCTGTCGGATATAGCAAGTCTGGCAGGGTTGACAAAACACCGGCCCCTGCGCATAGGCGCAAGCCTTGTAACGGGTAGACCGCGTACCGGTCCGTTGCTTCTGGCGAAATGGTGTGCTGCTGTAGCTCAGTGGTAGAGCGCATCCTTGGTAAGGCTGAGGTCGGGAGTTCAATCCTCCCCAGCAGCACCATTTCCCAACCATCCGGCAAACCGATCTGACCCTTCGGGGCTCCCGGTCATCGCCGGGCCACCGCAAAAGCGCGCTATAGCTCCTACGGCAACGTGTCCGGGCAAAACCGGTATTGGCAACAGCGTTTACGCCAGCCAGTCCAGCAGCATGGCTCTTTCCAGCGCGACACAGGTGTCAACGCCAAGCTGAAAACCTTGCTCTCATGAACGAGTTCGGCAAGGAAAAGGGGGAGCCCCAAGGCCCCCCCTTTGCAGGTAGGATTCGTGATTTTGTTGGTCTTGGTGAACCGATCTTGCGGTCGTGCTCAGTACGCTGCGGTCATCTTCGTGCGGGCCGAACTGTGGCCGCCAAAACGATACAGGATTTCGCTGGCCGCATCGGCGGATATTCCGGCGTTGCTGGTATCCACCGAGACGAACACGCCGCCCTGGTTCATACGGTCCTCGTAATAGGTTGCGTCCTCATGGGTTACGCCATGCTTGGTCAGCACGCCGGTAAGCCCGCCTGCGGCTGCACCGATCACGGTGCCGGTAATCGCCGCGCCGCCGATTGCGGTTTCAGCAATCACGCCTGCCGCGACGAACGGCCCAACACCGGGAATGGCCAGCGCAGCAATGCCCAAAAGCGCGCCGACGCCTGCACCGATCGCCGTCTTGCCGACAAAGTCCGATGCCTCTTCGGTACCGCTGCCATCTGTGGCGGTGTTCTTGCCGTCATGCTGCGCGATGATCGATATGGCGCTGTCGTTGACTCCGACGGACCGCAACTCGGCCACAGCACGCTCGGCTTCGGCCTGGTTGTCGAATACGGTGGATACAAGGTTCTCGTTCAAAATTTCTCTCCTGGTTAGATGGGTGAACACAGGCTCAACGTAGGAGGCCAAACTTACGTTCCTCATGTCAGGAATATGATATCATCGCGCCGGAAAGTGCCGCTTAACCTTGGTGTTACGATCGCCTTCAAGCCAGCGCTGCGCTGGCTTGGCAGCGGCAGCAGCAGGCCAACGTCCTGCTCCTGCCACCGGATTACAACGCGTCGGCGATCTCAGGATTGGTTCGCGTGTCTTCGACAAAGTTGCGGATGAACTCGGCGATGAACTGGTAGCCATCGGCAAAGGCAGCGCCCTGCCGCCAGATGGCGGCAATAGATCGCTGTGCGTTCCATCTGGCAATATCCAGCACCGCGACAACTTCGGCGGCCTGGGTTTCTGCCTCGAGATACCGCTCGGGCAATATTCCCATGCCAATGCCCGATCCGACCATCTGGCGAATGCTGTCAAGGCTGGTGCCCTCATAGTCATGCAGAATGTGCGCGCCCAGACTGTCGCAGATGTCCCGGGTCTGCCGGTGATAATGATGCCTGCGATCCAGCGTCAGAAAACCCGCACCTTTCAGCGCATCGCTCGGAATATCGCGCTGCCCGGCAAGCGGATGGTCGGGTGGCGCGATGATGAACAGGCGTTCTATGAATATCGGTTCGACCACAATCCCCGATGCCTCGACCGGCAACGGACAAAGCATCATGTCAAGCTCGCCGCGCATCACTTCGCGCACCTGATCATCGGGAATGCCTTCGCGGATGTGAAGTCGCAGATCGGGTTGCAGGCGGTGAAGCTGCGCAACAATGGGGGGCATCAGATAGGGGCCCAGTGTAGGCGTGACGCCGAACCGCAAGGTTCCGCCCAGTCCCTTGCCCGCGCGACGTGCCAGATCGGCAAGATCGCGCACCTGCACCAGGATGCCCCGCGCGCGCCTCGCAATGTCCCGGCCCAGCGGGGTCAGTTGCACATCCTGCGCGCTGCGGTCGATCAGCAACGTACCCAGCCGTGCCTCCAGCGTCCGCAGCTGCTGGCTGAGGGTTGGCTGGGAAACATGGACGGCAAACGCCGCACGCCCGAAATGGCGGTGGTCATCCAGCGCGACCAGATACTGCAGCTGTCGAAGGCTGGGCATCACTTGCCCGGCAGCTTGATAGGCATTGTCTATCGGCAAGGGGGCAGCCTTTCAAATGGAAACATTTTGGGCGCCTGTCATACCAGCGTCACGGCGAGCATCCTGATCGGGTTCCCCCAGCGTCTCTTGTCCGGGATTGCTCGCCAGGTTCCAGTCTCCCGTCCTCGACCAGATTGTGGACGGGCCCGATTGAGGACATGGTGGCGCGGCGGTCCGCCGAGGTCGCAGCTGGTGTTTCTGGCGCGCCACCTAATTATTCCTGGACCACTGAGCCAAAATCCTCGGCCAGTTGCAGCGTTTCCAGATCCGCCGCCACCGCAATCAGATCGGCACGCGCAGCGACAAGCTGGAACTCGGCATCCAGACGACGGATCGCAGCATTGGCCGCGGCATCCTCGCGAAGGTTGACGAGGAAGAAATCGCTCGCCCCGGCCTGAAACAGACGCCGTTCGCCCGCCGCCAGCTTTTCGGCCTGGACCTCTTCGTCGCGCGCCAGAACCGCCAGTTGTTCAGCTGCGTTAAGATTGGTGACGAGTTGCTCGATCTCGGCGATAATCTGCTCCTCGGTCTGCCGACGTCGCCACTCGATCGCCGCAATCGTCGCCTCGGCAGTCGCAACCTGGCCTTTTGCGGCGCGGTTCTGCAGCGGCATCGAGAATGTGAATCCGACGATGGTTTCAAAGCCATCGCGTGAGATGCCACCTAAACCCTGCTCGCCAAAATCATTGGCCAGTTCTCCAAACAGCCTGAGCGAAGGCAGCAGACGGTTGCGCTCCAGCTCAAGCCGCACCTGGCCCTGTTCCAGCCGCTGCTCGATCAGCTGGATGTCGGGACGGCGCGCCAGCACGTCCTTTGGGTCGATGGCGCGCGCGCCGGGCAGCCTCGGCAGTCCGGCGGGCAGGAGCGCAGGTGTCGCAACGCGCGGCCTGCCGTTTGCATCACGCCAGAACAGCGACAGGCGCTGTGCGGCGTTGGCAAGATCGCGTTCGGCAGAAACCAGCAGCGATTTGCGGCGCAGCAGGTTCTGCTCGTTTTCGGTGAGCAGGATCGCTGCGCGCGCGCCAAGCTGGACCTGACGGCGAATGCCCGCCTGACGGTCTTCGGCAAGTAGCATGAGGTCACGAAAGATACGCACCTGTTGGCCGGCGGCTACCCATTGACCATAAGCCTGGATCGCGCGCTGCTGGACACCGATGGCAATGATCAACGCATCGAGGCCGACGATATCGCGCTCGATCAGTGCGTTGCGCTGGCCAAAGCGGCGGTCATCGATATGGCGATCACGCAGCAGCGCAAACACGCCGCGCACCTTCAGTTCGCCAAGCCGGTCGGTGAAGCTGTAATCCTCGTAGATCGGAAAATCGCCGCGCGAGGTACGATAGCTGGCCTCGATCTCACCGCCGTTGCTGGCCAATGGCTGGATGGCCTTGCCCTGCACATAGGTGCCGTCATAAAACCCGGTCAGCCATGACAATCCCTCGCCGGTGAACAGCAGATCGAACGCACCCTGGCTGGCCAGCACCCGGCCATCGGCGGCACGCGCCAGGGCTATCGCCTCAAGGATTGCCGGAGCATAGCGCCGTGACGATGCCAGCACCTCATCAAGCTGCAGGCCTTGCTCTTGCGCCTGTGGCAGCCGCGCCTGTGGTAGCTGCGCCTGGTCTGCACCCGTTTGCGCAGATGTCGGAGACAGCGGCACAGCCACCAGTAACGGTGCCAGCAGCAGTGTCCACCTCGCGCGCAGCATCAGCGATTCTCCGCGGTCGCCTGACCGCCTGGCGGCTGCTGCTCGATCAACTCCGGGTTCTGCAGCGGGAAGTCGTTAAGCTGACGCCACAATTCAAATCCGACAGGCACCTCCTCCATCGCCACCCAGCCGCGCGCAATCGCCCCGAGCCGCACATAGGGCTCGCGTGGCCATCGCTCCTTGCCCTTGGCCTGCTTCACCAGCACGCGAAACAGGCCATTGGGTGAGGCTGCAAGATCGACCGACAGGACCTGCCCGTCAAACAGTCCGCGTGCCACCGATGGCCAGCCGGAAAACTGGATCGCGGGCCATCCCTCGAACTCCAGCCGCACCGGCTGGTCTGGTCGGATCAGCGGCACATCGCGGCCATCGACATAGATTTCCACGACGCGCTTCGCCTCGGTCGGGGCAAAGCTTGCCAGGATATCACCCATCGACACCATGGTTGCCTTGTCACCGCCGCTGATCCGCTGGATGACGCCATCACGCGGCGCGCGGACAAGCTGCACCGACTGGCGGGACAAGTTGATATCGATCTGGGTGATCGCGGCGCGCGCTTCGGCCACCGTTGCTTCCATCTCGGCCACCTTGATCCTGGCCAGTTCGTTGTCGCGGCGCGATGCCAGCCCTTCGGCCAGCAGCGTTCCGGTGCGCCCGACATCAAGCCGCGCGGTGCCCAGCGCGCTGACGGCGGCGGCTACCTTGGCCTGCGCAAGGCCGCGCTCGGCTTGCAGTCGCTGCAACAGCAGGGGGTCGTTGTCGGCGATCTGGACGATCGGATCGCCGGCCTTCACAGCCGTGCCATCCTGCACATACCAGCGCTCCACCCGGCCGGAAACAAACGCGGTGATGTTCTGCAACCGGTCCTGCGGGTTCAACGCGATGACCTGTCCGGCACCGTAAGCGGTCTGCACCCAGGGAACATAGATCATGAATACGACAGCTGTGATCATGCCCACCGCAACCATCACCGCCATCGCGCGCAATGGGCGAGGGGTGCGCATCGCGGCCAGTGTCTTGAACCGGGAGAGGGATTGCTCGCGCGTCGCCATATTATGCCTCCCCGCCCGCGTTGGCGTCTGCGGCAACGCGCACCGCGTTGCGCAATCGGGCGAAGGTTTCAGCATCATCGACGATCATCTGGCGGTCATTACCCAGCCACAGATAGCCGCAGTCCACTTGCGGATCGGTGTGATACGTTAACTGGATGATGGTGCAGCCGGCCGGGCGCAAGTCGGTACGCACCGCCGCCAGGATTTGCGGATCGATCATGTCAAACAGGCCGGTCAGGATCAGCAGGCGCGGCTTTTTCAAGGCTGCCCCTGCCAGCTTCAGCCGCATCGCCTCGGCATAAGACAATGGCCAGCCGCTGGTCGACAGCTGGGTATCCAGTCCCTGGGAAAGACGCATCACACGATCTTCCAGACCAACCAGAGCCAGCGCGCGCAAGACATCGGCAGAGCTGATCTGCGGGCCAGCCAGCTGCAGGTAATCGCGGATGCTGGCCTGGACGATAGCGGGGCGGTCAAGCACGACGATCTCGCTGCGCAGCCGGAACATGTCGACCACCGCGATATCCTGCCCGCCCAGCGTCACCAACCCGGTGGTCGGCGTGATGAACCGCTTCATTGCGTGCGTAAACAACCGCTGCACATCATGCGTCTGTGCCGCAGCGATCAACTGGCTGCCAGCAGGGATTGTGATATCCAGCGTAATGCCCGGCGCGGTGGCCGGATGGCTGACCTGCCGCAGCATCAGATCACCGCCGGTGATCTCGTCCTGCTGGCGGCTTGCTGGTTCTTCCTGTTCGATATGGTGGAACTGGCCAATTTCTTCAGCAGCTGCGATCAGATCATAGGTGACATCAAGATATGTACCCATCTGGCCGAGGCCGAAAAACGCCGCCGAAAGGATCAGTTCGGCCGCAACCAGCTGACCGATCGACAGCTCGCCCTCAATCACCAGCCAGCCCCCCAGTGCCAGCAGCCCCGCGCTGGCAAAGGCATAGAGCATCAGGAACGCCACGGTCTGCGACATGGTATAGCGGAAATGCCGCGCCTTGGTGGCTATATAGTCTGCTGTTACCGCCTCTGACCGGTCGAGTGCGTAATCGACATGGCGTCCCGATTTGTAGAAACCATTGGACGCCCCGACGTTCTCCAGCCAGTTGGCGGCGGCATATTTGGCATGGCTGAGCGCAATGCCCGACCGGATCGCGCCGCGCGTCCAGATCAGCAGGATCAGAAACGCCAGACCGATGACCAGCAGATTGAACGCCAGAAAAACCGGGTGATAGAACGCGGTGACCGCAAAACCCACCATCGACTGCAGAATGATGGTGAAGGCACCGACCAGCAGGCTGGGCACCGCTTTTTGCACAGTAATCACGTCGAAATAGCGATTGAACAGATCCTGCCGCTTGCTGTCTTCAAAAAACGGGTTGCGGGCATAGATTGAGCGCATGGTGATCTCTGCCACTTGCCGCGCGTAAAAGCGTCGTGCAAACAATTCCATCGCATATATACGCAGCGCCGATAGCAGCGCCGCGATGAGCAGCAGGACCAGCAAAGTGCCAGCCAGCGTCACCAGCGGCGTCACCAGCGCGGTGTTGGCGACCGAATTGATCAGCATCTGCACCGAAATCGGCGTCGCTAGCGACAGCACCGAAACCGCCGCACCATAAACCAGTGCCAACACAATGAAGTTGCGATCCGGGTTGAGCAACCCCAGCATCCAGCGCACCGCCGCGCGCGCACCCATGATCTGTTCTGAACCTGATGCCATAATCTTGCCTGACCGTTGATAGCCTGTCACAAAGTGCCAGATAAGCTATGCGAGCGATAGTCCCATTTGAAAGATGCAGGGGCGGATCATAGTTTCCATCTATCGCGATACGCCCAAGGCCCATCGCTTTGCCGCCATGCGTATCGGCGAAATTTAAGGCATCATGATGAATCCCGCGCAAGCAAACATCGCCACCCTGCGTAAATGAACCCGCGCCAGTGATCGGTCGCTAGCGTTTCATTCCGGCGCAGATGGATCGGCCAATGGTCCCAGGAATTTCCAGGGCAACATATCTCCTGCACAAAATGGCACGATGGTCGAGCCGGTGATCAGGCAATCATTATAGACCCGCCACTCCGTCCGCTCCAGAACAACGGTTCCCGTATTCAGCGGTAACCCATAGAATTGCGGGCCGTTTTCAGATGTGAACGCCTCGAACCGGTCGAGAGCGTCTTCCTCCTCAAACACCGTGGCATAGCATTCAAGCGCCACCGGCGCATTGAAGATGCCCGCACATCCGCATGCCGCCTCCTTTTCGCCCACCGCGTGCGGCGCGGAGTCGGTGCCCAGAAAGAACTTGGGATTTCCCGAGGTGGCGGCCTTGCGCAGCGCGAGACGATGAACCTCGCGCTTGGCCACAGGCAGGCAATAAAAATGCGGCCGGATCCCGCCTTCGAACATGGCGTTGCGGTTGATCATCAGGTGATGAGGTGTAATCGTTGCCGCAATCAGCGGGCCGGCAGCCTCGACGAACTGGACCGCATCGCGCGTGGTGATATGTTCAAAAACAATTCTCAAGGCCGGGAAATCGGCGATGATCCTGGTCAGGATGCGCTCGATAAACACAGCTTCCCGATCGAATATATCGACATGGCGATCGGTGACCTCGCCATGCAGCAGCAAGGGCATGCCGATCCGCTCCATCGCGGCAAGGACGCTGTGGATTTTCCGAACATCTGTCACCCCGTGCGCCGAGTTGGTTGTCGCATGCGCCGGGTACAGCTTGCATGCGGTGAACACGCCCTCGTGAAACCCCCGCTCGATCTCGCTTGCCGCGATGTCATCGGTGAGATAGGCGGTCATCAGCGGGGTGAACGTGCTGCCGGGCCGCAGCGCAGCGGTGATCCGGTTGCGATAGCTGATGGCCGCAGCCACGGTCGTCACCGGAGGTGCGAGATTTGGCATGACGATCGCACGGGCAAACTGGCGCGCGGTATAGTCGGCCACCGACGCCAGAATCTCGTAATCGCGAAGATGCACGTGCCAGTCGTCCGGCTGACGGATCAGCAGTCTTTCTGGCGACTGGAGCCGGATATCTTGCGCATCGGGCGCGGTATCAGTTAGCGACAAAACGGCACCTCTCATGTTCAACCAGATGACGAACCGTGCGCTCGCGATAAAGGTTTACAAGCAGCGAAGGCAATCTGGACAACTCGCAAATTGTGACTGACGATTGGCCAATCCTGTGGCGTTTATTGAGAATCTTGTCAATCATCGTGCCCTCCCTTTACCGGCAGGCGCCGGTTTGTGGCTTTGGTTTTGCATGACAGTCTTCCCATTCATACATTGACTGGCGTTGATCATGGGTTGCAGGTGTCGCAAACACCTGGGTCGGCGGTAGCCTCGTTTGTGGCGGCTCTTTCCACGCGATGAGTGCATCGCGCGCAAGTCAGCATTTCGGTCTGGATCTGCCGTGTTGGCCTCCCGCACCAGGCGCAAGGCAGTCCTGCAACGCGTTTGGTAACGTCAAAGCCGGGCCAAGCGCATGCCGGACACCGGCTCAAGTAGCGTCGCACCAGGTCTTGCGTTGCGCGCGCGATCGCCGCCATCCGGGTCGGATTGCGATGCGCGCGCATATCGGTTTCGATATAGGCTGAACCGCAAAGATCGATCGCTTCGCCGACCGCGCTTTTCAGAACGCACAAATCGGTGACATTCTTGATCAGAAGACGATCCGGAGCGGGCTTTTCACCGTCGCTACCGATCACGATCAGTCCGTGGTCCGCAAATTGCACCGTTTGCGCAAATGCGACAGCGGCGTCTTTGCCGGAAACAATGGCATGAGCGTAGTTCGTGGCGGGACTGGCATCATGCCCGATCAGTTCAAGGCCGGTGTCGCGGTCGGTGAGCATTACAATTTCGCGGCCGATCGCCAGAAAGGGAATGTAGGGATGCGGCCCGAAACTGCCCTCGCTGGCGAGGGCCACGCGGGCCAGCGGGTCGTTTTTGAAACCCTCGGCAATCTTCGCCCTCGCCGCATCGAGTTGGGAGCCGGTCCGTTCGATATCGCGACTGAATGATCCAAAGCGGTCGGTGTCGACACCCTTGGCCAGGCTGACGACAAGCCCCAGCCCGTCGTTAACAATCGGCGCAATGACCTGCTCTTTATTATGCATGGTCGTCAGAACCGCACGATCGCCGCGATAGGGCCGCCCGCCAGCGCGGATCATCAGAAATATCCTTCGCGTTTCTTCTGTTCGAGCGAGCCGTCGTCGGCGTTGTCACCAATGCGGCCCTGGCGTTCCGAGTGCACCGCGGCAAGTGTCTCCTGAACGATTGCCGGAACATCTGCGGCCTGCGATTCGATCGCAGAGGTCACCGGCCAACAACCCAGCGTCCGGAAGCGAACCGTGCGTTCGGTGATCTTTTCACCCGCCTGCAACCGCATCCGCGCGGCATCATCGACAACAATAAATCCGCCGTCACGTTCGACAACCGGTCACTTTTGCGCAAAGTAAAGCGGGGCCAGGGCAATGTTGTTTTGCAATGCATATGCCCAGATATCCGCTTCTGTCCAGTTTGAAAGCGGGAACACGCGAGCCGATTGGCCAGGAGCCAGGCGGCTGTTGTAAAGATGCCAGAGTTCCGGACGCTGTTGCCGGGGATCCCATCTATGCCCGGCGCTGCGGATCGAAAACACGCGTTCCTTGGCTCGCGACTTTTCCTCATCACGCCGGGCACCGCCCAGAATGATGTCATATCCTCCCTGATCAAGCGCAGCTTTCAATGGTTCAGTGCGCATTTCGGCTGTGTAACGTTCGCCATCATCAAACGGATTGCGACCAAGCGCACGGCCTTCCTCGTTGGCATGGACGATCAGATCGAAGCCGTGCTGGCTTGCAAATGCATCGCGAAAGGCCAGAAGCGATTTGAATTCCCATGTTGAATCGATGTGCAACAGTGGCATGGGTGGTTTGCCGGGATAGAATGCGCGTAACGCGAGGTGCGCCATTATCGTGCTGTCCTTGCCAGCAGAAAAAAGCATTACCGGGTTGCGTGCCTCGGCAACCGCCTCTCGCAAGATATGGATCGCCTCGGCTTCGAGGCGACCAAGGTGAGAAACTTGCGATTGCCGCAGTTGCATATTGTCGTCATCAGCCACTGCTCATGCGGCAATGTCTGCACGGGCCACGCCCTGACCGTTGTGGTCAACCGCCTCCCAGTCCAGATCGCCGCTGTAACGCCACGCCATTGCGCCTGTATCGTCCAGCGCAAACAGGTGCATCCAGCGGTTGTCAAACAGCGCACGGACATTGGCGTGACGCTCAAGGATGGCGGCCATGGCTTTGGTCGGTGCCTCGATGCATATCGTCAGGCGCAGCGGCTCATGAACCAGATCGCACCCGTCATGGACCGACTGCCAGGGCAAGCCGACCCGCAGCGACCCGCCATTGCCTTCCACAACGCCGACTCCGCCAATGACATTGTGCAAAAGCTTGTTGCCGCCACCGAACGCGTCAGGCGCGACGGTCGATCCATAATATTGCAGGCTGATCCAGCTGGCGACGACGACAGGTGCGGTCATGATCAGTTCCAGAATGCCAAAGCCTGTGTCGCTCCGCCAGTCATAGTCATGCAGAAAGGCGCGACCCTGCAGGTCCTTGTCACCGGTCCTGACGCGGGGAGCGGCGATGAATGCCTTGCACCCGGCCAATGCCCATTCAGGACGGATTTCGGCCCAGTCGCGGCTGCGGCGCTCGACACTGGCCTTGCTGCCTGCGCGCGGCAGCGCAAGCGCCCGCTCTCCGCAAGCCAACACCCCTGCCGCCGCCAGCCAGCGCTGTGCCCGCAAAATATCGATCTGGTGCGCTGGCGAGGGCTGGTCACCGTCATAGATCTTCACCGTATCGGTTGTCGTGTCATGCAGTGCGCCGAGAAACAGCGTGCCGGCCGGAACGATGATACCGGCATCGTGCAAACCTGCACGTACTGCTGGATCGTTGAGCAGTCCTGCCAGCAGCCTGGCGTTGACCTCACCCGAATAACCGCCACAGGCGCCGCAATGCAGCCCGCTGGCATGCGGGTTATTGACAACATTCGCCCCATGCCCGACCACCAGCACCAGCGGTGCGAACCCCTGCGTCAGCGACATCGCACGCAGGATCGATGTCGCCGCCGCGATCCGCGCTGGCAAATCAAGCGCAGGCTCGGGACGCGGCATTGGATCATGGGGCAGGGCATTGCCCTTCAGGCTCAGCGCATCGCGGACAAGCTTGGCGATATAAACAGGACCAGCGGCCTCGACAAAAGCAAAGGACGAGACCGCAGCAAGCTTGAAGCGCCCCCAGGCCCGCGTGGCGCGCGCCTTGTATCGTGCCGAGCTATCGGCTTGCGCGTCTTCGGGTCCGCCAGAGCGCGTCGTTAGGCCTGCGTTCAGAAGCACCGGCAGCCGGTGCTCGGGCACATCCGAGGCAAAGCGATAATGCGAGGCGCTGAGACCGAAAAAGCCTGCAAAGCCAAGCGTCTGGGCTTGCGGATCGATCGATTCAAGCGCCCGGCGAAACACTTCGGAGCGCACGTCTATGCAAAACGCAGCCTGGAGCAAAGGCGAATTGCGCCCAGGGGCGCTGCTTTCAGCCGAGAGTGTCGCGCCCAGATCGCGCTGCGCGGCGCGCTCGACGGCCTCCTGCAAAATAGCGTCAACGATGTGGTCGTTATTGGGCGTGACCGGCGAGGCATGGGCCGCAACGGTTTGCTGCCATGCATCGCCGATCTGCTGCTTGTATTGCGCAAACAGGGCATCCTCCCACAGCAGGCGGATACTCAAAAAGTCGGTGATCGTGGTGTCTTCGCCACCGGCAAGCTCTGCCTGCCACCGCTGGTAGCGGGCATATTGCGCCCAGCCGCCAAGTGTGGCGAGCAGCGCATGGAAATACGTTTGCATGGACGCAGGCGAGAGTGCCAGCCGACCAGCACAGTCAGCCAGCGCCTCCGATGCTGTGTCGGGGGCATCGGCAACAAAAGCGGCAAAGCCCAGAAGCCCTGCGATCTCCGGCGTGAGGTCATGCGTCGAGACGGCCTGCCATGCACAATAGGCGCCTTTTCCTCTTGGCGCTGCCCATAAAGCCTGACCTTCATCGAAATACCCCCCCGCCCAGGCACCGAAGCGCTCTGCAATCACGGCCGGCCAATCGATTCCCGATACGCGCGCGGCCAGGTCGGCAATCGTGGGCAACGGGTCGTTGTGCACCAGCGGCCGTTGCGCGGCCAGCTTGAGCTCCGCTAATGTGCCTGGCCTGCCAGGAGCAGGCGATGCTGCCAGCGCTGCGGCCAGATCGTCATCGGTCACCGCACCTGATGCCATGCGATCACGAAACCAGGCCCGCGGCATCGTCAACGGGGAATCGCACACGCGCGCCAGAACGGCAGCGGCCTGGGCAAGATCGAGGTCGCTCTGCCCCAGATACGGATTGACCGCCACGCTGGAGGCCAGCGGCCAGACCGGCGGTATGGCAAGCGCTGCGGCATTGGCAGCATGAAGCAACAAGGGCCGATCAGGGTGTTGCTGAACATTGGTTGCGGACATGGTTGCGGACATGGTTGAAGTCTCCATTGTGATCAGATGGACCGCCGCAGCGCCCAGCCACCGATCAAACGGTCGAACATTGCGTTGGCATAAAGGCCGTTGGAAAGGTGGACGCGCAGACCCGCAGCGGCGGGGTGATAGGCCCACAGGGGGAACATGGCTTGCGCGATGGCAACCAGGCCAAAGCTGATGACCGCCAGCACGATCAGGGCCCATTCCAGCGGGCCAGGATCTGGCGTCGGGGGCAGAATGCCAAGGGTGAGCCAGTCGGCCAGACCGTGAAGCGCAAAATACCCGATCGATGCAGCGATCGAATAGGCCGCCATCCTGCGCAGCAACGCTGCCGGGGCAGCCCCTGCCAGCCCCTGAGCCAGCAGATAGGCCACACCGAAGATCAGGATTGCACCCAGCGCGCTGGACTGCGGTGATTTCTCGTGGATGCCGAATGCCCAGCCGATGACCGCGTAGATCGCCAGCGCTGCCAGAAATGCCCGTAACACCGCTTTGGCACTGGGAATGGCCACAGGCCCCGGGCGGCGAGATGCGGCAATCCTCTCCACCGCCCCCCCCGAAGCGAGGAAGCTGTGTGCCTTGTAGAGCGAATGCGCCAGGATGTGGAGCAAGGCGAGCGGGAACAGGGCAAGGCCGCATTGCATGATCATAAAGCCCATTTGCGCAACCGTAGACCAGGCGAGCGATGTTTTTACCGCTGGCTGGGTGAGCATGACAAGCCCGCCAAAAAGCGCGGTGAACCCGCCGATCATGACCAGAGCCGCCAGAACCCCGGGCGCCAGGATCATGACATCGGCAAAGCGGATGAGCACAAAACCGCCGGCATTGATAACACCTGCATGGAGCAGCGCTGAGACAGGGGTCGGCGCTTCCATCACCTCGGTCAGCCAACCGTGCAAAGGAAACTGCGCCGATTTGATGACCGCTGCGGCCGCAAGGCAGATCGCGCCGATAAAGGCAAAAGTGCCGCCCTGGCCGTAGCGCGCCGCATCAAGTATGGCCGCGATGTCATAGGTTCCATAAGCGACGGCAAGCGACACCGCAGCGCCAAGCATCGCCACATCGGCGATACGCGCGGTGATGTATTTCTTGCGCGCCGCCCTTTGCGCAGCGGCACGATCCGGGTAAAACAACAGCAGTTTATGCAGGCTCACGCTGGTGGCGATCCAGGCCACAACCAGCTGAAACAGATTGCCCGAACAGGCAAAGATCAACACGCTGGCCAGCGTCAACGCCAACCAACCCTGGAAGGCTGCCCGGCGCGGCTCTTCACCAAGATAGGTGCGCGAAAAACGCAGCACGATCCAGCCGACAAAGCAAACCAGGGTGGTAATCGACAAGCTGACCGCGTCGAGGCGGATCGTCAGACCAAGCCCCTCGTGGCTGATCAGCGCTGCGGTCGAAGGTCCGTAACCTACAACCAGTGCAATCGATGCCATGCTCAACACCAGACACACCAGGATGCCCAGTTCAAGCGCCATGCCTGTTGTGCGCGCATACCTGTCACCAAGCAGCATCGCCAACAATCCCAGCGCGGCAAAAGCGCCTATGCCGCTTGCCAGTGCAATTGCCATGTCCATCCGTCGATCTCCCCAAGCCCCACCGCAGAGCGGTTGTTCAAAAGCGGATATAGCCGACAGACAGTTACATAAAATTCATTGAAAAGATAGTTAGGTTCATATTTACAGAACTAGGACCTACACTGATCTGGCGACTTCGAGCAGCTGTTCGACAAGCGGGTGGGGGAAACGGCGTGACTGGGTCATCGCATAAAATGATTCGGTCAGTCCCGGAATGGTCATGATATCGATCAGAATCCCGGCTTTCAGCTCGTCGCGGACCACGATCGGTGGGATCACGCCCATGCCCGCACCTGCGCGCACCAACAGCCGCAGCATCGCCATATCATCAGCCTCGGCAACGATGTTTGGCAGGATGCCCAGCCGATCGACCAGCAGATCAAAATCGGCGCGCATGCCACTGTCTGTTGCAGGCACTACCAACCGAACCCCGGTGAGCAAGTCGCGCAGCGACAATTTCGCGGTGTTGAGCGGCTGTGCGGCAATCAGGCTGACAGGTTGCTGATCGACAAGATGCGCCACCCAACTGGTACTGCTGTCGCGAAACGGCAGACGATTGGTCAGCAGCACGTCAAGCTCGTGCGATTCCAGCGCGCTGACCAGATCACGCAGCGGCCCGGATCGGATCACCAGGTGCACATCGTCACGGCTGACCATTGAGGCCAGAAAGCGAATCTGGAAGTTGCGCGACAGCGTCGAAAGCGCTCCGACCCGCAGATGCCGCCGGGTGCCTGTTGGTCCGCCGGCAAGCGTCGCCATCATCTCGTCGGCGGTGTTGAAAAGGCTGTCGGCATAGTTCAACGCGACCCGGCCAGCTTCGGTCAGTTCCAGTCGCCGCCCACGCCGTTCGAACAACGCGTGGCCGATGCTTTCCTCAAGCAGACGGATCTGCGTAGACAGCGCCGATTGCGAGACATTGAGCCGCCGCGCCGCATTGGTGAGGTTGCCTTCATGCGCGACAGCATGAAAATAGCGAAGGTGCTTGAAATTGAGGTGCATAAAAACGGCGTCTCCCGGCAATTCTCATAATACGAACGATAAGTATCATTTATTGAATTTTCCGGATGATTGCAAATTGGTTAGCCGGTGCCAGGGCTTTCCGTCCTGCAAGGATAACCTCTCGTGCACCTATGCTCAGACAGCCAAGGCCCCAACGCCCCGCCGCACCAGGCGCAGACACTTGCGGCTGGTGCCGCGCCCAAACCGACAGCGCCTGATCTGCAACTGGTCGCCCGTCCGGCGCTGTCGATAGCAGAGCCCTGCAAACAGGCCGCCCCGGCTGATTGGGATGCAGCGATGGATAGCCTGACGCAATGGCTGGATATCGAGGTAAAGCGCACTCCAATGCCGCGTATGTCGCGGCTTAGGCAGGCAAGTGGCTGGTCTGCGCCGTTTGCGACCAAGGCGCAGCCACCGGTGTTCGCCCCTTGGCAATGCTGGTCATCGGTTATGCTCCAGCAGCCTGACGCTGCCGACCCCGCCTTGCCGCGCGCCAATTGGGTTGGCAGCTATTTGCTCGACAGCGGCGCGGCCAAGCCGTTGCAGCGCAATCGGCCAGATGTTCTGCTGATGTCGCCGCTTCCCGGAGCATGCGTGATCGCCGACCATCAGGATGTAAAGATACCCCGCTCGGGCGTGCTGCGTGACATGCTTGCAGCCGCGCAGGGCGAGGCGCGCCAGAAGCTGGTGATCATGGTCGATGCGCAGCAACGCAATGCGATGGTGAGCAGCCTGCTGTTGCTCGGGCGCACGGTGGCCTCGAAAGAGCATACGCTCGATGTTGTCTCCGTTGAAAGCGGTTTGTGCGAGTTGGTGCGCAATCCTGCGCGCTGGGATGCCATTATCGTCATGCCAAATCTGCGCGGGCTGGTGTTTGCCTTGCTCGCCGAAATCACTGGCATCAAGGGGCCGTGGCCGATGCTGTGGCACCATCGCACGATCAGCATGATCACCGCTGAAGGGCTGGAAGAAAATGCCGGGCCTGCCCCGCTCGATGCGGCACTGCTGATCCAGACGCTGGCGCTGGCTGCTGCGCACGCCGGCAATGTTGCGCCTGCCCAGCGGCTGATGGCGGGTGCAGCACGGATGTGGGATTGCGGCATCATTACGCCTGGCCGGGGATCTGTGGCGCCCTACGTTACTGAAATTGATGATCAGGAGTTCATCGCCCAGTTGTGCCGCGGAGTACCTGGCAGGCGCAACGCAACCTGGCATTGGCGTGCGATCGCGCCGATGCGCACCCCTGCCTCTGGCCCTGCCTCTGGCCCTGCCCCTGGCCCTGCCTCTGGCCTTGGCCCGGCCCTTGGCCCTGCTCCGTGCCCTGCCAAACTACGCCTTGTCAGCCCAAGCTGAACGGCAAGCTGAATTCTCAGGACCAGAAAGCGAACGCGTGCCAAGCCGAAAGATTGTTGCAGATGAACTGGCCATCGTATTGCGCCAGATATCGCATCCTGACCGTATCATGCTGATCCAGCAATTGCGCGCCGGCGACCAGACTGTAAATGCGCTGGCGACCTCGCTTGGCCTGCCGCCGACGCGTCTGTCGCAGCACCTTTCTGTTATGCGCAGCCTGGGTCTGGTGGAGATTGAATCGATTGGCCGCGAACGCGTCTACCGTCTGGCCCAGCCCGGGCTTGCGGCATGGCTGATCGACGGGATTGAATTTGTGGCCCATCGCATCGGCCGCGTCAGCGACCATGATGTGCAGCAGGCAAAACAGCTATGGGCGCACGATGCCGATCATGGGCTTGCAGAACCCATAAGCCGTCTGGCGTTGAGAGGCTCCAAAAGCTGAGCCTGGTGGTCCGATTCTGACATTTGCCATAGCCTTATCTGGTTAGACGGATGCAATGTCAGAATCATCAGGACCACTAATAAATATATGTTTCTAGTGGATTTTACGATTTTGACATTCGAATTGTGGCCTGGCCGCAAGCGGGAATCGAATGTCAAAATCAATCCACTAGCGCCCGTTACGCCCACGCGCCTTGCCGCGCCCGTTCGCGCATCGCCTCATAAACCCCCGCACCGCTGGCATCGCTGCCCGCCCGGCGTCGTACAGCAGGCTGACAAGCAACGGCGGCGGCGCAAGTTCTGCCAACAGCCGCACCAGCCGTCCGGCCGAAATCGCTTCGGCTGACTGATAGCTCAGCATGTTGGCCAGCCCCAAACCTGCTTCGGCAGCAGCAATCATTGCGTCAATGGTGTTGATGGTGAGGCGGGGAACGGCGGCGATGAGGAGAAAGTGTTAAATACCATAGCTTCCGATGCCTATGCACTTGATATGATGACGCAATGCACTCTTGTCAGTGACAAACATATCGCAGATGATGATCATGCCATCATTTAGGCTACGTCATGCCAAAGAATGCGAAAGACTGGGAAGACCAGGTTAAGGGCTTGCTGAAAGCCGAGTTGAAGCGCTGCAATATCTCCTATGCCGAGCTGTGCGGAAAGCAGGATGATATAGGGGTTATGGACTCAGAGCCGAATGTCAGCAACAAGCTGAGCCGGGGTAAATTTACAGCGGTGTTTTTGGTGCAATGTCTGACGGCGATAGAGGCAACGGAACTGCGCATTTAGGACATTGGGGTTATTCGCTCGCCTTATTCCTGTCGTGTCTAATCGTTGGCTGGCTGGCCCACTCACAAGGGCAAGAAAGCGAACGCCGCGACAGAACCCTCCACTATCATACCGAGAGTGCCAAGGCCTATGCGCAGCGCACCTGCGTCGGGCTTGGTGGTTTTATACCAACCTGCGCGGGCTCTGACTCGCGAGAGGGATTCCCAAGAGGCTGAAAGTCTGACTCAATGCCTCTCTGGTTTTGGAGGGTATGGCGATGGGTTCGGCGATCGGCTTGCGGGAAGATTTTGACGGTGCGGCATTGCGGCGACCGGCCCGGGCGACGAAGATCTCGAACCAGGCTCGGCGGCTTTTGGCATTGGCCGAGATATACGATGGCGGCACCCGGACCTCGGCGGCGCGGATCGGCGGGGTAGGTTTGCAGATCGTGCGGGACCGGGTGGTGCGGTTCAA
>JBBQXX010000003.1:0-33558 GCA_038209235.1 Sphingomonadales bacterium | reverse complement strand
ATCCAGCGCGATGAAATCAGCATGACGATCTTGGCATAGGTGGTGGCGGGCAGCCCCAGCCCGCCATATTCGCGGCCGATGGTGGCGCCGAACAGCCCCATATCGGCCATTTCGGCGACCAGTTCGGCGGGCCAGATATCGTTGTGATCATGGTGCATGATGACCGGCGCGACCGATCGTTCGACCCAGCGGCGGATCGATTCGAGGAAAGCCGCTTCGTCATCGGGATCGATGGTGCGGGGTTCAGGCATAGCGATGGAGATCGGGGCGGCGGTGGCCATGGCGGGCTCCTTAATCGTCGGCGGGGCCGAAACCCCGCTTCCAGATCAGCATCGTGCGGTTGAAGGTGCAGACAACCGTGCCATGCTGGTTGGTACCGATCGTCTTGATGGTGACGATGCCATGTTCGGGGCGCGATGCGGAAAGGCGTTTTTCGAGGACTTCGCTTTCCGCATACAGCGTATCACCCGGGAACAGCGGGTTGGTGAGGCGAATCGCATCCCAGCCCAGATTGGCGACGGCCTTTTGGCTGACGTCCGAAACGCTCATCCCCACCATCAGCGCGACGGTGAAGGGCGAGCAGACCAGGGGTTTGCCGAATTCGGTCTTTTTGGCGAATTCATAATCGAAATGCGCCGGGTGGGTGTTCATCGTCATCAGCGTGAACCAGATGTTGTCGGCATCGGTGATCGTTCGGCCGGGGCGGTGTTCATAGATATGGCCGACCACGAAATCCTCATACGAGCGGCCAAATGTTTCCCTGAACCGGCCGGGGGAAACCTCCACTACACCATCACGCATCTGTTGTGTTCCTCACGTTTGCCAGCAGCGATCGCATCCGCGCCACGATCGGTGCTTCAAGCATCTTGCCATTGTGGCGGATAGCCATGCCACCGGCTGCCTCATATGCAGCGATGCCAGCAAGCGCCTCGGCTATTGCGGCGGCGTCTGCGGCAAAGCCGGTGTTGATCGCAGCGACCTGCGCCGGATGGATCGCCGCCTTGGCGACAAAACCCAGCGCGCGAACCTTGCGGCATTCGGCGGCCAGCCCATCGGCATCGTCGAGCAAAACAAACGGCACATCGATCGCGCCGACGCCTGCATCGGCGCAGGCCATGACAAACTGACCACGCGCCACCACCAACGGATCGAACGCCAGATCGACCCCCAGTTGCGCGGCAAAATCACCGCCGCCAAACATCATTGCGGCAACCCCCACGCTGGCACCCACCAAGTGCGCCGCGCGCAGCCCGGCGACGGTTTCGATCAGCGGCACCAGCCCGATTGCGGCATTATCCAGCACGCAGCGGACCTGCGCCATTTCGGACGGGTGCTCGACCATCGGCACGAAAATAAAGGCCGGCGGGTGCGGCGCTTGCGCCAGCGCGATCAGATCGGCCACGCCATGACGTGTCATCGTGCCGTTCATGCGCACCGCCACCTGTTTGCGGCTGGCATCGTCCAGCGCCGTCAGCACCGCCAGAACATGGGAGCGCGCCGCATCCTTGTCGGCAGGTGCCACCGCATCTTCCAGATCGATGCACACCAGATCAGCCGCGCTGGCGCGTGCCTTGGCGATCCGGTCAGGCCGCGATGCCGGGACGAACAATATGCTGCGGGCAGCGAACATGGTGGATGGGGGCCTTTGCCTGACGGTTGATTTATCCCCTTCACAATTTGTCCGGACAAATCTAAAGTCAAGACATAATGGTGATCAACAAGGAGGGACTCGAAATTATGCGTATCGGCAACACGATCCTGGCCACCGCGCTGGCGGCAACAACCATGGCCACCGCGCTGGTGGCAGCAACCCTGGCCGCTCCGGCTTCGGCCCGCACGCTGGACCCTGCCGTCCCGGCCGACGCGCTCGAGATCATGAAGCGCACCCAATGCGGCGTAAAGGACAACGTGCCAGCGGTCTATCGCTGGTCGGGCAAAATTTACGGCCGTAGGGAGGGCGAGCCCGACAAGCACCTGTTCAACATGGAGGGGATGAACACCCGCCAGTGCGTTACCGTCACCGATGCCCAGCGCGGCACCGGCTATCGCATGGTCAGCCGCGAGATCACGCTGTATCTGGATCCCAGGACCAACGAGGTTTTGCGCGCCTGGGACAACCCGTGGACCGGCAAGTCGGTCGAGGTGATGCACATCGCCAATGATCCGGTCAATTCACGCCCCAGTTTTCCGGTTGGCGCAGATGGCAAGCCTTATACCATCAACCTCACCCGGATGGGCGACATGCTGCTGATGGGTTTTGAGGCACCGCTTTATTATGTGAACCCGCTGGCGGGCGACTATCAGGACTATGTCGGCAACAAATATCACGCGATGGAGATTTTCGATTTTTCGATGCCTGCAGCATCGCTGGATACAAACACCGCATCGGTCAACCCGACGGTCGCATGGGTGCGTATCTCGGACTGGATGCCGTGGATGATGATGGAAGGCCGCCAGGGGCAGATGGTGTTCAACGCGATGGGGGTGAAGCTGACCAGTTTCGACGAGTTGCCCGAGGTGATGAAGCGCGAGGTTGCCGACAACTATCCGCAATATACCGCCCCGCCCCCGGTCGACGATAGCCGCCCCAACGAAACCACGTGGACGGTGTTCAAGAAAAAGATCGATGCACAGCGCGCAAAGGATGCCGCCAAGGCAACGGGCGCTTCACACTAACACCTCAGGCCTGTGCCGGATTGATCAAACGTTACCGATCGCGCAAAAACCCCCCCGGAGCCATGCGGCTCCGGGGGGGTTTTTTAGCGCTTCCCGAACGGATCGCGCAGGCATTGCGGCGTCTGTTAGAAACCGGGGCCAGAAAACTGGGTCAGAAACCGCGGCCAGCAACCGGGGTCAGAAACTGGCCGTGAGGATGATACCGATACGCCGTGGCGGGCGCAGGCCGGCGATGAAGTTCCGGCGCAAATCAGCATTGGCATCGGCAAAGCGGATAATCTGCGCGACCGAATCTTCGTCGAACAGGTTGCGCGCATAGGCCATGATCCGGAACCGGTCGCTCTGGAAGCCCAACCGCGCATCGACGACCACCGATCCTCCGGTTTCAGCAAGGTTGAGCACCTGATCAAAGCTAGTCGCAATCATGTTGACGTTGCTACCGGCAAAGAAGTCCCATTGGCTGCTGACCGGCCTGCGATAATCTACATCGAGAAACATCGTGTGCTCAGGCGCCCGTGGGACGCGGTTGCCGCGGATTGACCCAAAGCGCGACTGGCAGCCGGTGACGGTTGGAAATTGATCGCCGGTCGAGCAGTTGACCAGCCGGTCATCCGCCACATCAAGGATGAGCCCCAGATTCTCGTCCGTACCGGCGGTAAACTTGGCGTTCACATAACTATAGTTCGCCGTCACGGTGAAATTGCGCACCGGGCGGATCAGCAGTTCCAGCTCAGCGCCATTGATCCGCGCGTTGCCGCCATTGCGGGTGAGCGACACCTGGTTGGGTGGAACAGAGATGTTCTGCGTGATCTGATAGCCCGTCACCTCGGTATGGTAGAGCGCCAGATTGGCGGTCAGCTTGCCATCGAAAAAGATGTTCTTGGTGCCGATTTCATAGGTTTTGTTGTCTTCCGGCTCAAACGTCGGGAAGCCTGCAATAATGGCCTGGTTGCTGTTGAAACCACCCGGCTTCTGACCTTCGGCATAAACCGCATAAAACAAGTTGTCGCGGGTCGCCTGCCAGCTCAAGGTCGCGCGCGGCGTGAACGCCTTGAAGGTTGCCTCAACGACGCGCGCGGCTGGAATGACCTGGCCGTTGTTGAAGGTCTGGGTCGCCTGGCGGATCTGTTCTTCGGCATAGCGGCCTTCGGCCGAGATCGAGAGACGGTCGGTGATGTCGAAGGTGGCCGAGCCGAAAATCGCTTTGTTGATAATGTCAAAGTTGTTGGTGTTGCGCGATTCTGGCAGGTTGGCGGCGGTCACGTTGATCGGCGTGAAAATTCCGCAATTGGCAATCTGCGCGCACAACGACGCGGTTGCAGCTGCCGAATTGGCCTGCGCACGGGCCAGTGAACCAGGCGGGACGACACGGGTGTCGCGGGTTGCGTCTTTCTGGTCAAAATAATACCCACCCAACATCAACTGCAACCGGTCGCCATTATAAGCCAGCCGCAGTTCCTGCGACCAGTCATCCGTCACCTGACGATTGGAGAAGGTAAAATCCTGCACGGATGTGGCAAAGGCGGTCAGCCGCGCGGTGCGCGGCGGCGTCACCGGGGGTGGCGCGGGGCCGGTAGCGCCAAACGCAAAAATCACCATGTTGAAACCATTGGGCGAATAATCCGCATCAATCTTGGTGTTGGCAGTGCGGCGGTTATAGCCCGTCAGGCTGGTCAGGGTCAGATTGTCGGTGAAGTCGAAATCCATGCGCAACCCGGTGTTGAGCGTCTTGGCTTCAAGCCCGACATTTTCCGGATCGACAAACTGTCGGCGGAAATCGGTATTGATCTGTTGCGGCCGGATGGTGCCGCAAAAATAGCGGTTCTGTCCGCGGAAAAGATTGCCGTTGTCCGGGAAGCAATTGTTGGCATTGGCTGGCTGGGCAAAAATCGGAACCGGGCCATCGTCCAAAACGTTGTAGTTGGCACGCAGCGTTGCGCGGAACGGTCCGCCATCATTGAACTGAAGCAGGCCGAATCCCGAATAGCTCTGCTGCTTGCCGATGCGGGTGCCATCAAAGGCGTTGCGGAACGCGCCGGCACTGTCGAGCGCCCGTCCGCCCAGCGCAATGCCCAGACCGTTGCCAAGCGGACCGCGCACGTTGGCTGTCACTTCATAACGGTCATCCTCGGCGATATCCGCCTGGACGCGCCCAGTCCAGGTGTCGCCGGGCTGCTTTGAAATCAAGTTGATCGCGCCGGAATACGTGTTGCGGCCATAGAGCGCCGACTGCGGCCCCTTGACGACTTCGAACCGCTCGACGGTGTCTACATCATAGTCGGCGAGCGAGCCGGAATAATAGATTCCATCGATGAAAAAGGCGACTCCCGACTGGCCAAGGATGTTGGCCTGGCCGCGAATGACCGGCCTGTTGGCATCACGTCCAAACGTGTCGTCAAACACCAGGCCAGGGACGGTCTTGGCGATATCGGTCAGGTTGTCGAGGCCCAGCCGGTCAATGGTCGCTGCGGTCACCACCGAAACCGAGGTTGGTGCCTCCTGCAGCGTTTCCTCGGTCTTTCTGGCCGTCACGATGATGACGCCTTCATCGACGCCAATTTTGCGGCCGGTCTCTTCCTGAGCCAGTGCAGGCACGCTGGTAAGTGCAGGCACGCTGGCAAGTGCCGTAACAGCGAACAAGGCAGCCTTGGACGAACGTTTCATGTGAATCCCCCTGAAGTGGTTTTTATCTCCCTTAGGCGCTGCAGAACACCGCAAGATCGATAATTTGTCCAGACAAATTTGGCTCCGTCGTCGAATTGCTGCGGCTGTGTTGTTTGGATGCTACACCGTCGCACCAGAGCCGCTTACGTTCAGAATTACGGTTTTACCACGCCCAGCCACGCGGTGACGACGAGCAGCGCATAGACCGCCATGACCCATATCCGGGTGCGATCCATGGTCCTGCGCAGGGGAATTTCGGTGGCGTCGCTGGAGCCTTCGGCGAGCAACCGCACCAGCTGCGGGCCAACCGGTCTGAACGCCCGGTCGATGCCGATTGCCGCAACAAAGATGACGCCGAACAACAACGCCTTGGCCGCCAGCCAGTCTGCGCCCAGCGGCGCTCCGGTCAGCACAGATTGGCCGCCCAGCCACAAATAGAAGCCGGTCAGCGCGTATTTCAGCCAGTTTTCAAGCTGCCTGTCGCGCGTTGCACGCGGCGTCTGGTCGTGAGTGTGCGCATCCCACACCAGCCACAGCCAGATGCCGCCGGTCACCCAGGCACCTGCCAGCAAGGCTAAAGGCACCTGCCACCAGTGCCCTGCACGCAGCACTGTCAGCGAAACCGGAACCATCAGCGCCCAGGCGCTGCGCGGGGTCATGTCGACCAGCACCAGAAGCTTGAGCAGCACCAGCCGCTGATCGAGCGTGTAGACATGCCGTTTGCGGAAATGCTGACCGAGCAGGAACACCCCGACATCTGCGCCAAGCCACAGCACGAACAGCAACAGATGGACGAAAACCAGCGAGCGATACGCAATTTCCGAAAAGTCCATCGCGTAACTCCTGCAACGCTTTGCCACAAAGCCGATTGACAATGCAGATTTGTCCGGACAAATTGCAAGAAAAAAATACGTGCAGTGGGATCGAGTCAAATCCGAAACACTCAGGGAGCATGTCATGGTCAAATTTCGTTTCACGGTTGCCGCCTCGGCGCTTGCGGTCGCTTTGGCGGCGCCTGCCTATGCGCAGAGCAGCGCGCAGGCCCCGTCGGCTGAAGATACCGAGCGGCAGGAGGGGCTTGCCGAGATCATCGTCACCGCGCAGCGCCGCCAGGAAAGCGTGCAGGATGTGCCGATCGCGATCAGCGCGTTTACCGCCGATCAGTTGCGCGATCAGGGGATATCGAACACGCTGCAACTGGGCCAGTATATTCCCAACATGGTCGCCCAGAACAACACCGGCATCGGCTCTGCCAACGCATATTTTCTGCGCGGGCTGGGATCGACCGAAACCATCGCGACCTTTGACCCGCCGGTAGGCACCTATGTCGATGATATCTATCTGTCGCGCCAGAATGCCAACAATCTGGCGCTGTTCGATGTCGAGCGCGTCGAGGTGCTGCGCGGGCCGCAAGGCACCTTGTTCGGGCGCAACACTACCGGCGGCGCGATCAACGTGATCATGGCCGAACCGGGTCAGGATTTTGCTGGCTATGGTGAGGTCGGCTATGGCCGGTTCGACAAGAAGATGGTGCGCGGGTCGGTGGATCTGCCGCTGGCCGACAGCCTGGCGATCAAGGTTTCGGGCTATTGGCAGGATGACGATGGTTATGTGAAGAACGTGACCACCGGTGAGCGTCTCAACGACGACGATGGCTGGGGCGTAAGGCTGGGCATACGCGGCGAGCTGGCCCCCTGGGCGCGCTGGCGGGCAAGCTATGCCCATATCGTGTCCGAAGGCGAAAACATCCTCAATTTCAATTGCAATCCGGCCAACCGCGCCGACTGCAACGGTCGCTTTGCATCGACCGGACTGGTTGAGAACCCGCAAACCGCAACGCCGTTTGCCCCGCTGGCTATCAGTGGCCGCAAGGCCAGCTATGGGCTGGGCCAGGAAGCGGTGACCGATATCATCACCTCAAACCTTGAGTTCGATATCGCGCCTGCCACCACGCTCAGCCTGATCACCGGCTATGTCAGCCTGACCCAGCAGTTTGGACTCGACTTTTTTGACGGGCGCGCCGGGCCGAGCGCCAGCGTCCCGTTCCCTGCCGTGCGCGGTTTTGCGCGCGGCGGTTTTACCATCCTCAACGATGGCCAGCATGAACAGTTTACCCAGGAGGTGAAGCTCAACGGCAGTGTCGGCAATGGCCTGATCGATTATGTCGCGGGTTTCTATTATATCGACGAGCGCAACCGCACCGATCTGGCGGATATCTTCTCGATCTCCCCCACGTTCGCGCTGCTGCTGGGTGACCGGATCATCCGCAACACGACCAGCGCCTACGCCGGTTATGTCCAGGCCGATCTCAACGTGACCGACCAGATCAAGCTGACCGCCGGGGTGCGCTATACCGACGAGACCAAGAAGTTCTCCATCACTGACAACCGCGCCTCGTGCAACGACGGCATTGTCGAGGCCACGTGCCTTGCCGAAGTAAACCTGCGTGCATCATCGGGGCGGCTCATCCCGCGCCGTCAGAATGTGAAGATATGGACGCCGCGTTTTGCGGTCAACTTCACGCCTGATGACGACATCCTGCTGTTTGCCTCTGCTACGCGCGGGTTCAAATCGGGCGGCTGGAATGCGCGCGCCACCAATCCGGCGCAGTTCCTGCCCTTCGACGAAGAGCGCGTCTGGAGCTATGAGGCGGGCCTCAAGTCGGAATTCTTCGACAACCGGGTGCGCGCCAACGTCACCGCATTCTGGCTGGATGTCAGCGATCTGCAAATTCTGGCCGGATTGCTTAACCCGGCAACCGGCGCAATCACCTTCCTGACGCGCAACTTTGCCGATTATCGCAACCGGGGGATCGAGGCGGAGTTTACCTTTGCGCCGGTGACGGGCCTCAACCTTTTTGCCAATGTCGGTTATCAGGACGACAATTATCGGGTGCCGGGTAACCAGCCTGCGACAGATATTTTTGGCATCCAGACCGTGCCTGCACAGCTGGCCGCCTGCCGCGCGCAGCTGGCTGCCGGGCAAATTCCGGCAAGCTCCAACTCTGCCCCGCCAGGCACACCGGTCAACAACGCCCCGGCCTGTGCCGCCGGCATCGTCACCGCCGATGGCACGCTGGCCACCCCGGTGCGCACGCCAGACTGGTCGCTGGCGCTGGGCGGCAGCTATCGCGCGCCGCTGGGGGATAGCGGGCTGACCCTGGTTCCGTCAGTCAACGCCAGCTATCGTTCAGACCAGGAGGTCGCCATCGCCAACCTGTCGATCTTCGATGCGCCGGTGACCCGCGGCGGACGGACGACGCCTGCAAATCCGTTTGGCGGCGGGGAATTCATTACCGGATCGCAAAGCGGGGCAGCGTGGCTGATCAACGCGGGGCTGGCGCTGAACGGGCCGGACAACGGCTGGCAACTGGCGGTGGAATGCACCAACTGCCTGAACGAAGCGTTCATCCAGTCGTCGCTGTCCAACTTCAGTTATCTGAACCAGCCGATGATGTGGAATGTGCGTGCGCGCTTCAATTTCTGATCGGGTCATGCGCCAACCCGGTTTGCCTGCATCCTGTTTCCGCAGCGCAAACCGCATGCCTTTGGAGTTCAATTCATGATATCCAGCGCATACCCTTGCGGATTGGATCAGACATTTGGCCAATGAAGTTTTTACCCCGGCAGCCGGCGTCGCAGCGCACCCGCGCGGTGAGTTTGCGCGCGGCTGGAAGGTGCTGCTGGCCGGTGTCATCGGGGTGGCGTGCGGGGCATCGCCGATCCCGTTCAACGTTATCGGTTTTACGATCGCACCGCTAACCGCAGAGTTTGGCTGGAGCAGGACCGAGATACTGCTGCCGATCACCATCTTCGGGGTGGTGGCAGCCTTTCTGGCCCCGGTTTTCGGCTGGCTTGCCGATACCTATGGCGTCCGCCGCATCGCCTTGTGGTCGCTGTTCGCGTTCGGCGTCACCTTTGCCGCGCTGGCGCTGACCCCGCCGGTGCTATGGGCTTACTATCTGCTCTGGCTGCTCGTCGGACTGGTCGGCATAGGATCGACGCCGGTCACCTGGAGCCGCGCGATCAACATGTGGTTCTACAAGAGCCGGGGGCTGGCACTGGGCCTGTTGCTGCTGGGCACCAGCCTGGCTGCGATTGCGGTTCCCAAGCTGGCGGTGTGGGCCATCGAAACTCAAGGGTGGCGCGCGATGTTTGCAATCGTCGCGTTGCTGCCGCTGTTTGTCGCGCTGCCCATCGGCCTTTGGCTGTTCCGCGAGCCGCGGCCCGAAGAACAGCCGCCGGGCATCAAGAGCGCCAGCGGCGGGCTGACCGGGGTGCCGCTGGGCCAGGCGCTGCGCGATTATCGCTTCTGGCTGATCTGGGTCTCGGTCTCGGTGATCGCGGTGACATTTGGCGGCGCATTCATCAACATGCCTGCAATCCTTGCCGACCGGGGAATGCCCGCGCAAAGTGCCGCCTCGGTCATGGGCGTCCTGGGTCTTGGTATCCTGGCTGGACGGATCATCACCGGAATTCTGCTCGACCGCATCTGGGCCGGGTTCGTCGGCTTTCCGCTGTTGTGCCTGCCTGCGCTGTCGAGCTGGATCCTGCTGGGTGCAGACCCCGGATTTGGCCTGGCCGCGCTTGCCGCCTTTCTGCTCGGCTTTGCCGCTGGAGCAGAAAGCGACCTCATCGCCTATCTGACCGGGCGTTATTTTGGCATGGCGCATTACGGCAAGATCTACGGGATGCTCTATATGCCGTTTGGTATTTTCTCCGCGATATCGCCGATCATCTACGCTGCGGTGCGCGACACTGCGGGTAGCTATGACCCGATCCTGTTCATCGCGATGTTCGGATATGTGCTTGGCGGGGGCTTGCTGTTGCTGCTCGGGCGCTATCCTGTGCTGGGCGACACCTCTTCTGGCCTCCCGCCGCCACCAAGCGCGCAGCCACAGACCGCCTGATGGCCACGCTCATCGAACCGGGTGCCCGCACCCTTGACGCGCTGATCGAGGCGGTGGGCAGCGCCGCTGTGCTGACCGATGCAGCGACGCGCGATCTGGTTGCGCATGACGTCTATGCGACCGGTCGCCCGCCGCTGGCGGTCCTGCAACCGGTGAGCGTCGATCAGCTTGCGCGCGGGGTGGCGGTAGCCAGTGCCAGCGGGCTTGCCATCGTCCCGCGCGGTGGCGGGATGAGCTATACCGGCGGCTATCTGTATTCGCGCGGCGACTTTATCCTGGTCGATACCGGCGCGCTCGATGCCATCATCCAGATCAACCAGACCGACATGACGGTGACGGTCGAGGCAGGCTGCACCTGGGATGCGCTGCATCGCGCGCTCAAGCCACTGGGGCTGCGCGCCCCGGCATGGGGCACGTTGTCTGGCCTGCGCGCAACGATTGGTGGCGGGATGAGCCAGAACGGCACGTTCTGGGGCGCGCGCAACGGATCGGTGGCCGATAGCGCGCTCAGCTTTGATGTGGTGCTTGCCGATGGCCGGATCCTCAGCACCGGCAGCGCTTTTTTCAGGCCGTTTGGCCCCGACCTGACCAGCCTTTTTGCCGCCGATACAGGTGCGTTCGGGGTCAAGGCGCGGATAACCCTGAAACTGGTGCGCGAGGCCACGGCGTTTGCTTATGGCTCGTTCTCGATGCCCGATCACCGGTGCGTTCTTGGCGCGATGAGCGCGATTGCGCGTGAGGGGCTGGCAGCGGAAAACTTCGCCTTCGATCCGTTTCTGCAATCGCAGCGGATGAAGCGCGACAGTCTGGCCAAGGACGCCAAATCGCTGGTCAACATGATGAAGTCGCAAGGCTCTGCATGGCAGGCGATCAGGGAGGGGGCCAAGGTGGTGGCCGCCGGACGCTCGTTCCTCAAGGATGTGCCGTTTTCGCTACACACCATCGCCGAAGGCCGCCACCAGCCTGCGGTCGATGCCGATATGGCCGAGATTCAAAGGATCATCGCAGCGCATGGCGGCACGCCGATCGACAATTCCATCCCCAAGATCCTGCGCGCCAACCCCTTCCCGCCGCCCAATTCGATGCTCGGCCCCGAGGGCGAACGCTGGCTTCCGGTGCATGGCTTTTTGCCGCATTCGCGGTTGGTCGACGCGTGGCAGCGGATCGAGGCGCTTTATGCTTGCAATGCCGAGGCGATGCAGCGGCTCGATGTGCGTGCCGGGGCGATGCTCGCTGCGGTGAGCCGGGCGGCCTGCCTGATCGAGCCGGTGTTCTTCTGGCCCGATGCGACCAACCCGCTGCATCGGGCGGCGGTCGAGCCCGACCATCTCAAGACGCTCAAAGGTTTTCCCGAAGGCCTTGAAGCGCGCGCGCTGGTGGATGACCTGCGCCAGCAGATCATCGACATCTTCCGGTCGATGGACGCGACGCATCTGCAGATCGCGCGCACCTATCCGCTCAAGGCGGCGCATCATCCGGCGGGCTGGGAAATCCTCACCGCGCTCAAACGCGCTGTCGATCCGCGCGGGCTGATGAACCCGGGAAGCCTGGGGCTGGAATGAACGGTGATGGAACTGGAACGGCGCATGATATTGGCAGCAATGGTCGCAGGCGCGCTGCCGATCGGCGATGCCCGGGGTCAGGGGCAGGAACTGGCCCAGGGAGAGGCTCAGGATCAGGAGACGCCACAGGTGGCTGACACCAAGCCCTATTCCGCCGTGGCGATGCAACTGGCGGCACGCTCGGTCGAGCGCGCCGCAGACCGCCCTGCCGCTCGCGCGCAGATCATCGCGATGGTCGCCGAGGTGGAAGCGAAAATCCGCTCGGCGCGCATTTTCATCGAGCAATATGCCGGGCACCCGGTGCGTCTGGCGGTGCTGCCCGAGTATCTGTTCACCAGCTATCCGGGGCGGGTATCGATCCCGGATTTCGCGCATCTGGCAGCTTTCGATATCGATGGCGCAGAATATGACGCGCTGGGCGCGGTCGCGCAGAAGCTGGACCTGTTTCTGGCGGGCAATGCCTATGAGACCGACGCAAATTTTCCCGGCCTGTATTTTCAGGCGAGCATCCTGATTGCGCCATCGGGCGATGTCGTGCTGCGTTATCGCCGTCTCAATTCGATGTTCGCACCCACCCCGCACGATGTGTGGAGCAAATATCTGGATATCTATGGCATCGACGGGGTGTTCCCGGTGGCGCGCACCCAGATCGGCAATCTGGCGGCGATCGCGTCTGAGGAAATCCTGTATCCCGAGATCGCGCGCGCCCACGCGCTGCGCGGTGCCGAGATATTCCTGCATTCATCAAGCGAGATCGGATCGCCGCTCGATACCCACAAGCATATCGCCAAACGCGCCCGCGCCTTCGAGAACATGGCCTATGTCGTATCTGCCAATACCGCCGGGATCGAAGGCACCGGGCTGCCGCTGGCCAGCGCCGACGGCAACAGCCAGATCGTCGACTGGAAGGGCCGAGTCATGGCTGAATCGAACAGCGGCGAAACCTTTACCGCCTTTGCCGAGATCGACCTCCATGCCCTGCGCACCGCGCGGCGGACACCGGGCATGACCAACTATCTGGCGCGCCAGCGGCTCGAACTGTTTGCACCGGTCTACAGCACCACCGTTCGTCATCCGGCAGACGGATTGATCACAGATGGTGTGGCCAAAGTGCCCGATCGTGATTATTTCAAGCGGACGCAGGAAGAGGTGATCGAGCGGATGATCAAGGACGGTCTGATATGATCCATAAATTCGATGTCGCGCCGCCCTATACTGCGGTTGCCCGGCACGGCGTATCGCCACAGCCCAGCCATGACGAGGCGGCGCGGTTCAATTTTCTGGCGAACCTGAACAAGTATCTCTCGGGCACACTGGGGCCAGGCAACAAGATCGCCTATGACACCTGCGTTCTGCCGGGATTTGTCGCGCAATATGGCCGCCAACCGGTTGACCGGTTCGAAATCCGCCATGCGATGAACCGTGACCCGCACCATCGCTTCTGGTCGGCGCTCAAGCGCAACAGCATGGAGATGCGCCAGCAGAACGGGCGCGCGATGGTGCTGCGCCAGCTCGATGAACTCGATGCGCGGGCCAGTCAGTACAACCAGGGCCGCGATACGCTCGAACTCGACCCGGCGGTCAGCGTGCCGCGTTACCAGAGCGCCATCGACATCCACTGCATGCCGGGCAGCTATCATGGCGAGGAGCGGCCCGGCGATGTATCGGCAGGCGCGAACTACGACTGCGGCATCTTTGCCACCACCGCAGGCGGGCTGGGCGCGTTGTCCGATGGCGGCGGGCAGGCGCTGGTCGAATGGGCGCGGCGCGAGCGACCCGGCTGGGAGCCGCAGCGCATCCTCGATATCGGCTGCACGGTCGGACACAATATCGTGCCGCTGGCGCTGGCGTTTCCGCAATGCGAGGTGATCGCCATCGATACCGCAGCGCCCTCGCTGCGCTATGCGCATGCCCGCGCCCAATCGCTGGGCGCAACCAACATCCGCTTTGTCCAGGCCAGCGCCGAAGACCTGTCGCGCTGGGGCGATGACAGCTTCGACTGGGTGCAGACCACCATGTTCCTCCACGAAACCAGCGGCACGGCGCTGCCGCGCATCATCGGTGAAGGTTATCGCGTGCTCAGACCAGGCGGGCTGATGCTGCATCTGGAACAGCCGCAATATTCAGATGCGATGCCGCTTTACGAGCAGTTTATCCGCGACTGGGATGCATTCAACAACAACGAGCCGTTCTGGTCGGCGATGCACGCGCTCGACCTCAAGGCGATCATGCGCGACGCAGGCTTTGCCGCCGAGGACCTGTTCGTCACCGGCGTGCGCGCGGTGGTCGATACTGAAATCTTTCCCACAGCGGGTGACGAAAAAGAGGAAGATCATGGCCGCGCGGCAGTGTGGAACGCTTATGGTGCCTGGAAGCGTTCCAAGCCTGATTGAGACTGTTGGTTTACAGACCATCAACTGGAGCTTGTAATGTGAACGATCCGCTCGACTGGATGACCCGCGCCAATGCGCGCGCCAAGGGCAAGCGTCCGGATTTTCTGGGCGACCTGGACAAGGAGCGTATGCTCTCGATGCTGATGGCGGTGATCGGCGAGGTATCGGTGCTGCGCGAGCGGCTCGATACGGTCGAGCGCCTGCTGGATGCCAAGGGTGCGATCAGCCGCGCCGATATCGAAGGCTATCAGCCGGACCCCGACGCAGGCTATGAACGTGGCGCGATGATCCGCGAGTATATCGCGCGTATCATGCGCGGTCCGCAGCAGATGATGGCGGCGATGCAGGCCGATGACAAGCCGGTCGAAGACCTGAGCCGTGACCTGAAAGACCTGTGATGAAGCACCGCACCGTCAGCGGCGTGATCCGCTACACCTCTAACAAGCCGCACATGCTTGGCCAGACACGCGGCTGCGAATGGTTCACCTTCACCCGGCATGACGATGGCCGCACCATCCTGCGCGCGCGCTGCGAGATCGAGGAGCCTGAACCCAAAGTGCTGCGCGACATCATTTATGGCATCGGGCCGGGCGGGGTACCCGAGCATCTGCATGTCCACCTCACCGTGGACGATACGTTGATGGGTTCAGGCTGGATGCGCCATGATGCCGCTGCCGGGATTATTGAATGCGAAAGCTTCGGCCCGTCGATCGGCCGCATTTCGCAGCGCATGCCAGCAGGCGGCGCATTCGACGGGTTCGGGACTCATCCGGTGGTCGGCGATGGCTATCTGACCCGCTGCATGGACATCAGCAAAGGCCCGCACCGGCGCAATGTTCGCGTTTTTCTGCCCTCGCCCGATCATCGCGGTGCCACCGCGCCGCTGATCGCCGAAGTGAACATCGGCCTGGAATATGTCGGCGAGGTTGCAAAGACGGTCAAGGCCGGGACATTTGCCTGCCGTCATTATCGTTATATCGATGATACCGGCCCCGGCATGGGCGGCGTCACCCACCCGGCCTATGACATGTGGGTCACCGCCGACGACGATGCGGTGCTGGTCTATGGCAGCATCGACGGGTCGATGATGAACCGGTATGAGCTGATCGAACTCAACCGGTGAAACCGTTGCACCGATGGCCTGCGTCGGATTACGGTTTGGCGGGTAATGCGTCCTGCGCGATGGTGCTGGCATCGAACCGCGCCTTGTAACCATTCTCACCGACCTTGCCGACCATATCGGCACGCGGCGGCGCTTCGGGATAGACCGTCACCGTATAGTCGCCAGCCGACGGGTTGAGCCGTAGCGGGCGGATATTGTTTTGATATTCGGCAGAATTCCAGAAGGCCTGCGCATTGGCAAGGCAGGGAAACCGAACCATCAGCACGGTATAGCCCGGCGGCGGATCACCTTCGAAACTCGCCAGCGGGCGGGGCACGTTAATATAATAGCCACCCAGCTTTTCATACAATTTGCTGTCGGCAATCGCTTTGCCATAAGCCGCCATGCGCGCGCGGTCATGCGTTGGACCTGCCACCACCATCACCACCGGCGTATCGCACACCTGCGGTGATTCGGGCGCAGCTTCGGGTGCGGGTGCCGCCAGCATCAGCAACAACAGCATCATAATACAGCCTCCCGGTCGCGCGAGATTCGCCGTTCGTCGCACAACGTCCGGCGGAACGGGTTGCCATCGCGAAACCATTGCCAGGTGCGCGCGCGGCTTTCGCCATCATCGGAGATCTGGATCATCTCGGTGAAACGGACACCGGGTTCATCCTTGCGATGCAGCGTCAGCATCAGCACATTGTCGCGCGTTTCCCAGCCATGACCATAAAAGCGCTCGGTGTCCCACAACAGCCCGCCGTCTGCCAGGGTGCCGCCAAAGGTCAGCCGGGTCTCGCGACCATCGGGCCAGATCAGGTGATTGTGCTGGACATAGGCATAAGCGCCGTCTGCCGGAAATTCGCAGCGGGTGCGCATCCGGTGCTGGTCGATGAGCTGGGCATCATGGTCGAGATGGCGATAGGTGCCATCCCAAAGCCCTTCATGCGCAAACAGCGCGGGCATCGCTTTGGCAAGCGCGTCTCTCATCGCGGTGCATCCTCTGCATAGGCGGCCAGCGGCAGCGGCGCTGCGGTCTGGCGGATCAGCGCCTGCTTGCGAAAATAGCGCATCAGCCCGCTTGACCCCATCCGCGACGGCCCCAGACCCGACAGCTTGAACGACGCGTTCTCCGCATCCCAGACCATCGATGTCATCGATCCATCGTTGATCGACACCGCGCCGGCCTCCAGCCGCATCGCGACGCTTTCGGCCTCTTCGGCGCTCGCGGCAATAACCGCAGCCGCCAGCCCGTACCGGCTGTCATTGGCCTGCGCGATCGCATCATCGATGTCATCGAAGCCGATCACCGGCAACACCGGGCCAAAGGTCTCGTCGCGCAAAAGGCTCATCGCGGCGGTGGCATCGGCGATCACCGTGGGCCGCAGATACTGGCCGCCGCCCAGTTTCTCGACCGTACCGCCGGTCAGCACCTGTGCGCCCCTTGCTACGGCATCGTCGATCTGCGCCTGCACTTTTGCAGCTTGCGGGGCAAAGATGAATGGGCCGATATCGCCCACACCGATGTCGGGATAATTCAGCCGCACCGCCTGCGCCGCTGCCACCAGAGCGTCCAGAAACGGCTGATAAATCGCCCGCGCCACGTAAATCCGCTCGATCGACTGGCATGCCTGGCCGGTGGCAACGATGCTGGCGCGCAACGCGATGTGCGCGGCGGCGACCGGATCGGCGCTGGCCATCACGATCATCGGGTCCTTGCCGCCCAGTTCCAGATTGGCCGGGATAAAGGCTTGCGCGGCTGCTTGTGCCACCTTGCGCCCGGTCGCCACCGATCCGGTAAAGCAGATGTAATCGACCGTATCGATCAGCGCCGTACCGGTCGCGGCATCGCCCTCGATAAATGCCAGCACGGCAGCCAGTTGCGGCACGACGGCCATCGTCTCGCGCAGCGGAATGATGAAGCGCGGCGTTATCTCGGAGGGCTTGACCAGCGCGGCGCACCCTGCCGCAAGCGCGGGGATCGCATCGATGGTCGAGAGCACGATCGGGAAGTTCCACGGCGCAATCGCCCCGATCAGCGCATAAGGCACCAGCCGCGTGGAATTGCGCACCGTCGGATGCGCGCTGGGCTGATCATCGAGCGTATGTTGGGCAATCAGCCCCGGGGCCAGATCGGCCCAGCGGCGGATCGTCGCGGGCAGGCCGTCGACCTCGATTTCGGAGATCCGGCGGCGTCCGGTATCGCGCGTCAACGCATCCAGAAGCGCGGCACGGTGCGCCACCACGGCATCGGCCCAGCGGTGCAGGATGGCCGCGCGATCCTGCGGGTTCAGCGCTGCCCAGCCCGGTTGCGCAGCGCGCAGCCGCGCCGCCTCGGCCTGCACACCGCCAGCATCAAGCGGCGTGATCGCATAATCCGCTTGCCCGGTGCGCGGGTTGATCACCTCCATCACGCGCGCGCCTGCGCCGACCAGCTGTCGAGAATTTCGCCGCCGGTGGCAAACCACGCACCGGGCTGTTGCTCCAGCCAGCGCAGCAGTGCCTCAAAGGCATCGATCCGATAGGGCAGGCCCATGATATACGGGGTCAGGTGCATCGGCAGCATCCGCGCGCCATGCTGCGCTGCCTCGCTCGTCAGCCAGCCATACGCATCGCGCATCTGCTGTGCATAGCTGTCGACCGATTGCTGCTGCACGTTGATGATCTGCCGGTCGGACAGTTCGTGGTTCAATGGTATGTTGACGATCTCGCCCGCATCGGTTGTCATGCGATAGGGCAGTTCATCGTTTACCCAGTCGCACATATAGGCGACCCCGGCTTCGGCCAGCAGGCGCGGGGTGTTGAACGATTGCGAACGCGCAATCGACAGCCACCCGCGCGGCCGCACCCCGCTGGCGTTTTCGAGCGCATCCAGCGATGCGGCAATCAGCGCACGTTCGTCGTCCTCGGCAAGTCCGCTGGCGATCGTGCCGTTCATGTCGGTCGAATGCGCGATGATCTCGTGCCCGCCCGCCAGGATCGCGGCGATCACCTCGGGGTAGCGCCCGGCGATCGCCGCGTTGCAAGCGATCGAGACCTTCGCGCCGATCGCCTCGAACGCATCGAGCAGCCGGTAAAGCCCGATCCGCGTGCCATATTCGCGCGCGGTATAATGGCGGTAATCGGGATAAACGGTCTGCATGTGCCCCGGCGCGCGGAACGGGGTGTCAACTGGCAGGATCGGGAACCATTCGAGGCTGATTACCGGCCAGATCGCGACCGCTTTGCCATCGGGCCATGCGATGGCGGGGCGGGTGAACAGGTTGCTATAGGGGTAGAGGCCGTGGTCCATCCCTTCGCGGCGATGCGGGTATTCGAGATAAGCCGGGTCCAGCGTCATGGCTGTTGCCCCCGCCACGCATCGACAATCTCGCCTGCGCGCGCGATCCATGCGCGGCCATCATTGGCAATGTGCTTGAGCACATCCTCGAACGGCCCGATGCGGTGCGGCTGGCCGATAAGATAGCTGTGCAGCGGAATGCACATCACCGTGCCTCCTGCTCCGTCAGGGTCCGCACCCTCTTTGGCCAGCCGCTCGTACTGGCGGATCAGCGTATCGGCATAGTCGCGCGGGCTCATGTTGTAGATGAAGAAGCCGTAATGATCGTTGACCTCAAGGCTGTAGGGGATCGCGGTCAGCCTGCCGCTGGCGACCTTGACATCGCTAGGCTGGTCGTCGTGATACAGGTCGCAGGTATAGTCGATACCGTACCCGGCGATCAGGTCCAATGTGCGCGGCGTGTGGGTCAGCGCCGGGGCCAGCCAGCCGCGAATCCGCTGGCCGGTGGCGCGTTGCACCGTGGCGATGCTGTCTTCGATGATCGCGCGCTCCTGCGCCTCGTCCATGCCATAGCTGTAGCGGGTGTTATAGATGCCGTGGCTGAAGAACTCCCAGCCGCGCGCACTGGCATCTGCGACCACCTCTGGAATTTGATCGCACAGCGCCACCGACAGGCTGACCGATCCGGGGAAGCCGTGCTTGCTCATCACATCTGCCATCCGCCAGTGGCCCACCCGGTTGCCATGGTCGCGATGCGCATAGCCGACCACATCGGGATGCGGCTTTGCCCAGCTTTTGCGGTGCGGATTGGCGGGCGGATCGAGTTCGTAGAGTTCAAGGTTGGGTGCGACCCAGACCGCGCAGCTCTTGCCGCCCGGCCAGGTGATCCGGGGCCGACCGCGATAGGGTGCGAAATCGTAGAGCTCCGGGTCGGCAGCGCCCTCACGCATCATCGCGCCTCCAGCCAGTCGATCACCGTCTGGACAGGCTCGACATCGGCGTATTTGAGCAGGAGATCGGTGAGGTTGGCGAAATGATAGCTCTCATGCTTGTCCGCGCAGGTTTCAATCGGCACGATCGTGCGATAGCCGTGGCTGAGCGCATCGACCGCGGTCGCGCGGACACAGCCCGAGGTGCTGCCGCCGGTGACCACCACGGTATCCACCTTGTGCCAGGTGAGATAGCTTGCCAGCGGCGTTTCAAAAAATGCGCTGGGCATCCGCTTGGTGTAGACCAGATCCTCGGCGCGCAGTTCACAGCGCGTGTCGAAGGCGTGGCGCTCGCTGTTATAGCCGATGTTCTGCAGGCTGTCGGGCGTGTCGGTGCGCGTGCCCCAGACCCCGGCATCGGCCGCATCATCCTTGTACGCAACCCGGCTCCAGATCACCGGCATGGCGCGCGCCCGCGCCAGCCTTGAGATGGTGTTGATATATTCGATCTGCCTGGGATCGGTTTCATAGGCGGTTTTGAACATGTCGATCCGCGTGTAGGCCTGCTGGACATCGACATTGACGACCGCCAGTTTTTCCCCAAAGCCGAACTTGCTGCGCACAGGATTGGCCATCACCGCTTCAAACAGCTGCCGGGCGGTCTTGTCCTCGCAGATCATGCGGGTGCCGGGTATCTCCATGGACAGCAAAAACCTCACTTTGTTGTGATTCGTGACCATAATAGCGAAAAAAGGCTTGTCGAGAGCAATTTGTCCGGACAAATTAGCCCATGCCCCTGATCACCCGCCACTACGTTGACGTGCCGCTTCACGATGGGCGCCCCGATGGGGGGCCCGATGGGGCGCATCGCCGGGTGCACTATCGTATGGCAGGCAGCGGTCCGCCGCTGCTGATGATCCACCAAAGCCCGCGCAACGGCGGCGAATATGCCGCGCTGATGCAGGCGTGGAGCGCGTATTTCACCTGTATCGCGCCCGATACGCCAGGTTTTGGCCAGTCCGACCCACTGCCCGGGGTGCCCGATATCAACGATTTTGCCGATGCGCTGGTCGCTACGATGGACGCGCTGGGTATCGCTGCCTGCCCCGCTTATGGCTTTCATTCAGGCGGGATCATCCTGATCACCGCGCTCAAACGCCACCCGAATCGCTTTGTCGGAATGGCTGTCGGTGGATACGCAATCTGGACAGCAAACGAGATGGCGATATTCGGCCAGTCGTATCTGCCGCCGTTCCAGCCATCGCCTTATGGCGAGCATCTGGTGTGGCTGTGGAACCGCATTGTCGAACAAAGCTGGTTCTTCCCCTGGTTCGATACCCGCGATGCCGCGCGGCTGCCCGGCGCGCATGCCGATGTTGCGATCATCGATATGGCGGTGCGCGAGATGCTCGATGCAGGCGATGCCTATCGTGCCGGATATGGCGCGGTGCTGCGCGCAAGCCGCGACATCCCGCTGCCCGATGCCATCACCCCGCCGGTGCTGATCAGCGCCTATGATAGTGATCCGCTGCAGGCGCATATCGACCGGCTGGGCGACATGCCGGTCGGATGGCGGGCGCAAAAATGCGCCACCGCCGCGCAGCATCAGGCACTGAGTGTGGAATTCTTGCAGGCGTTGCCCGTCGCAGATCCGGTCATACCGCGCCAGTCCAGCGACGCCGGGTTCGTGCATCTTGACGCTGGAGGATTTAGCGGACTGATCCACTGGCAAGGCAATCCGGATGTGCGCATCCTGCATATCCACAGGCCGGGCGAGGAATCCGATCCTGACGCAGGTGGCGCAGGGAGCGCAGGGGGCGCAGGGGGCGGCGTGGCGATCGATCTGCCCGGCCACGGACTTTCGGACCGCTGGCCGGGTGATGCGCCGGACGACTGGGCGGCGTGGCGCACAGTCATCGACGCGGCCGCAGCGCATTTCGGCATCACCGACATCCGCCTGCCCGATGCGCCGCCAGGTGATCCCGAGCGGCTGTTTCCCGATCTTTCCCCCGATCGGTTCGGCAGCCACCTGACGCGCGCGTGGCAGATGGTGCGCGCGCGCCATTTCTTTGCCCCAGCCTATGCGGTGAGCGGTTCGGGTGCGATAGTTTTCGACCCTGCCGATCTTGCTCCGGAGCAATTGGCCAGCGAACACCGCGCCTTGCTACGCGCCACCGCAGCACGGGCATTTTGCAAAGCACTTGGCAACAGACAGGAGTAACGATCATGGGAATTCGCGAAGACATGCCGGTTCTGGCGCGCCATGAAGGTGTGTGGGACGGGGTTTATACCTATTACAATGCGGCAGGCGTACAGATCGACGAACACAAGAGCCGCCTGTTCTGCAGGTTTCACGATGATGGTCCGCATCTGTATCACCAGACCAACCATTACACCTGGCCCGACGGTCGCACCGAGATGCGCGAGTTTCCCGCAGCATATCATGACAAGCGCGTTTGGTGGGACAACGACCTGATCAAGGGATGGGCCGCCGAAGTCGGGCTGGATGAGTATCACCGCACCGTGATGCTCTACTGGCAGCGCCAGGGTGATCCCTCGCTGTATCTTTATGAAATGATCCAGATCGCCGATGACGGACAATCGCGTTGCCGCACCTGGCACTGGATCAGGAGTGGCCTGCTCGAAACCCGCACCGCGATCCAGGAGACGCTGGTCAGCAAGGACTGGCGCGCGGTCGAGGCGCAGATGAAGGCGGTTGCGGGTTGAGAAACGCTCCTTCATCCACGCTGGAGGGGAGCAGGCGCAGGTGAGCGGCACGCTGTTCGACCAGATATGGGACGATCACGTCGTTGCGACGCTTCCCGGCGGCGCGGCGCTGATCGCCATCGACCGGGTGCTGCTGCACGAGCGCACCGGGGCCGCTGCGCTCAATTCGTTACGGGCGGCGGGGCGCGCGATCGCCGATCCGGCGCGGGTGTTTGCGATGATGGACCATGTCGTCGATACGCTGCCGGGCCGGTCGGACCAGACGCTGGTGCCCGGCGGGCAGGCGTTTATTACCGAAACCCGCATGGCGGCGCGCGCGGCGGGGATCACGCTTTTCGATGTTACCGATCGCGACCAGGGGATCATGCACGTCGTCAGCCCTGAGCTTGGCATCGTGTGCCCCGGCCTGACGCTGATCGCGCCCGACAGCCACACCTGCACCCAAGGCGCGCTGGGTGCGCTGGCCTGGGGCATCGGATCATCCGAGGCCGAACATGCCATGGCCACCGGCACGTTGCAAATCACCCGGCCCAAAACGTTGCGGGTGACGTTCAGCGGGACGCTGGCGACAGGGGTCACCGCCAAGGACATGATGCTGGCGCTGATCGCCGAGCATGGCGCGGGCGGCGGCGCGGGCCATGTCGCCGAATTTGCAGGCGATGCGGTGCGCGGCCTCGACATGGAAGCGCGGATGACATTGTGCAATATGGCGACCGAGTTTTCCGCCTTTGCCGGGCTGATCGCGCCCGATCAAGTGACCTTCGATTGGCTGAAAGGGCGGCGCTATGCTCCGCAGGGCGCGGCGTGGGATGCGGCGATCCGCCAGTGGCGAGCGCTGCGATCCGCCGCAGACGCCCGGTTCGATGCGCAGATCATGATCGATGCTGCCGCCATACCACCGATGGTCAGCTGGGGCACCAGTCCGCAGTCCAGTGTCGCAATCACAGGCACGGTCCCTGCCGATGCGAACCCGGCAATGCTAGCCTATATGGACCTTGCTGCTGGAGCCGCGCTGATTGGGACGCGCATCGATGCCGCTTTTATCGGCAGCTGCACCAACGCCCGTCTGTCCGATCTGCGCCGCGCCGCTGCGCTGCTCGCCGGGCGCAGCGTGGCACGCGGCGTACGCGCGATCTGCGTGCCCGGATCGAGCGCGGTCAAGCGCGCCGCCGAGGCCGAAGGGCTTGACCGGGTGTTTGTCGCAGCAGGATTCGAGTGGCGCGAAAGCGGCTGTTCGATGTGCTTTTTTGCAGGCGGCGAAAGCTTTGCCGAAGGAACGCGCGTTATATCTTCCACCAACCGCAATTTTGAAAGCCGTCAGGGCCTCAGGGTCAAGACGCATATTGCCAGCCCCGAGACCGTCGCGGCCAGCGCCATTGCAGGCGCGATCGCCGATCCCCGGAAAATGACCCGCCAAAGGGTACTGGCCGATGGCTGAGCCTTTCACTAGCCTGACCTCGGTTGCCATGCCGATGCTGCGCGACAATATCGACACCGATGCAATCATACCTTCGCGCGAGATGAAGAGCACGGGCAAGACCGGGCTTGCCGGCGGATTGTTTGCTGGCTGGCGTTATCTGGATGCAGCCCGCATGCCCAACCCCGATTTCGTCCTCAACCAGCCGCGATTCCAGGCGGGCGCACTGTTGCTGGCGGGGAGCAATTTCGGCTGTGGCTCCAGCCGCGAGCATGCGGTCTGGGCGCTGGCCGAATATGGCATCCGCTGCATCATCGCGCAAAGCTTTGCGCCGATCTTCGCCAGCAATTGCGTGCGCAACGGCATAGTGCCGGTGGTGCTGCCGGGTGATATCATCGCCATGCTGGCAGGCAAAACGCTAAGCGTCGATCTGGCGGCACAAAGCGTCAGATGCGATGGCCAATCCTGGTCGTTTGACATCGCAGCCGGGGACAAGGCGATGCTTCTGCAAGGACTCGACGCCATCGACCTTACTTTGAAACACCAGGACGCCATCGCTGCCTTTCACCGGCATGATCGCGTCAAGCGACCGTGGGTCTATCTGGAGCTGCCCCATGCCTGATATATTGATCAGCGAAGTCGGCCCGCGTGATGGCTTGCAAAGCATCGCCTGTGTAATGCCGACCGAAGCCAAGAAGCGCTGGATCGCCGCCGAGGCCGCCGCAGGCGTACGCGAGATCGAGGTCGGCAGTTTTGTCCCCGCCACGCTGCTTCCGCAAATGGCCGACAGCGCCGAAATCGTCGCTTTTGCGCGAACTATCGCAGGGCTCAACGTCGTCGCGCTGGTGCCCAACGCCAAAGGCGCAGCACGCGCCATCGAGGCGGGCGCGCATGGCATCTCGATCCCGTTTTCGATGTCCGAAACCCACAGCCTGAACAACGTGCGCAAAAGCCATGCCGATATGCTGGCCGAGATCGCCATGATCGCTGCAATGGCGCGCGCAGCAAAGGTGCATTTTGCGGTGGGCCTGTCGACCGCGTTTGGCTGCACGATGGAAGGCCCGGTCGCCGAGGCGCAGGTCGTGCGGCTGGCGGCAGCATCGGCAGAGGCAGGGGCCGAAGAATTCAGCCTGTCGGATACCGCCGGCTATGCCAATCCGGCGCAGGTCAAACGGCTGGTGCGCGCGGTGCGCAGCGCGGTCGGCGCAGAGCGGATGACGACGCTGCACCTGCATAATACCCGCGGGCTGGGGCTGGCCAATGTGCTGGCCGGGCTGGACGAAGGCATCACCACGCTGGATGCATCGCTCGGCGGGCTGGGTGGTTGCCCGTTCGCACCGGGTGCTTCGGGCAATATCGTCACCGAAGATCTGGTGTTCATGCTTGAGGCGATGGGGATCGATACGGGGATCGATCTGGATGCCCTGCTCAAGGTGCGCAGCATTCTGACAGACGCGTTGCCAGGCGAGCCGCTGTATGGCTTCACCCCCGATGCCGGGCTGCCACTGGGGTTCGGGCAGCACGCGGCATGACCGGCCCGCAACCGCTCAGCAATCTCAAGGTCGTCGAATTCACCCATATGGTGATGGGTCCGGCGGTGGGGGCGGTATTGGCCGCACTGGGCGCAGAGGTTGTCCGGGTCGAGCCGATCGGCGGCGATCGCACCCGGCAGCTGATCGGATCGGGGGCGGGCTATTTTGCGATGTACAACCGCCACAAGGCAAGCCTGTGCGTCGATCTCAAAACCCCCGGCGGTCTGGCGGTGGCGCGCGATCTGGTGGCGACCGCAGACATCCTGATCGAGAACTACCGGCCCGGCGCAATGGACCGGCTGGGGCTTGATTATGCCAGCCTGTCGGCCACCAACCCGCAGCTTATCTATTGTAGCGAAAAGGGCTTTCTGCCCGGCCCGTATGAAGCGCGCACCGCGCTTGATGAGGTCGCCCAGATGATGGGCGGGCTTGCCTATATGACCGGCCCGCCGGGCACACCCTTGCGCGCCGGATCGAGCGTCATCGATGTCACCGGCGGAATGTTCGGCGTGATCGCCATTCTGGCGGCGGTCGAGGAACGGCACCGCACCGGGCGCGGGCAGAAGGTGCAAAGCTCGCTGTTTGAAACCACCATCTATCTGATCGGACAGCATATGGCGCAAATGGCGGTCACCGGAAAAGCCGCCGCCCCGATGCCCGCGCGGATATCTGCCTGGGCGATCTACGATGTGTTCGAGACGGCTGACGACCGGCCGATCTTCATCGGGGTGGTTACCGATGCGCTGTGGGAGAAATTCTGCGCGCTGTTTGCGCTGGATGACCTGTGGGCTGACCAGAGCATCCGCGAGAACACGGCGCGGGTGCTGGCGCGGGACCGGATCATGCCGCTCATTCGCGCGCTGGTGAAGACGTGGAAGCGCGATGACCTGATCGCCAGGCTGGAGGGCAGCGGACTGCCCTTTGCTGCGATCGGGCGGCCCGAGGACATGTTCGATGATCCGCATCTGCTGGCCAGCGGCGGGTTGGAGCCGGTGACCCTGCCCGGTGGTGCAACAACGATGCTGCCCACGCTGCCGATCGAGATGAACGGTGTGCGCCCATATGCGGCGGCCAGCCTGCCTGAGGCCGGAGCCGATACGCGCACCGTGCTGGCCGGGCTTGGGTATGACGATGCCAAGATAGCCGCGCTGCTCCAATCGGGGGCTATCGAAGGTGCAGCTGAGGGAGAAGCGTGATGCGCGTCGTTAAATTCATATCCGGCTTCGGGCCAAAGCTTGCTCTGGCGCTGCTTCTTACCGCGTGCGCCGCGCAGTCACAGGACCGCGTGGTTGTCCCAACAGCGACCAGTTCGCCCACCACCAGCTCCGCTACCACCAGTTCACCCGGCAATGCTTCCCCGGCCAACAATTCTTTGGGCGTCGAAACACCTGCCGAGCGGCTGCCCACCGATATCCGCCGGGTCACCCTGATCGTGCGCGACATGGAAAACTCGCTGGCGTTGTACCGCGACGTCGTCGGCCTGAAGGTCAATTACGACACTGTGGTCGAAACCAGCGGCGTTGCCTTACCCGCTGGCGAGCCCGGAGCAAAGGCGCGGTTGGTGCTGCTCAATGCCAATGATCCGTTTATCGGCTGGATCGGTCTGATGCAGTGGATCGATCCGGCATTGCCCGATCCCGGCCCGTATCCCAAACGCATGGGGCCGGGGGGGCATGTCATCGTAATGAACACCGACGATGTCGATGGCCGGTGCGCCGCAGCAGCCAAAGTTCCCGGCGTAACGATGACTTCACCGCCGCGCATGCAGGAATATCCAGGCCGCAACGGCGGCCCCGTCATTCGCGTCCGGGGGTGCAATTTCTTCGATCCCGATGGCACGCTGATCGAGATGAACCAGATCCTGCGTTAGCGCAGGATGTGCTTAAGCAGCCGCCGCGCGGCTGTGGCCATCCTAACGGCTGACTGGTGCTGACTGGTGCGGTCAAGAAGACTCGAACTTCCACGGGCTTTCGCCCACAACGACCTCAACGTTGCGCGTCTACCAATTCCGCCATGACCGCACTGTCCAGCAACTTGGGGGAGGCGCGGTGATGCCGCCCGCCCGCTTGGCAGGCCGCGCCATTAGCAAAGCGCCGGGGGCTTAGCAACACGGATTATCCGCGCGCTCAGCGCCGCTGTGCCCAGGCGATCTCGGCAGAAGCGGCAGAGCGTGGCACATCGACCATCGCCTGGCGGAAATCGGCAGATTGGCCGGGCTGGAGCGTATCGACCGGTGGGTTGATGATCCAGTTGAACACCACCCGGTCCTGTGCATCGCGCAGCACCACCAGCATCGGCGGCACATCCTGCGCGGTCTTGCTCAGGTTGCGGATCGTGCCCGATGCGGAGAAATACTCGGTGCCGTTGGGCAAGGTGCGGCGTTCCTGCTTGGCAGGCGGAAAATCGATCTGCAAATCGGGCTCCACCTCGGCAAAAGGCAGCGCGTAGCGGCTGAACGCGCTGGGCAGGCCAAACGCATAGATTGCACCAGCCGTGCCCGATGCCAGCAGCGCAAAGACGATGGCGACAAGCATCCATACCTTTGCCGGATTGCGGCGTGGGCGGAAGGGTGGCTCGTGGCTGAAGCTGCTGGGTCGGTCGGCGAGCGCATCGTCCGCATAGCTGGCAGCGATCGGGCGGGCCTCCTGCGTTGCCGGGCGCGACAGCGGCGGCAGTGCCGGCGCATCGTCGTCGCCAGTGGGTTCGGGCCGCGCTTTGGGCGTAACCGCTCGCGCTACGGCTGGCGTTCTGGCAGCGGGCGGCGCTGCAGCAACGGGCGCCGGAACAGGAGCAGTAGCCGGAACAGGCAGCGGATCTGGCGCAGGCAAAGGATCTGGCGCAGCCCCAGGCGCTTGCTCTGGTTTTGGCGCTTGCTCCGGTTGTGGCGCAGGGTCAGGCTGCGCGCTAGGCCCGTGCTGGAACCAGCTGTGTGCGCATTTGGCGCATCTGACCGAGCGGCCATCCACTCCGATGGCGCTGTCTGGTACCGCATAGCGGGTGTTGCACGCTGGGCACGCGATAATCATGGCGTTTCTAACCACGCCGCGCGAATCGCCGCAAGGGGCTAGTGGTCCGATTGTGACATTTGCATGCCCTTGATGCCAGGTTGTGGGCGAATGTCGGAATCTTCGAAGACCACTGGCAAGAGGATGATTCGAGTGGATTTTCAGCGTTTTTGACATTTGCCACCGCCTTATCCGGTTGGAGCGATGCAAATGCCAAAATCAATCTACCCGACCGATGTGCGAACGAATGTCTGGGCTTATTCCACCGAGGTTTGCGCGCAATATACGATTCTTCAACAGGTGGCACGCTCCCCGACCCGGTCTGCCTGACAGATGCCACCAGATGCGCATTCCGATTGCGTGGCCCGCCCGGCACGCGCTATCTGCTGTTTATGGATAGCCCGGTTATCGACAGCATCGTCCAGTTTGAGAATGTCGGTCTGCGCTATGGCACCGGGCCGGAGGCTCTTGCCGACCTCAGTTTCACGTTGTTTTCCGGGCAGTTCTATTTCCTCACCGGGCCATCGGGCGCGGGCAAATCGTCGCTGCTGCGGCTGCTATATCTGGCGCAGCGGCCCAGCAGGGGGATGATCCGGTTGTTCGGCACCGACATCGTCACCGTCGGGCGCGACCGGCTGCCCGGGTTCCGGCGGCGCATCGGCGTGGTGTTTCAGGATTTCCGGCTGGTCCCGCATCTGTCGGCGTTCGACAACATCGCGCTGCCGCTGCGCATCGCCGGGATGCGCGATGCAGACCTGATGACCCCGGTCCGCGAGATTCTGGACTGGGTCAATCTGGGGCCCCGCGCCGATGCGCTGCCAGCCACGCTGTCGGGCGGTGAGCAGCAGCGGGTGGCGATCGCCCGTGCGGTGATCAGCCGTCCCGATATTCTGGTCGCCGATGAGCCTACCGGCAATGTCGATCCCGAGATGGCGGTGCGGCTGCTGCGGCTGTTCGAGGCGCTGAACCGGCTGGGCACCACGATTGTCGTTGCCACGCATGACATCCACCTGATGACGCGGATCAAGCGCGCGCAGATGATGCGGCTGGAAGGCGGGCGGCTGTCCGACCCTACCGGCGCGTTGCGTTATCCGCCCAAGCCATCGGATGTGCACGGCTGGCAGGGTACCGATCGCTGATGCTCGGCTCGCTATTCCCCTCCACGCATGATCGCAAGCTCATCCCGCAAGCGCGGCTGACCGGGCCGATGCCCTGGGTGATCGCGGTGATGCTGTTCCTGACATTGCTCGCCACCGCCGCTGCGCTGGCGTTGGGCAGTGCGGCCACCCGGATCAACGCCGATCTTGCTGGACGTGCCACGGTGCAGATCGTAAACGCCGATGCTGAGACGCGGCGCACGCAGTCTGCCGCTGCCCAGGCGGTGCTGCGCTCCGACCGCGCCGTTGCTGCGATCACCCCGGTACCCGATAGCGAGGTGCGCGCGCTGCTCGCCCCGTGGCTGGGCAGCGGCGCCACCGGTGATTCGGTGAACGCGGATATCCCGCTGCCCGCGTTGATCGATGTCGATTTTCGTCAAAGTTCCGACACCGCGACGCTGGGGCGGCTACGCGGCGCGCTGCGTCAGGCTGCACCCGATGCGCGGATCGATGCGCATGGCCAGTGGCTGCGCCCGGTGTTCGACCTGATCGGCACGATGCGCTGGCTGGCGGTGGGTCTGGTGGCGATGCTCGCGCTGGCCAGCATCGCCTCGGTCGTCCTGTCGGCGCGCAGCAGTTTTGAGGCGCATGCCGACACCATCGATATCATGCACCTGTTGGGCAGCACGCATGCGCAGATCGCGCGGCTGTTCCAGCGGCGTATCGCGCTGGACGCCGCGATGGGCGCGCTGGTCGGCACAGCGCTGGCAGCAGGCGTGCTCTGGCTACTTGGCAATGCTGCGGCGCGGCTCGATTCGGGGCTGGTATCTGCTGGATCGTTTACCCCGCTCGACTGGCTGCTGCTTGCAACTGTGCCGATAGCGGGTATTGCGCTGGCAGTATTCACCGCGCGCTGGATAGTGCTGCGCGCGCTCAGGAAGAAATTGTGATCATTCGCCTTATGTCATCGGTGTTGCTCGCCTGGATTTTGGGGTTTGCGTGGTTTGCGATCATGCTGCCCCAACCCTTGGGCGATCAAAAGACCGACGCGGTCGTGGTGCCCACCGGTGGGCCGCTGCGCATCGATCGCGGACTTGAGGCGCTCAGGAACAAATGGGCCGGGCGGCTGCTGATATCGGGTGTCGATCGCGATGTCCGCCCCGCCGAGCTGACCGCGCAATACCCCGGATCGGTGGCGCTGTTCGATTGCTGTGTCGATCTGGGTTTTCGCGCCTATGACACCCGCTCCAACGGTCTGGAAACCGCACGCTGGGCCGAGCAGCGCAATGTCAAATCGGTCCGGCTGGTGACCACCGACTGGCACATGCGGCGCGCCGAATATGAGCTTAACCGCGCGTTGCCCGACGACATCGCGATTTATACCGATGCGGTGGCAAGCAAACCCAGCTTTCTGGCGCTGTGGCGCGAGTATAACAAGCTGGTGCTGCGCTGGCTGGCAGGTCTGTTCGGGGTCTGATCGCGATGTCGCGCACCAGCCTTGCCGTGCTGCGCACCATATTGTTCACGCTGGCGTTTTATGGTGGTTCGGTCCCGGTGGTGCTGGTGGCGTTCATCATCCTGCCGTTTTCGGCTTACCATATGCAAACCATGGCGCGAAACTGGGGCCGCTATCATTACTGGTGCGCGCGGCACATCTTACGGATACGGGTGCGGATCGATGGCGACTTGCCCGGCGGCCAGGTGCTCTATGCGATCAAGCACGAGAGCTTTTTCGAGACCATCGAATTGCTGCGTATCTTCAACCGCCCCGCCGTGGTCGCCAAGAAGGAGTTGTCGCGCATTCCGCTATGGAGCCAGATCGCCCGCACCTACGGCATGATCTTCATCGACCGGGAAGGTGGCGCAGCGGCCTTGCGCCACATGATGATCGAGGTGCGCCGTTTCGTCGCCGCTGGCCGCTCCATCGTCATCTTCCCGGAAGGCACCAGCATCCCGCCGGGTGAACATCCGCCATTGCAGGCGGGATTTGCCGGGCTGTACAAGCTCGCCAAGCTGCCGGTGGTGCCGATCGCGATTGACAGCGGGCGGCTTTACCCCCGGCGCGGCTTTGTCAAATGGCCTGGGCTGGTGACCTACAAGGTTGGCGAGACTATCCCGGCAGGCTTGCCGCGTGAAGAACTCGAGGCGCGGGTGCATGCCGCAATCAACGTGCTGAACGCTGTGGACGCTGCACAGTCTCTCGCATCGGCGCTTCGGTCTTCGTCTGAGGATATGCTATCAGATTGATTTATATCAGTTTTATTACCTAGATAATATCGCCGGACAGCCTTTGGCAGATCAGGTCAAGCTGATCGAGATTGCCATAGCGCACTGTGACCGCGCCCGTGCGCTGGTTGGCGTCGGTGATGATCTTGACCTTCAGGCCCAGCAGGTCTTCCAGATGCCGCTCGACGGCGGCGATATCGGCATTGCTGCTGGCATTCTCACCGGTACCGCGGCTGCGCGGCGTCTTGCCGGTGTTGCCCGCCGCATCGCTGCGCGCGCGCCGGACAATCTTTTCGACATCACGCACCGAAAGCCCGCGATCGACGATCTCGGCGGCGATCGTCTCGGCATCGGGCACGTTGATCAGCGCGCGGGCGTGGCCCATGCTCAGGCTCTTGTCAGCGATCATCTTGAGCACCGGCTGCGGCAGCGCCAGCAGCCGCATCAGATTGGCGATATGGCTGCGCGACTTGTCGACCATCCGCGCCACATCCACCGGGCTGTAGCCCTGATCACCCACCAGCCGCTGATAGGCCTCGGCCTCTTCGACGGGGTTTAGATCTTCACGCTGGATATTCTCGATCAGCGCCAGTGCAAACGTATCGGCATCGGTCAGCTCGCGGATGATCGCGGGGATCTCATGCAAGCGCGCACGCTGCGCCGCGCGCCAGCGGCGTTCGCCTGCAACCAGCTCATAACCGCCGCCTTTGCGCGGACGCACGATCACCGGCTGGATCACTCCGCGCTGCGCGATGCTGCGCGCCAGATCATCAAGCGCCTCTTCATCGAACCACCGGCGCGGCTGGCCGGGATGCGGGCGAATTTCCGACAGCGGCAACATGCGCATTCCGGTGAGACCAGCGCTGCCATCGCCAGCGCTGCCCCGGCTTACCAAAGGTTCCTCGCGCACCGCCTCACCAAGCAGCGCATTCAGCCCCCGGCCCAATCCCGAAGGCCGTTTGCGCGCCGCCGCCCTTGGCATGTCCTGAACAGTTTCGGGTAAGGCAATGTGCTCGTCGGCCATCATGCGGCTTCCTCTTCGATCATCGGCATACGGGTGATGAACTCGCGCGCCAGCGCGATATAGGCTTCGGACCCGACGCAGCGGTGATCATAGATCAGCGCGGGCAGGCCATGGCTGGGGGCTTCGGACAGCCGCACATTGCGCGGGATCACCGTATCGAACACCAGCTTGCCCAGCACCGCGCGGACATCGTCCGATACCTGGTCGGTCAGCCGGTTGCGCCTGTCGTACATGGTCAGCACCACGCCGATGATCGACAGGTCGGGATTGAAGCGCTGCTGCACCCGCTCCACCGTCTGGAGCAGCTGGCTCAACCCCTCGAGCGCAAAAAATTCGCACTGCAGCGGAACCAGTACGTGATCGGTGGCGACCAGCGCATTCAGCGTCAGCAACCCGAGCGAGGGCGGGCAGTCGATCAGGCACACCTGCCAGCGGCCCGACATCGCGCCGTCCATCGCCATTTTCAGCCGATGGGTGCGGTGTTCAAGGTCGACCAGTTCGATCTCCGCGCCCGACAGATCGACCGTTGCGGGAACGATATCGAGGCCCGGTATCTGGGTGGGAACGCTGCATTGTGCCAGCGTGCTGTTGTTGGTGAGCAGATCATAGCTCGAGTACTCACGGTCATTGCGTGCGATGCCAAGACCGGTCGAGGCATTGCCCTGCGGGTCGAGATCGATCAGCAGAACCGACATGCCGGTTGCTGCCAGCGCCGTGGCCAGATTGATCGCGGTGGTGGTCTTGCCCACCCCGCCTTTCTGATTTGCAACAGCAATGCGGATCATGGCTTGCTCCTGTGTCTGCGCGCGAGGCCGGTGACGGACACGTGTGCAGGCGATTGCGGTTTGAGACAGCCGGTTCCAACGAGAATCGCCGCGTCGGGATCGGTGATGCTGTGTTCCACGTGAAACACATCGTGCCACGCCGCGTCCACGCTTGCCAGTTCCGCGCGAGCCTTTCGCCCCTTGGGCAGCAGCCAACGCGTTTTATCTGTGGAAAACCGAGCCGCGCC
>JBBQXX010000002.1:0-34502 GCA_038209235.1 Sphingomonadales bacterium | reverse complement strand
TCATCGCCCAGATGCCTATCGGTGCCGCTGCTGCGGCCGACCAGCGCCCAGATGACGATCATCGCCACTACGACCAGCGCGGCGATCAGGAAAAAGAGTTGCTGTCCATCCATCGGAAAACCGGACCTTTCAGGAACGATGCTGTCGGCTCGTGGTCGCAGGTGCAACCGGGCCGTTGACCGTCCCATATCGGCTTGACCGATTCGTGACCAGTCTTGCCGTGCGCAGAAAGTCGGTTGGCTGCGGAGGTGGCAACCAGATCACATCACCCGGCCGCGTTCCTCGTCGATCTGATCCTGGATCGCGCGCGCATCGTCGCAGGCGGAGCGGTCACCGTTATCGCAGCGCTTCAGCGCCTTGTCGCGCTGGCGTTGCATCTTGCCCAGTTGCTCTTCGGCCTTGCGCATTGCGCGGCCCCGGTTTTCATCGGATTCAGACTGGCTGGTGGTGGCAAGATCAACCCCCTTTGAGATGATCTTGACCGGTGCGGTAACGATAGCGCCGACCGCGCTGGCGATACAGCCCGACGCAAGCAGCGGGGCAAGCAGGACAAGCGCGATAGCAGGCTTCATCGGTTATCACCCCAGTGGTCGGTGCAAAAATACCGGCTCGCTATCTTATAGACCGGCTGAGCGATTGCTGAACCGCTATTTGAGCAGATCGAGCGCGAAGGCGCGGATTTCGGCGCCGATGTCCTCGCGCTCAAGCGCCACCGCCAGATTGGCCTGCACATAGCCTGCCTTCGATCCGCAGTCGTAGCGTTTGCCGGCAAAGGTCACCGCATGGAACGGCTGGGTGCCGATCATCTGCGCCATTGCATCGGTCAGCTGGATTTCGCCGCCTGCGCCCTTGCCCTGGTTTTCCAGCGTGCGCATCACTTCGGGCTGAAGGATATAGCGGCCCGAAATGATCAGGTTGGAGGGCGCATCTTCTTGCCGGGGCTTTTCGACCAGACCTTTGACCTCGGTAATAACGCCATCGTGCGCGCCCGGCGCGATTACGCCATAGCTCGATACCGTCTCGCGCGGAACCTCGAGCACGCTGATCATGTTGCCGCCCAGCCGATCATAGGCATCGACCATCTGCCTCATGCAGCCGGGCGATCCGACCATGAACTCATCGGGCAGAAACACCGCAAATGGCTCATCTCCAACGATATGGCGCGCGCACCACACCGCATGACCCAGCCCCATCGGTTCCTGCTGGCGCACATAGACGCAGTTGCCCGGGCTCAGCCGCGTCGGTTCCAGAACGTCCAGCGACTTGCCGCGTTCGCTCATCATGCTTTCCAGCTCGAAGGCGATATCGAAATGGTCCTCGATCGCGCTTTTGCCGCGTCCGGTGACAAAGATCATCTGTTCGATCCCGGCCTCACGCGCCTCGTCGACCGCATACTGGATCAGCGGGCGGTCGACCACCGGCAGCATCTCCTTGGGGATCACCTTGGTGGCAGGCAAAAACCGGGTGCCAAGTCCGGCGACCGGGAACACCGCTTTGCGGATGGGCTTCACGAACAATCCTCTTTTTTGCAACACTGCCGGGACGCCAGGCACTTGCAGCGCTGTGCAGCGCTGTGCGGCACTGTCAAGCAACCTGGGATCAGGCCTTGACGCGTGCAGCAAAGCTCTTGCGCAGTTTTTGCAGCTTGGGCGGGATAATGGCGAGGCAATAAGGGTTGCGCTGGCCTTCGCCAGACCAGTATTCCTGATGATAATCCTCCGCCGCATACCAGATCGTGGCGTCTTCGATCGTCGTCACGATCGGCGCGGGCCAGCCCGGCTGGTTGCGGCTCATCGCAACTTCGGCTTCCATCTGCTGGGCAGCATCAAGCGGGAATATGGCGGAGCGATACTGGGTGCCGACATCATTGCCCTGCCGGTTGAGCTGGGTCGGATCGTGGGTGGCAAAGAAAATATCGAGCAGATCGGAATAGCTCAGCTGCTCGCTGTCATAGGTTACGCGGATGGCTTCGGCATGGCCGGTGCTGCCTGCGCACACCGCCTTGTAGGTCGGGTTTTCGACATGCCCGCCGATATAGCCGCTCTCCACCTTGCTGACGCCGATGACATCGTTGAACACAGCTTCGGTGCACCAGAAGCATCCTCCGGCGATGATGGCGGTCTGTTCGGTCATGGGTGTTCCTTTGCCTTGCGTCTGACCCGCCCCGCTCAGCCTGAGCGCGGTGGGTGGATGTTAAACACAAGATAGCGCGCCTCAGGGTCCAGACAAGCACGTCACGCAGGTTGCTGTTCAGGATGCGCTTTTTACCGCATCCTGCTCATCACCGCGCGCGATCAGCAGATACATCACCGGGGTCACGATCCGCGACAGCAGCGTCGATGATATCAGCCCGCCGATGATCACGCTGGCGAGCGGCGAATACAGCGACCCGCCGAACAGCGCCAGCGGCAGCAGCCCGCCGATCGCGGTCACCGATGTCAGCAGCACGGGCAAAAAACGCACCTCGCCTGCACGCTCGATTGCGGCGCGCAAACCCATGCCCTCACGCCGCAACTGGGTGGTGAAATCGACCAGCAGGATTGAATTCTTGATCTCGATACCGACCAGCGCGACAAAGCCGATGATCGCCATATAGCTAAGCGATGCGCCGCTGATGAACAGCGCGATAAACCCGCCGAAGGTGCCCAGCGGGATGACGCCTGCCACCACGATGGTCTCGCGGAACCTTCCGAACTCTGCGACCAGAACCGCAAAGATACCGAACAACGCGATCAGGATGATCGGCCCCAGCCCGCCAAACACGCTGGCGATCGCTTCGGCCTCGCCGCCCAATGTGACCTGATAGCCCGCAGGCAGCTTGAGCTGATCGACCTTTTCCATCGCCTGCCGGCTGATCCGCGATGGCAGGACACCGGGCTTTGCATTGGCGGTGATGGTCACCGATCGTTCCAGCTGGTAACGCTGGATCTGCGGCGGAACGCTTTCAAGGCGCGGCGTGCTGATCTGCGACAGCGGCACGGCATCGCCGTCGCGGTTGGCGACGTAGATCCGCTCGAGCGCGGAAATCGGCTGTGCATTGGTGATCGGCAAGCGCACGACAACACGGTAGTTGTCCCCCTCCTCGTCCCGGAACGAGGCGGCATTCTCGCCCGACAGCGCCAGCCGGATGGCGCGGCGCGGTTCGCCCGGTGCGATGTTGAGCAGCGCCGCCTTGCCTTCGTCCAGCCCGATATCCAGATCGATGCCATCATTGGCGACCGGGTTGATCACGTCACGTGCGCCCGGCGTGTTGCGCACGATGACCTCCACCTTCGCAGCGATCGCGCGCAAGGTTTCCAGATTCTCACCGCGAATACGCAACGCCACCGGTGATGCGACGGGAGCACCGTTCTGGAACAGCTCGACGTTGAAGCGCGCGCCGGGGATGGCGTCGAGCCGCTCGCGGATACGCTCGATCATCTGCGGGCTGCGATCGGGGCGCCAGCGGTCCATCACCACGAAAACCTCGCCGAAATTGGGCCGCTGGTCGAGCGCGAAGACGTTGTAGAACACCTGCGGATTGGCGCTGCCGGTGTTGGCGGCGCGCACCTTGATGTCGGGCTCGCGCGCCAGCACCGCCTCGGCCCGTTTGATAAGCGCATCGGTGCGCAGCACGCCGCTGCCTTGCTCGGCTTCGACCGTGACGCGGAAATAGCCGGTGTCGGCATAGGGAAACAGGCTGAAGCCCAGCACCGGGATCAGCGCAAAAGCCGACAAGGTCAGCGCCATCGATGCCCATAAGGTGCGCCGCGGCATATCCAGCGCACGGTGCAGGATCGGCCGATAGAAATGCTCGATCTGGCCGGTGAGCCATCTGAGGATCGCGTTGCCATCTGCGTCTTCATCGCGCGACAGGATGCGGCTGGCCAGAAACGGGATGATCGTCAGCGAGATGATCAGCGAGGCAAAGACGGTGAACAGGATCGTGTAGATGAACGACTGGGTAAATTTGCCTGCGCCTTCGGGCAGAAACAGCAACGGCATGAACGCAAATATCAGCACCCCGGTGGAGCCGAGCACCGCAGGGGTGATCTCACGCGTGCCATCAATCGCTGCGATCGCGCGGCGCTTGCCCATGCGCAGGTGGCGGGCGATATTTTCGGTGACCACGATCGAATCATCGACCAGCAGACCCAACGCCACGATAAACCCGGCAACCGCCAGCTGGCTGAGGTTGAACCCCATCAGGTTGATCGCCAGCAGCCCCGATGCCAGCGACAGCGGGATCGAGATCATCACGATCACCGAAGCCCGCCAGCCCAGCGGCAGCAGCGTGAAGATCACCAGAAACAGCGCAATGGAAAAGTCGCGGGTCAGCTCGTTCAGCCGGTATTCGATATCGCGGCTCTGGTCGAAAATCTGCTCCATCCGGATATCGGGCGGAAAGATATCCCGCTGCCGCGCCAGCTCTTGTTCGAGCGAGGCGCGCAGCCGGATGACATCATAGCCGTCTTTCTGCTGGATCGACAGGAACACCGCACGTTCGCCGTTATAGCGGGTGATGTACAGCTGTTCGGCGGTGCCCCAGGCGACATCGGCGACATCATCGATCCGCAGCAAGGTGCCGTTGCCGGCGCGGATCGGCAGCTGGCGGATGGTATCGAGGTCTCGATAGGCACCGCCTGCCTCGACGTTGAAGCGCCGCCCGGCGCTTTCGACCGCACCAGGGGGCAATTCCGCCCCGCCCCGGCGCAGCGCATCGGCAATTGCAGACGGCGCAAGGCCAAGCTCGGCGAGGCGGCGGCTGTCGATGGCGACCTGCACTTCGGGCGTCGGCAGCCCGTCGATCACCGTGTTGCGCACCCCGGGATAGCGCACGAAGGCATCGCGGATATCTTCGGAATATTTCTGCATCCGCCGCCAGCTGGCGGTCTTGCTGACCAATGCCAGTTGCAGCACCGCAGCCTCGGTGGTGCGCGCCTTGCGATAGCGCAGCTCTGTAATGCCTTCGGGCAGCTGGTTACGGATCGCGCTGACCTCGCGCACCACATCGTTAAAATACTGGTCGGTGTTGCCATCCCAATCGAACTCGGCGGTGACGGTGACGAACCCGTCGGTTATGGTTGCGCGAATCTCGTCGATGTCATCGATCCCGCGCAACACCTCTTCGATCGGCTTGGCGATGGTCTGTTCGATGTCCGCCGCATCCGCGCCGGGCAACGCGATGATCACCGTGATCACCGGAATCGGAAAATGCGGATCGACCGAGCGCGGGATGGTCAGCAGCGAGGTCAGCCCCAAAGCCGCAAGCAGCATGAATGCCACCAGGCTAAGCTGCCAGCGGCTGATCGTGAAGGCGGCAAGGTTCATGGCAGGCAGCGCAAAGCGGGGGCGTCAGCGATCGGCAACGACCGGCGCTGGCGCCAATCCTGGTGACAACGGCACATTTGTGCGGCTGGGCTGGCTGGTCGAAGCAGGTCTCACCCGTGCGCCATCGACCAGCAGACCAATCCCGCTGGCGACGATCCGGTCGCCCGGTTTCAGACCACCGGTGATGACCAGCTGGCGGTCATCGACCTTGCCGATCTGCACAGCGCGCGCGCGCACCCTTTGCGCCTTGGTGTCGAGCAGATAGACAAAGCCCTCGCCTGCGCGGACGTTAAACACCGCGCTGGCCGGAACCGCGATGCCATTATCGCCGGGTGCTGCGGCGACGCGAAACTGCGCCGTACCGATCTGGCCCGAGCGCAAGGCGCGGTTGGCAGGCAGCGCAATGGTAACCTCGAATGCGCCCGATCCGGGATTGGCGCGCGCGTCGATCTCGCTGATTGTTCCCTGGATGCTGCCTCCGGGCAGCGCAGACAGCGTCACCGTCACCGGCATGCCGGTCGACAGCCGGCTGATGTCGCTGTCGATCATCGGTGCGCGCAGCACCATGCCGCCGCTGGCCTCACCCAACACGATGATCTGCGTGCCCGCCGCCACCACCTGGCCAGGCTCGGCGGTGCGCGCCAGCACGATGCCGCCTGCCGGCGCAGTGATCCGCGATGTGCCGCTCGCAAACCCTACCGAACTGACCTGCGCGGTCGCGGCGCGCGCGCCTGCCTCGCTGCGCTCAAGCTGCGCGCGCGTCACCCAGCCCCGCTCGAAAAGTTGCTGAAATCGCTTGAGCTCAGAGGCGGCGCGCTGTTGTTCGGCGCGCGCGCTTTCCAGACTGGCGCTGACCTGTGTGGCATCAAGCGCGGCGATCAGCGCGCCGGGCATCACCCGGTCACCCTCCTGAAAACGGATGCTGGCAATCTTGCCTGCGCTGGTGAAACCCAGCGGTGTTTCATAGCGATAACGCACCGTGCCCGCCGCAGTGATCAGCGCGCTGGTCGCTGCGGGCCGGGCGACCGCGAGCGTTACCGGGTAGATCGTGTCGGCTGCACTCTGCTTGTTTTGCGTGTCGGCATTCGAGCAGCCGACCAGCGCGAGCGCCGCCAGAGCTGGCCAACCGGGCATCGAATGGTGTCTTGCCGGCAGGTTGCACGGGGGGGGCGGGTCACGCATTTTGAGTTTCTATATGCAACCTGAATAACTGGCAAGCGCGTTTGCATTTATGCGGGGGCGAAAAACGCGCAATTTTTGCTGCTTAGCCACATGTTAAGCATTCCCACCCTAATCCTGCCAAACCGGAATCGAAGGCCAACATTTATCAGGTTGTGAAGCCCCATGTCGCGTACCGCTCACTTGCAATCTCAACACGAAGCCTGCTTTGCTATCGTTCAGGATATCAAGGCCCGTTCAGTCAGTATCGCAGACCGGCCCGGCGCGGTGGAAGTTACGATTATGCTCGCCCGGCTGACCGGAATATTGCGCATCCATCTGGCACTGGAAGATGAGATACTTTATCCTGCGTTGCGCAATTCTAACGACCCCGGGATAGCCGAGATCGGCGAGCGTTACTGGCGCGAACTGGGCGGCATGGCGGATACATTTCTGGACTTTATCGACCGCTGGAAACGCGCCGACGTGCTGCTGGCCGAACAGGCGCGCTTTCGCTGCGAATCTGCCGAGGTCTTCAAGACACTGGCCAAACGGATCGCGATCGAGCACCGCGAGGTCTATCCGCTGGTCGAACGGATGAGGACCGCACGCGCTGCCTGATCAGTCGGCGGTTCGCGGCCGGGTCCACAATCCCTCGCGGCTGGCCGGATCAGGCTTGCGCACCGCCTGCCAGCTGCTGCGCGCCACCCAGGCCAGCTTCTGGCTGCGCGTCGTGACGACGCGGTGATTCCATGCTTCAGGGCCGCGCCTGCGCACCTCGCGCGCGATATCGCCATATATGCCCGCTGCCGCCAGCACCGCCCAGCGCGCGCGGAACGGCAAACCTGCAGCACCAACCCGCGCCGATGCCTCGTGCGCCTCTGACCGGTTCGCCAGCCGTGTCGCCAGCGTGACCAGCTGCGGGCGCAACCACGGTTTCATGTGCTGTCCGGGCGGGATGTCGACCTCCGACAGCCATTCGACCGGCAGATAGCAGCGGCCCACCGAATCGTCTTCGGACAGGTCACGCGCGATATTGGCGAGCTGGAACGCCAGTCCCAGATCGCATGCCCTGTCGAGCGTCGCCTCGTCTTCGGGATCGACCCCCATGACGATCGCCATCAGCAGCCCGACCGCGCCTGCGACATGATAGCAATATTGATACAGGTCGCGCTCGTGCCGGGGTCGCCATTCGTCGGCGTCCAAGTCAAAGCCATCGATGACATCGAGGACATAGCGTCGTGGCAGGCGACACTCGGCGGCGACCAGCGCCAGCGCGGCAAAGGCGGGATCATCGGTCGGCTCGCTGGCGAGCGCGGCTTCGGTCTGCGCGCGGATATAGGCGACGCGCGCCTTGGCGTCGGTGACCGCGCTCATGCCATGGCCCATGTCCTGCCCATCGGCCAGATCATCGCACTTGCGGCACCATGCATAAAGCAGCCAGGCATTTTCGCGTGTTGGCTGGTCGAACAGCTGCGAGGCGAGGGCAAAGGACCTGGAGCCAAGCGCAATGGCATTGCGAGCATAGGCGACAAGCGCGAGTCTATCCATGTTTCGCGCTCCCCTGCGCAGGCAGGGGCTCATCACCTGACCGTTGTGCCGGGTGCCATCGCAGGAGGTGGGCTCCCGCCTTCGCGGGAGAACCGGAAACTGACATATTCCTACAAATCATCCGCCGTCATCGCAAAGATCGACTGGTGCGGGCGATAGGCCTCCATCCTGGCCAGCAACCCGTCCAGCGTATCATCGACGATCAGGATATCGGCATGCTGCGGGCGGATGAAGCCAACGCTGATCATGTGCCGGTTGAAGGCGATCAACTGATCGTAGAACCCGCTCACATTGAGCAGCCCGACCGGATCGGTGTGATAGCCCAGCTGTGACCAGCTGATCGCCTCCCACAGCTCGTCCATCGTGCCGACACCGCCGGGCAGCACAATGAAGCCATCGGCCAGATCGGTGAACAGCTGCTTGCGCGCGTGCATGCCGGGCACGACGTGCAACTCGGTGCAGCCACAATGCGCGACCTCGGCCTTGACGAGCGCTTCTGGAATGATGCCGATCACTTCGCCGCCCGCGTCCAGCGCAGCATCCGCCACCGCGCCCATCAGCCCCAGCCGACCGCCGCCATAGACAACGCCAATGCCGCGCCCGGCCAGCGTCGCACCGACCATCCGGGCGTTCTCGATATAGACAGGGTCAGCCGGTGTTGCCGACCCGCAATAGATGGCAAGGCGGCGAAAGGGGGCGGTCATGTGGACAGGTTCCTAAGTAAATGACCGTTGGTCCTTTGCCGGAAAACCATGCCGAGGCAAGCCGCATAAATCCTCCCCGATATGAGGAGGGCGGCCGCGAAGCGGTCGTGCGGCGGCGTGATCATGAATCGATCTCAACCGGGCACAATCCCGCTTCCCCTCCGTCCGCGCTGCGCGCTGCCACCTCCCCCTGAAGGGGGAGGATTTTTTTTAGAGCATATCCTCCAGCATCAACGCCGCCGTAGCCTTGGCGCTGCCGACCACGCCGGGGATGCCTGCGCCCGGATGCGTGCCCGCGCCGACGAAATACATGTTGGGGATCACATCGTCGCGGTTGTGGGTGCGGAAAAAGGCGCTTTGCGTCAACAGCGGTTCAAGGCTGAAGGCGCTGCCCAGATGCGCGTTCAGATCGGTGCTGAAATCGGCCGGGGTGTAATGGAAGCTGGTGACGATGCGCTCGTGGATGTCCGGGATCAGCCGGTGGCCGATCTCGTCGAGGATGCGCTTTTCATAGATCGGTCCCATTTCCTTCCAGTCGATCGGCAGCTTGCCCTGATGCGGCACCGGGGAGAGCACGTAAAAGGTGCTGTGTCCGGGTGGTGCCATGCTGGGGTCGGTGACGGTCGGATGGTGCAGATACAGCGAGAAGTCGTTGGACAGCACGCCATGATCGTAGATGTCGTTGAGCAGGCCCTTGTAGCGTGGCCCGAACAGGATCATGTGGTGCGGAATACCCGGCCAGTCGCCCTTGATGCCGAAATGCGCGACAAACAGTGATGGCGAGAACTTCTTTTTCTTGAGGCTTGCCGCAGCGCGCTTGCCGCGGCCTGACTTGCCGAGCAGATCACGATAGCTGTGGACGATATCAGCGTTGCTGGCGACCGCATCGAAGCTCTCGCGCCAGCCGCTGAGGGTGAGCACTCCGGTCACCTTGTCGCCCATCGTCTCGATCTCGGTCACCGGGTCGTTGAGCCGCACGGTACCACCGATCCGTTCGAAATGCGTCACCATGCCTGCGATCAACCGGCCGGTGCCACCCCGGGCAAACCAGACACCGCCGTCCTTTTCCAGCTTGTGGATCAACGCGTAGATCGCGCTGGTCTTCATCGGATTGCCGCCGACCAGCAGCGTGTGGAATGACAAGGCTTCGCGCAGCTTCTCGTTTTTGACGAACGACGAAACGATCGAATAGACCGAGCGCCAAGCCTGATATTTCATCAGCGCAGGTGCCGCCTTGATCATGCTGGCAAAGTCCAGAAACGCCTTGTGGCCAAGCTTCAGATAGCCTTCGTCATGGACGCCAGCGCTATACTCGAGAAACTTCTCATAGCCTGCGACATCGGCAGGGTTAAGCTTTTCGATCTCGGCGCGCAGGCTGGCCTCGTCGTTGGAATAATCGAAATTGGTGCCATCGGGCCAGTTCAGCCGGTAGAACGGCATCACCGGCATCAGATCGACATCTTCGCTGATGTGATGACCGGTGAGTGCCCACAGGTCTTCAAGACACGGCGGATCGGTGATCACGGTTGGCCCAGCGTCGAAGGTAAAGCCGTCCTTCTCCCAAAAATAGGCGCGGCCACCCGGTTTGTCGCGGCCTTCGATGATGGTGGTGGCGATTCCGGCAGATTGCAGACGGATAGCGAGCGCCAGCCCGCCAAATCCAGACCCGATAACAGCAGCTTTCTTCACGTGATAGTTGGCCCTCTGGTTGCGACCCGAATGCGCGGGCAGATTGGTTGCCACTATAGCGTTACGTTCGCGATGATCCAGCAGATGCGCAGAATAAGGGTAAATGAACCCGGTGGGGCCGGTCGGTCAGGCGCTCAACACCGCCATTCCGCTACGGGTTGCAGTCATCAGCGCACGCGCGCGCTCGGTCCCATCAGGAAATGCATCGCGCAGCGGCCTGGAGCGCATTTCGATGCTGAGCGGGATGCCGGGGGGAAGCTCGCCAAGCAGCGCGCGCAGCGGCAAATCGCCTGCACCGACATCCAGCCGCAGGTCGAGCGCCTCGTGGATGATCGCGGGCACGTCTTGCGGTGAGGGGCCGCTGGCCGGTGCGTCACAGAACTGTGCATAGGGCAGGCGGTGCGGATCGATGCCGCGCAGCATGTCAGGCGTTGCGCCGGTGCGCGCAAAATGGAGCGGATCGATCAGCAGGCCTGTATCGGGATGGCTGGTGCGTTCGATGATATCGAGCGCAGCGGCAAGCGATTTCACCTCGGTGAATGCGGCAAACTCCAGACAGACACGAATATCGCGCTCGGCGGCATGGTCGGTCAACCGCCGCAGCTTGTCGGCGCTTGTCTGCGGGTCGGGATCGGAACTGACCACCAGCACGTTGCGCGCGCCGATGGCGGCCCCTGCATCAATGATTCGGAAGTGATCGGGGTCGTCTTCACCGGGTTTCAGCCAGACCACCTCGACATCAAGCACCACGATACCTGCATCGGCGGTGCGGCTGCGCACATCGGCGGCGGTCGCGGCAGTCCAAGTCGCCGGTTCCACCCAGATGCCCACTGCGGGCCATCCGGCGGCGATCGCGGCTGCTGCGGTTTGCTCGGGACTGAATTCCGGCAGAACGCCTGATGCCAGCGAGAGCAGCGGCTGAATCATTGCGCCAGCTCAGCCATCGCCGTGCCGATCGCAGCGGCGATTTCTTCGGGGCGCGGGTTGCGGCGCAGCGTGAGACCACCGTTGGCGTGGATGTTCTGTCCGGTAACAAAGCTGCGCTCATCGCTCAGCCACAGCACCGCATGCGCGATATCGTCCGCCGTACCGATCCGTCCCAGCGGATACTCGCTGGTAAAGGCTGCCTCAAGCCCCGGTGCGGCGAGCGCGGCTGCGGCCATCGGTGTGGCGGTCAGCCCCGGCGAGACGATGTTGGCGCGGATGCCGCGGGACCCGTACTGGTTGGCAAAGCAGCGGATCAGCGCTTCTGATCCGGCCTTGGTGCCGATATAGGCGGCGTGATCGAACATCACGCATTGCGTGGTTGCCGATGATATCTGGATCACCGATCCACCATGGGTCATCGTGCGCAGGCAGGCGTTAAGGAAATGGTGGACGCCGGTAAACTGCAGCGCGACCATTGCCGCCAGATCGTCATCGGTGATGTCGGCCCAAGGCTTCATCAGCCCCCATCCGGTGGCGTTGATTGCAATATCCACGCTGCCGTGGCGCGCCAGCACACCATCGAACAGCGCATCGATATCGGCTCTGGCGGTAATGTCACAGGTGACCGCCTCGCCGCCGATGTCAGACGCCAGCGCGTCGAGCGGCTCGCGCTTGCGGCCCGAGACGATGACTTTTGCACCGGCAGCAGCAAGCGCGCGCGCGATCACTTGGCCCATGTTCTGGTCACCCGCAGCACCGATGACGATGGCGGTCTTGGCTGTAAGGTCGGTCATGCGTCGGCTCCTGCTGTAAAGCGCGCGGTGGCGATACCGTCTGCGCCATAGACCGGCTCCTGCAGGTCAAAACGGTATTTGCGGGTCACAGCGTTCAGGATGCTGAACCCGCCCAGATGCGCGAGCATTTGCCTGTAGGCGGGGCCTTGCAGATGCGCCTGCAATTCATCGGCGCTGTCCCATTCTTCGAAGACATGCACCCTGCCTGGATCATGCGGATCGGCGCTCCACGCATAATGGCGGCAGCCCGGTTCGGCGAGCGCCATCGCGATCAGGTCACCAGCCCCCGCCAGCGCTCCGGCGCGGTTTTCAGGCGGGAAATCGACTTCGCCGGCGATGACAATTCCTGTGGCGGTTGAACTCATGATGGGTGCGTCTCCTTGAGGATGCTGAAGTGCCGCTCGGCAAAGCGCCAGCCGTCGGCGGTGCGGGCGTATACGTCGAGATACTGCCCGACCGGGCGGCTGATCGATCCATCGGCAAGTTCGAGATATTCGTGGGTATAGACCCGGCCTGTCGCCTGATCGCCATCGACGATGATGCTGCCGAACTGCGCGAAGAATGCCACGAACGGGAAGCCTGCCATTGCCCGCACCCACAGGCCGACGATCGCATCGCGCCCGCGCACGTGCGTCCCGGCCAGGTTCCACAGCGCGTCTTGTGCCCAGGTCGCCCCCCACGCATCCGCATCGCGGCGGAACACCGCATCGGTATAGCTGTCGATCAGCGCGCGGATTGCAATCTGGTCGTCGGTGGAGCCGCTAAACGCCATATATTCAATCTCCCGAAACCCCCCTCGTGTGTTCCCGGGCCAGGTCGAGGCAGGTTACGCAACCTGTTGCGGCACATCCCTCGACTTGGCTTAAGACAGACGGGAAGGGGGTGCGGGTTTGGTAATAAGCTCAGGGCAACTGCCCGCTGAGATATTTGTCCATCGTCTGGTGGAACTGCCGGATGCGGCCCTCCTGATAGCGGCCCAGTTCGACGCGGTTGTTGGCCGATGCGATCAGCCCTTCCTGCACGTACGGCAGGTTGTCCATGTCCTGATCGAACACTTCGCCCAGCCCGCCCCATTCCGCCACCGATGCCCATGGCTGTTCGGGAGTCAGAAAGCGCATCTCGGCAGCTTCGGGCATGGCAGCGTCGCTGGCCTTGCGCGCCAGCAGCCGCACTTCCATCAGCGTTGCGTTCTGGTCGGGCCAGGGCCGCCAGCGATAGACGATATTGGGAACGAACCCGCCCCACGGCGAGAGGTTGGGGAAGATGTTGTAGGTGAAGGCGTCGAGCATCTCGCTGTCTGAAATGTCCGCACTGTCATAGCCCAGCGCATCCAGGTAATTGGCGCGGTTGGTCTGTGCCATCACCTTGCGCGCGGTTTCGCCTTCGCCCAGCTTGCGCCCCTTCAGCGATGCCGAGCGACCCGAGGTGCGGCTGAACGCGGCGATGATATCGTCTTCGCTCAGATTGTCGGCGGCCAGATGCGGGCTGGGCAGCCCGAACGGGGTCAGCGCCAGATTGGCATGATCGCCCCACATCGAATAACGGGTGTTGGCATCGCCGGTATAAGCCAGGATCTGCGGATGGGTGACGATCGAATGCCAGGCCTCCATGAACGCCTCTGACACCGCCTTCCAGTTGGCATTGATCACCTTGCCGATCCACAACGCGGTATAGCATTCGTCGAGCCGCCAGCGCGAGAAGCGATCATAGACCTCGCTGCCGATATAGTCGCGCAGCGACACCTGCGTGGTGCTTTCGGTGACGTAGATAAAGCCCTGCCAGCGTTCGACGCGCAATTCGGGCAGGCTCATGTCGCGCTCTTTAAGATGCGTGAAATCCCATTCGCACGGGATATGCTTGATCGCGCCGGTGGTGGCCCAGGCAAAGCCATGGAACGGGCAGGTCAGATCATCGGCCGATCCGCTTTCGGTGCGCAGCTTGCGGCCGCGATGCAGGCAGACGTTGTGAAACGCTTTTACCGATCCGTCCTGCTGCCGCATGATCAGATAGGAGCGGCCGACATTGTTGTAGACGACATAATCGCCCGGTTGCAGCATCTCGTCTTCGCGCGCCGCCATCTGCCAGACGTTGGGCCACATGTGCTTCTTTTCAGCCTCGAAGAACGCCGCGCTGGTATAGCGCTCGGCATCGACCGCATCGGTGCCCAGATCGCGCCAGCTGTCGTCGCGCACCTCGGCGGGCACCGTCCTGCTGTCGAGGTCCAGAATGTCATCGACGGTCATCGCAGGGCAGCGGTCGGCGGGGTAGGTCCGGCTCGCATCTTCCATGGGTATTGCTCTCCTGGTCATGTTTGGTTATCCCTGACGATACAGGGCAGCAAAGTATTTTTACAAAGGCATCTTTTTACAAAGGCATGCCGATCGCCTCGGCAATATGCTTGTGCACCGCTTGGGGTGCGCTCTCGTTTGCGCCCAGCACGACGCGGAAATCGGCAGGCGCGGTCTTGAGATTGGCATAGCCATAGCTTGCGACGCGATAGTCCTCGGTCTGCACCACCTCGGCGGTGGCATCATAAGCCATCTCGCAGACGCCGCGATAGGCTTCGTCGATGACACCAAACGGCGCATATACCGCAAACTGGCAACGCGTCTTGCCGACGCCATCGGGGAACAGCCGAAACACCTGCGTAAAATAAACCCCCGGCGTCACCGCGCCAAAAAAGATCACCGTGTTGGGGAACAGGTAATGCACCCCGCCATATTCGGTCTCGGGCCATTCGGCCTCATCCTTGCCGACCAGATCGGCCATCGTCTTGTCGGGAAAGCTGATGCGGTGGTGGCGTCCGAAGCGTTCGAGCACCGACATGTCGTTAAAATGCGTCTGGCCGATGGTCGAGGCATGCAGCGCACCGAAATGATAGCCCTCGCCATAGGTGTCCAGCGCAAACTTCCAGTTCGATTCGGCGTGCAATATGCCCTTCTTGACCGGCACCGCACGGTGCAGCTCGATCAGCGCCAGCTGATCGGCAAAGTCGCCCAGATGCGCGGCCGCATCGATGGGCTCGCCTTCGGATGCGCGCACGAAAATCAGCCCGAGATGCTCGGCACAGGGCAGTTCGAGCAGATCGCGCGCGCCGATGTCGCAATTGGCAAAGCCCGCCTTGCCCGGCTGGCCGACCAGCTTGCCCAGGTTATCGAATGTCCAGGCATGGAACGGGCAGGATATGCGGCTCGCCTTGCCCGAATAAGGTTCGGCCTGTTCGACCAGCTGCGCGCCGCGATGCGTGCACAGGTTGCGGAAGGCGCGGACCACGCCATCCTTGCCGCGAATCACCAGAATTGATGGCCCAGCGGCATCGAACACCAGATAATCACCGGGTTCCAGGATATCGCCGGTCAGCCCCGCGACCAGCGGCTGGCCCAGAAACAGATGCTCGCGTTCGGCCTGGAAACGGGCTTCGCCGATATAGACTGACGTGTGCAGCGGCAACGGCGCATCGGCCATATCGGTGGACTGCTGCGCGACAGTAGCGACGATCCTGCGCAGGATTTCGCGCGCGCGTAATTGGCGCGAGCCCGTCCAGTCGGGTGTCAGGCTGTCGGACGGATCGCGCTCGGCCACAAGGCCCTCCCAAATAGGTCAATGGCAATTTATTGCATTATGGCAGAATGCAGCAGGCCAATGACACTATTGGTTTAATCAGTAGGAGCGCGCCAGCATGCCAAAGAACCCGGGCACCACCGCTGCCCCCGGCAAGCCGATGCAGATCGCCGCCATCGGCAAGCCGATGCAGATCGCTGCCTTTGGCAAGCCGATGCAGCTTGCATTCGTCCCCGATGATTTCGATGCTGCGCTGGCGCACTGGACGCAGAACATGGGCGTCGGCCCGTTTTTCGTGATGGAGAATATCGCGCTCGACGACATGCGGCTGATGGGTGCGCCATCCGATTGCCGCTTCACCATCGCGCTGGCGCAATGGGGCGATGTGCAGATCGAACTGATCCGGCAGGATAACGACGCGGCCTCGATCTATCGCGGCGATTATCTGCCCAAAGGCGGCGCGATGCACCATATCTGCCTGCTCACCGACGACATTGCCGCCGCGCGCGTCGCTGTCGAGGCGGGCGGCGGGCTGGTGCTGGTCACCGGCAAGGTGGGGGCTGACGGCGCGGTGATCTATGCCGATTGCGGGCCTGCCGAAACACGGCCCAACGCAGGCGCGCTTGTCGAGGTGCTGCAACCGGCGACCGGCAGCGCTGGCCTGTTTGCGATGATCGCCGATGCGGCACGTGACTGGGACGGCAGCGATCCGGTCCGGGTGTTGGGGTAAGACATCCTCCCCGAAACGGGGAGGGGGACCGCGAAGCGGTGGAGGGGCGGCGGCTGGGTGCAATGCTCGGAAAAATAGCGCAATCCGGCTTCCCCTCCGTCAGCCTTTCTGGCTGCCACCTCCCCGTCTCGGGGAGGATTTTGGGGCGCCCCTAATCGCTTGCGCCCAGATAGCCCAGTTGGCCGGCCTTGAAGATCGTCTGGCTGCGATTGACCGCATCGACTTTCTCGCCGGCGCGGTGGATGTGATAGCGGATGGTGGCGTGGCTGCGTTCGAGGATCATGCTGATCTCCTTGTCGGTCTTGCCGATCGCTGCCCAGCGCAGACACTCCACCTCGCGCTTGGAGAGCATGCAGTCGGACGGTATACGCCGCTTGGTGCGCATCACCATGACATAGCCCGCGATGAACCGGCGGGTCATCGCCGCCATCAGATCGGCGTGTTTTTCAAACGCCTCGGACAGGTCGGTAACCGCTGTATCGAGCGGAACGAAGCTGACCGACCCGATCTGGCCGAATGGCAGGTGCACCGGTACCATGATCGCGGCGTAACACAGCGAGCGCTTGTGAAAATCGGTGAGGTCCATCTCTTCGAGATATTCGTTGCGCCAGCGCCCATATATCCCGGTTTCATTGCACCAGAAAGGCTCGCTTTCATAACGGCAGGCGCGCGGCAGCGGCGAATTGAGCGCCAGCCGTGTATCCTCCCACCACCGTTCGCCATCGGCCATCCAGCCAAAGATTTCTCCGTTGATGATTCCACCATCGGCATCGACCATCGGTTCCTTGGACGAAATATCATCGCACGCCGCAACGCGAAACCCGCGTGTCTGCGCCATCTCGTGCAGGGCGACCGCCGCATCGCGAATGTCTTCGACCCGGCGGATCGAGACGCGCTGCGCCAGCGTATTGACCGGGCTGTTGCGACCTTTGGCGTGCTCGCTGAAAAGGCGCGGCTGTTCGATCATGGTTCACCCCTTGATTCGATATGACTCTCCGATCAACACCTTAAGGCAATGCATGTTCAAACGCTACGGAATCACCGATGAAACCGGGGTTTTTTCGGACGCTGTGACATTTGTTTGAAGGCGCGCGCGTCGCTTTGCCTTCAGGTGGTGCGCTGCGCCTTGTCCTTGTCGTTCGCGCCGCGAATCATCGCTGCCATCTGCGCCCATTGTTCGTCATCCATCCGCGACAGGCTCTGGTAGAAATTGCCGGCATTGGCCTGATAGCCTGCGCCATCAATGGCGATGGTCTGGCCGTTGATGTAATCTGCCCCGCGCGCCATCAGCAGCACCGCCAGATTGGCGATTTCGTGCATGTCGCCGACGCGGCCCATCGGATTGTTGCGATCCGCGTTCTGTCCCTGCAACCCTTTGGAATTGCCGGGTGAAAGCCGTTCGGTCATACCCTTGGTAGGGAAGGCGCCCGGCGCGATGGCGTTGAAGCGCAGGCCATAACGGCCCCATTCGGTGGCAAGGCTTTGCGTCATCACGTTGATACCCGCCTTGGACATCGCCGATGGCACGGTGAAAGGCCCGCCATTCCAGATCCATGTCGTCAGGATCGCCAGAAAATTGCCGCGCGCCTTTTCTGCGATCAACCGCTTGCCGACGTTGTGCGTAATGTAAAAGGTGCCGCGAAACACGATGTCTGAGATCGCATTAAAGCCGTTGATGCTCAGATCCTCGGTGCGGCTGATAAAATTGCCCGCCGCGTTGTTGACCAACCCGGTCAGCGATCCGTGCTGCGTCCAGATCTGCTCGACCATAAAATCGATGGCATCGGCCTTGCGGATGTCGCAGGCGTGCGCGACGACCTTGCCGCCATGCCGGGTCATCAGTTCATCGGCAGCGGCCTCTGCCACCGCACCGCGCCGCCCGCAGATATGCACCTCGGCACCCAGATAAAGGAATGCCTCGGCCATCACCTTGCCAAGCCCGGTACCGCCGCCGGTAATGAGGATGCGCTCGCCTGCCATCAGGCCGGGGCGGTACATGATCTGGGTGATGTCCATTGGGGGTTCCTATTTTAAATTGCGGCTTATGATCGGGTTTGCCAGCGTCGCGCGTCACAACCCCAGCACCGTCTTGGCGATGATGTTCTTCTGCACCTCGTCCGATCCGCCGAAGATCGTCCAGGCGCGTGAGTTGAGATAGCGCCCGGCGGCCATCTGCGCGGCGACCGACCCGACCGGCTCGGGGGCTTCGTTGCCGTAGAGAGGGCGTTCGGCGGGAAGCTGCAACCCGGCAAGGCCGTGCACCTCCATCGCCAGCGTATCAAGTTCCTGCCGCAGGTTGGCCGAGAACAGCTTGACCATCGATGTCTGCGGCCCCGGCGCGCTGCCCTTGGCGATTTCGGCAAGAATGCGCAGTTCGGTGATCTCGAAAGCGCGCGCGCGAAGCCGCAGCGAGGCGATCCTGCGCGCGATGACCGGATCGTGCAGCATTGCGCCGTTGACGCCGCTGGGCACCGTGCCGGCGCTCGCCATCAGCCGCTCGATATCGACGATCAGCTTGGGCGCAAAGCATGATCCGCCGCGTTCGTTCTCCAGCAGGAACTTGGCGATCGTCCAGCCCTGACCTTCCTCGCCGATGCGGTTGTCGACGCTGCTGTGCGCATCGTCGAAGAATACCTGATTGACCTCATGATCGCCCGCCATGGTGATGATCGGGGTGACGGTAATCCCCGGCTGGTCCATCGGCACCAGCAGGAAGGTGATGCCGCGTTGTGGCACCACTTCATTGTCGGTGCGCACCAGACAGAAGATCCAGTTGGCGTAATGCGCGTGCGTGGTCCAGATTTTCGATCCGGTGATGCGGTACTGGTCGCCGCCATCGTCTCTGGCGCGCACCGCACGTGTCTTCAGGCTGGCAAGGTCCGATCCCGACCCGGGCTCCGAATAGCCCTGGCACCAGTAATCCTGCGCAGACAGGATGCGCGGCAGAAAGCGCGCCTTTTGTTCGGGCGTGCCAAAGCGGCAGATCACCGGGCCAACCAGCTTCAGGCCGAGCACGGGCAGCGCAGGGGCACCGGCAAACGCGCATTCCTTCTCGAAGATATAGCGTTGCACCGGGGTCCAGCCGGTGCCGCCATCTTCTACCGGCCAGTGCGTCGCCAGCCAGCCTTTATCGTGCAGGATGCGCTGCCATTCCAGCCCGATATCGGGCTCGACGAACACGCCCGGCGTACGCCGCGCGCCATCGATCAACCGCTCGCCAAGATGGGTTTTCAGGAAGCTGCAGACATCCTGCTGGAAAGCCAGTTCGTCGGGGGTGAAGTCCATATCCATGCGTCAAATCCCGCCAGTTCCGGTCGCCCAGACGATGCCCCGGCGCAACAGTTCGTAATAGATCGGATAATTCCACGCGCATTTTTCAGGATGCGGGTAGAAATCGGCCATGCCGGGCAGGTCATAATGACCCCGGCAATGGCCCAGTGTATTGTAAAGAATCCCCCCGCTGCCGATCGAGCGGGTATAGATCACCGGTACCACGGTTGCAGGCCAGTCGGCATCGACAAAGCCGGTCGCCTCGCCTGCAAAGCGCGTCTGCGCCAGGATGCGAATATCGCTCACCTGCTTCATCAGATAGAGCTCGTCGATCACCTCGAAATCGCCGATGCCGCGCGTTACATCATGGCCTGTATCGATGATCTCGACGGTGAACGGCGCGCCGATCGGCGGGTGCGCCTTGAACTGGGTGCCCAGCATTTCCATGACATCGGGCCGCTCTTCGGGGCTATCGACACCGGCATCGGTAAAGCGCAGGATTGAATTGGTGCCGTGCAGCGCCAGCCACCGCCCGCCACTCTCGACAAATGCGCTTATCGCCTGGGTCTCGGCCTGGCTGGGCATCAGGTCGCAGGTATAGGTAACCAGGAAACGACAGACGGGCAGGCGCTCGGCCACGCCGTTATAATCATGGGCTACCGTGGTGCGGATGTAATCATGCTCGGCGAGCAGCTTGAGCACCTCCAGCCGGGCAAAATCGATATCGTGAAATTTGCCCGCCGCGACGAAATGCGCATCGATCCGTTCAGCCATGCCTAGACGCCCCTCAGCTACGGAAACTGCCGCCACCATCGACCGTAAAGTCAAGACCGGTGGTGAAGCTGGCCTGATCGGACAGCAGGAAGACGATGGCATTGACCACCTCGTGCGCCTCGCCCACCCGGCCCATCGGGTGGTTGGCGGCGAACATGGTTTCAACCTCCTCGACCGTTCCGGGCAGCGCGTCCAGATAGCGCTCGAACATCGGGGTGCGGATTGCGCCGGGGTGCACGGTGTTGGCGCGGATCGGCAGACCCTTGGCGGCGCAATCCAGCGCGATGGTCTTGGTGAGCGCGGTCACCGCCGCCTTGGACGCACAATACGAGGCAAAGCCTGCCCCGACGCGCAGCGCCAGCATCGATCCGATGTTGACGATGGCGCCAGTTTCGCCCGACGCGGCAATCGCGGGGATCGCAGCGCGGCAACCGTAGAATGTGCCGTTGAGGTTGATATCGATCGTCCGCTGCCAGCTTTCCAGATCGACCTCGGGCACCGCTCCGGGTTCGGATACCCCGGCGATGCTGGCCAGATGGGTCAGCTTGCCGAACCGGTCCTGCGCGGTCTTCACTGCGGCCTGCCATTGCGCCAGATCGCGCACATCGAGCGTCACCGCAACCGCGCGCTCGCCAAGCTCGCTCGCCAGCGCCTGTGCCTTTTCGATCTGGATATCGCCCAGCACGACGCTGCCGCCCTCTTCGACGATGCGCCGTCCGGTCGCTGCGCCAATGCCCTCTGCGCCGCCAGAAACCAGCGCCACCTTGCCTTGCATCACACCCATATTCTAACGCTCCAGTATTGCGACGGCAGAAAGCCCCGGCGCGCCATAGACATGGCTGTAAGCCGTCTTGGGATTGCCAGATACCTGCCGCGCGCCGCCGCGCCCGCGCAACTGCACGGTGTTTTCGTAAACCTGTCGCAGGCCCGACGCGGCAATCGGTTCACCGCAGGCCAGACAGCCGCCATCGGTGTTGACCGGCAGCGCGCCGTTCAGCTCGGTGCGCCCTTGCTCAAGCCATTGTTCCTGCTCGCCATCCTTGCAAAAACCGTTCTCGGCCATGTGCATGATCTCTGCGCCGGACTCGGTGTCCTGCAATTGCGCGACATCGATATCTTCCGGACCGATGCCAGCAGCTTCATAGGCGGCCTTGCTGGCCAGCTCGGTGGGCTTGCCGCCGCGCTCGACGCTGATTGCGGGCGCAAACACCTCGAACGATCCGGGCGGGCGGGTGCGCACCGCGATGCTGGCGATTTTGACGCCGTCTGCGCCCAGTTCGCGCGCCTTTTTTTCCGAAGCGATAATCAGCGCCACCGCGCCTTCGCCAGGCGAGCAGAACATATATTTGGTCAGCGGATCGTTGACCATCGGCGCATTGAGGATGGTATCCAGATCGACCGGTGAGCGCCGCCATGCATGCTCGCACAATGTGCCGTTGCGAAACGCCTTTTGCGCGACCATGCCCAGAGTCCTGCGGCTGATGCCGTGCATCTGCATATAGCGCTGGATCTTCAGCGCAAAAAACTGCGTGGTCAGCATCATGCCGGTTTCGCCATACCATTCGGGCAGGCCCCAGTCGCCCGGCCTGGCGTTGAACGCACCGCGCGGGTGTTTGTCGAAGCCGACCGCCAGCGCGATATCGACCTGGCCTGCTGCAACCGCATTGCGCGCCGATGCCAGCGCGCTCCCACCGGTGGCGCAGCCGTTGGAGACATTGATGAACGGCAACCCGGTCAGCCCCAGCTCGTTGACCATGATATCGGCATTGCCCGCGCCTTCGGAGCCGCCATAGGCGCATTCGATATCGGTCCATTCGAGCCCTGCATCGGCGAGCGCCTGATGTACCGCAAACACCCCCTGATCGCGGCCCGACCGGCCATCGGTGCGGCCGAACGGGTGGATCCCTGCGCCAATGATCTGGACGTTGGTCATGCGCTGTCTCCTGCTGGCCGGAACGCAAAAGTGCTGCGTCCTTCTGCAAACTCGAAGATCACCATTTCCATCGCCATGCCCAGCGACAGATCGGCCAGAGCCGCACCGACGATCCGCGCTTCGACGATTAGCTGACCCGGCAGTTCGACATAGCCGACCAGATACGGCGTAAACGCCTCTGGCCCGGCATAAGGCGGGGACTTGGGGCGAAAATCCTGGCTGGTCCACGACCACAAGCTGCCGGTGCGCGACAAAAGCAGCGCGTCGTAATGCTGCGCGGCATCGCCATCGGGTATCGGGAAGACGATCTCGCCGGTTACCCTGTGTTGCGCGCCGATCAGGCGCGGCTGTGCCTCATCGGTCCACAGACCCGGCGCGACGGGAGCCAGATCGAAGCGGGCCGGAGCGAAGGGGGCCGAAGCGAAGGGGGCCGGAGCGAAGGGGGCCGGAGCGAAGGGGGAAGGCGCGCTCATGCCGCCCTCTCATAGGCATCGGGTACATCAGCATTGGCCGCATAGGCATCGAGCCCGCAGGCGGCATCGCCCAGCCACTGCGAGAGCAGCAGCACGCGCTTGTGCGCATGGCCGATCTCCAGCTCATCGGTGGTGCCCATGCCGCCGTGCAGCTGGATCGCCTCGCGCCCGATGTGCAATGCAGCATCAGCGACCACCGCCTTCATCCCGGCGATCTCGGCGGCATCGCCTGAAGTGACAGCGGCGATCAGCGCACTGCGGCACTGATCAACCAGCCCATAGCAATCGACCATGCGGTGCTGGATCGCCTGAAACCGCCCGATCGGCTGGCCGAACTGTTCGCGCTGGCGGACATAGGCCAAGGTATCATCAAACAGACGCTGCGCCAGCCCGGTCATCTCGGCAGCGGCGATCAGCTGGCCCGTGGTCAGCGCTATGTCGACAGCACTCCAGTCGAGAACGAGCCGGGCATCGCTGCCGACCTCGCAGCCGCGCAGCTGCACTTGCGCAGCGATATTGCCATCGATCACCTGATAACCGCGCCTGAACAGACCGCGTGCATCGCCGGCGACCACAAACAGCGCAGGGGCACTATCCAGCACAGCGCTGACCAGCAGCCAGTCCGCCGCCATACCGCCGAGCACAAAGGTCTTGTCGCCCGACAGCACATAGCCCGAAGCCGAAGCGCGCGCCGTGGTGGTCTGCGGCGTGGTGACATGCCTTCCATCCGGTTCGAACAGCGCCAGCGCTGCCAGTGCCTCGCCGCTCACCAGCGCATCGGTGATGGCATGGCCTTCGGGCAAAGCCTGCCCGATGATGGCAAGCGGAAGCACCGCGTTTTCCAGCCAGTTGTCCGATGAAATGCGCAGGCCAAAGCTCTCGCCCACAGCGACCAGATCGAGCCGACTGCTGCCAAGGCCCCCCTTGTTTTCGGCAAGCGCCATCGCGGTCAGCCCAAGGTCTGCCATCGCCTGCCAGCGGTTGCGGTCGATACCGCCGGGTGCAGCCCGTAGCGCTTTGCGCGACGCGATATCGCTGCCTTCCAGAAACCGCTCGACCGAGGCGCGGAACAGCAGCTGGTTTTCGTCATAATCGAAGTTCATGGTTCAGGCTCGAAACGCACCGGCACGCGCGTCGGGCCGCGCAGCATCATATTGGGCGGATAGGCGATCGCGGTTTCGTCGGTCAGCGTGATGCCCGCGATGCGCGGCAGCAGCTCTTCGAACGCGACGGTCATTTCCTTGCGGCTGAGCATGTTGCCGACACACATATGGATGCCTCGCCCGAACGCGAGATGGGTGCGCGCATTGCTGCGGTCGGCGATGAAGCGGTCGGGTTCCTCATACCGTTCCGGATCGCGATTGGCCGCAGCATAGCGCATCATCACCATCGCGCCCTTGGGCAGGGTGACCCCGCCCAGCTCGGCATCGGCCTTCATCACCCGCCAGATACCCGACGATGCGCTGGCCAGCCGCAGGATTTCCTCGACCATGTTGGGGATGATCTTGGGGTCTGCCTTGGCCTTGGCCAGTTCCGCCGGGTTGCGTGCCAGCAGGATGATGCCCTCGGCCAGCGATGCGGTGGTGGTCTCATTGCCCGCCACCAGCAGCTGCTGGACGATAGAGAGCAGTTCGCCATCGTTCAGCGAACGCTCGCCTTCGATCTGCGCATGGACCAGATCGGAGAGCAGATCATCGGTCCGGTTGGCGCGGCGCAGGTCCATCTGCGCCTTGATCGCGTGCTGGAACGCCACCACCTCGTGCGCGCATTGCAGCTCGCGGTCCCTGGGCACCATTCCCCCCAGCCGATCGACAAAGGCATCGGTCCAGCGCTTGATGGTGCCGGGTTCCTCGGACGTCAGGCCAAGCTGTTCGGATATCATCCTGATCGGCAAGGGTACGGCGAAATCACGCACGAAATCGATCTCGTCCTTGGCGAGCATATTATCAATAAGATCACGCGCGATCTCGCGGATATGCGCTTCGAGCTTGTTCACGCGCGGGGCGGAAAAAGCCAGGTTGACCAGTTTGCGGAACCGCGTGTGCACCGGCGGATCGGCGGTCAGCAAGGTATTGACCTGGGCCCAGCCGCCAGCAAGAATTTCCTTCACTTCGGGGTCTTCGGAGCGGGACCCTGAAAGAACAGCCTGAAAGTTATTCGAAAATTCTTCGATCCGCCCGGTCGCTTCGCTGACCAGTCTGTGGCTCAGCACCAGATACAGGCCGCTTGCCGTATCGTGGTAGACCGGCTGCGCGGGGATCTTGTCCTGATAGAATGCAAAGGGATCGGACAGGATGTCCGGATGGAAAAAGCTCTTCTGCTCTGCTGCCACCGTCATGTCCTGCTCCCGCGATTATCCTGTGTCATGGGATGGTCATAGCCTGCAGCAGCGCGCGGCGGCGATAGACGAAAATGCTAGGATCGGATGCAGCGGACCGATAACGAACATTGCGCAATTTGTGTTATCGTGATAGCGTAAGCGTTAGAAAGTCAGGAGCAAGAACCATGAATGTATCTGTTGGCGAACGTTGGGAAGGGTATGTCGAGGCGCTGCTGAAGACGGGCCGGTATGGCTCCGCCAGCGAAATCGTGCGCGAAGGTTTGCGGCTGGTCGAGGAGCGCGAGTCGAAGCTCAATGCACTGCGCGAGACGATCGATGCGTCGATTGCCGAGGACAAATGGTTTACGCTTGAGGAGGTTGAGGCCCAGCTAGAGGCCGATCTGGATGCGTGGGAAGCCGAAGCCGGAAAAGCGTGATGCGCAAGCTTCGCATCAGCGCGCAGGCGCAAACCCAGCTAAGGCAGATTTCGGGGTATATCGCCCGCGAAAGCGGTCATCGCACGATGGCGGACGCTTTCAGACGTCGCCTTGTCCAAAAGGCTCGCCGACTGGCGGAGCTTCGCGGAACACTGGGCACGGCGCGCGAAGACCTGGGTGTTGATATTCGCAGCACGCCGGTCGCAAACTACATCCTGATCTTTCGATACAAGCCCGATCATGTCGAATTGCTCGCCGTGCTCCACGCCAGCCGTGATGCGGTCTCCCAGTTCGATAACGACTGACGTGCCGCGTCAGCTGTGCGTCATCACGCCACCATCGGCGACGATGCCCTGGCCGGTGATGAAGCGCGCGTCATCGCTGGCGAGAAAGGCGATGACATCGGCGATATCCTCAGGCTCGCCCAACCGCTTGAGTGCCGATTTATCGCGATAATAATCCGCCGCCGCCGCGTTCTCGAGCATCCCGCGCGTCATACCGGTGACGATACAGCCGGGCTGTACGCAATTTACCGTTACGCCGATTGGCCCAAGTTCCATCGCCAGCGAACGGGTGAAGCCCAGGATCGCATGCTTGGAAGCAGCATACGCGCCAAGGCCCGCATCGCCATAGCGCGACAGGATCGATCCGGTGTTGATCACCCGCCCCGCCTGTGAGGCGCGCAGCATCTGCAGACACGCCTTGGTCAGCCGCGCCGGGGCAAGCAGGTTTACATCCAGCCCGAACTGCCACTGGTCGTCGGTCAGATCCTCCAGCGTGCCGACCGGACACACCCCGGCATTGTTGATCAGGATATCCAGCCCACCCAGTTGGCTGTGGGCAGCGGCGGCCAGCGCGGCAATCGCGTGCGGATCAGCCAGATTGGCGACATGGTTGATGTTACCCGCCAATCCGTCGCTGCTGATGTCGCACGCCAGCACGGTGGCACCATCGGCCTGCAATCGCCTGACCGTGGCAGCGCCGATTCCCGATGCTCCGCCGGTGACGAGGGCCTTGCGTCCGTTCAGTCTGCTCATGCGATTTCCTTGTCATTGATTGGCGCGGCTACACATCTGGCCCGTTGCAGATCACAGCGGACATGGCGGTGGGCATAGCGGGCCAGACCCTATCGTAAAAACAGCCGGGCAGCTTGGTATCAGGCGATCTTCAGGATCATCTTGCCCTGGTTCGACCCCTCGAACAGCCGCATGAAGGCGGGCAGCGCGTTATCCAGCCCTTCGTCGATATGCTCGTCGACGATCAGCTTGCCAGATGCTGCCCATGCGCCCATTTGCGCGCCGCCTTCGGCAAAGCGCGCAATGTAATCGGCCACCAGAAGCCCGCGGATCGAGGCGCGGTGGACGATCAGCTGCCAGATGTTGCGCGCACCCACCGGTTGCGGTGCGTTATACTCGCTGATCAGCCCGCACAGGCCAACGCGCGCACCGTTACGCAGGTTCATCAGGCCCGCATCGAGTATGTCGCCGCCGACATTCTCGAAGATCACATCGAGCCCATCGGGGGCGACGGCCTTGATTGCAGCATCAAGCGCGGCTGCATCCTTGCCGCGATAATCGATCGCGTGGTCAAAGCCGTAACGCCCGGTCAGCCGCGCGCATTTCTCGGCGCCTCCTGCAATCCCGATCACGGTGCAGCCCATGATCTTGGCGATCTGGCCGACCAGCGACCCTACCGCACCAGCAGCGCCGGTGACCAGCACGACATCGCCTGCCTTGGGTTCGCACACCTCAATAAAACCGAAATAGGCGGTCATGCCGACCGCGCCGAACAGCGACAGATAGTTGGTGACCGATGGCACCGCGTCTGGATCAACCGGTTGGGTAAAGCCGCCCAGCACGCCGACCGAATAATCCTCGATAGCGTTCAGCCCCACCACCCACTGGCCCTTGGCAAAGCCTTCTGCCTTGCTGTCGTGCACTACGCCGATGGTGGTGGCGCGCACCGGTGCACCCAGCGGGATCGGCGGCATATAGCTTTCGGCGTCGGACATCCAGCCGCGCTGCGCCGGATCGAGCGAGGCGTAATGGTTGCGGATCAGGAACTCGCCATCGGCAAGCTGGGGCAGCGCCGAGGTTTCGAGCGCGAAATCGTGCGCGGCAGGCGCGCCATCGGGGCGGCGCTTGAGGATGAACTGGCGGTTGGTGGTCATAAGCAAAAAATCTCCGGCAAAGCGTAAATCAGTCTGCACCGCGTCCGCCATCGACCAGCATCGCCGTGCCGGTGATCATGCGCGAAGCGGGGCTGGCGAGGAAGGTTGCGGCGCTGGCGATATCCTGCGCGGTGCCGACCCGCTGCAGCGCGTTGCCATCCATGACGAACGCCTTCACATCGTCGCTGTCGCCATAAGCGCCCGTAATCATCTCGGTATAGATCACGCCGGGATTGAGCGAGTTGACGCGTACCTTGGGATCAAGCTGTGCGCCTTCGAGCGCGGCAACCCGGCTGAAATGGGTGACCGCTGCCTTGGCGGCGCAATAGGCAGCGCAATCCTCAAGCCCGATCAGCCCGGCGAGCGAGGAGATGTTGACGATCGAGCCTGCAGTCCTGGTGTCGCGCATCATCCGCAGGCCATATTTGGTGCCCAGCACCACGCTCTCGACATCGGCGGTCCACAGCGCGCGAAACTCCTCGAGCGTGGTGTCGGGCAGCGGCCTGGCAAAGAACGATCCGGCGCTGTTGATCAGCGCATCGACCGAAGCGTGCGCGGATGTAATCGTATCTGCGAAAGCTGCCCAGTCGCTTTCCGAAGTGACATCGAAGCTGTGGAATTCGGCGCTGCCTTTGGCGGCCTTGACCTGAGCGACGGTTTCAGCGCCCCGCTCCATGCTGCGGCCCGTGGCAATGATATGAAAGCCCGCTTTTGCCAGCCGCAGTGCAGTGGCGCGGCCGATGCCCGATGTCGATCCGGTGACGATCGCGGTTCGGGTCATGTCAGGCTCCAGCCGCCATCGACCACCAATTGGGTTGCAGTCATGAACGCGGATTCCTCGCTGATCAGGAACAGGATGCTCTCGGCAATGTCCTCTGGCTCCTGCGGCACACCCAGCGGCACGTCTTTCCAGTGCTCGGGATCATCCATCGCGCCAGGCGCCATGACCCCTTCGAGCAACGGGGTGCGCGTCGGTCCGGGGCAGACGGCGTTGACCCGGATCATGTCGCCCTTGCGGCCCAGTTCGACACCTACCGCGCGCGCCATGTTGGCCATCGCCGATTTGGCGACGGCATAAGCCGAGATTCCGGGCGCTACGCAGTTGGCCATCACCGATGCGGTGAGGATGATGCTGCCGGTGGCAGGCTTGCCATCGGCCTGCTTGCGCATCTGGGCCACCGCGCGCTGCATGCCGATAAAGCTGCCCTCGACATGCACCTGGTTGAGTTTGCGAAAGCGCGCCATGTCCAGATCGATGATCGGCTCGTAATTGACGATCCCCGCGTTGGACACCAGCGCATCGAGCCGCCCGTGATGATGCACCGCCGCAGCAATCGCATTGTCCCAGTCATGCGGATCGGTGACATCATGCGTCAGGCCGATGCAGTGGCAATCGGCGGCGATACCCTGCACCTTGACCCCATCCAGATCGGTGGCGATGACCTGCGCGCCGCGCGCTGCGGCCAGTCGCGCGGTTGCCGCCCCGATGCCCGATGCTGCGCCGGTGATCAGCACGACCTTGCCCTTTACATCGAATGTCATGCGCCAACGTCCAGTTCGATCATGCCATCGACCTCGCGCGCCGCGTATCGCGCGATGCCGCAAGATGCAGGCGGGCCTTTAGCAGCCCCGGTGGTGATGTCAAAACGCGCCCCGTGGTGCGGGCAGATGATATGCCCGCGCCGCAGCCGCGCGCCCTCCAGCGGAAATTGCGCATGGCTGCACAGGCCGTCGAGCGCGTAAATGCTGCCATCTGTATCGCACACGATCAAGAATGCTGCGCCATCATGCCGCACAAACCGGGTGGTGGCCGGTAGCAGATCGGCGGGGGTAACGGGGGTGTATGTCATGCGGCGTGTGATGGCGGGCAAACGCCTTCTTTTCAATCCTCCCCGCAAGGGGGAGGTGGCAGCCCGCAAGGCTGACGGAGGGGAAGCGGGATAGTGCTTCCATTCCATCGCCGCGCCCGGCCGCAGCCCCTCCAACGCCTTGCGGTTCCCCTCCCCTAAAGGAAGGATTTTTAAACGATCAAACACGCAGCACCTTTACCGGGATGGCGCTTTGCAACGACTGACCGGTGATCGGATCAAAGCTGCTGGTTTCGCTGACCAGCCGGTTGGTCGATGCGCCGCGTGTTGCCACGTCACCGGGGCCGACATCGGGATCGCCATAGCCATGCGCCATCGATATCACACCGCGCCGCAAGCCATCCGACGCCTTGGCCAGCGCATGCACCTCGCCATGCTGCGAGGCGATGCGGATCATCTCGCCATCGCCAACACCCAGACCTGCCAGATCATCAGGATGGATATGCGCCGGGTTGGTGGTGCGCTTGGCCTTCAGCGCGGTGAGATGCCCGCCGGTAGAATTGTACCGGTGGCGGCTGCGGCGCGAGATCAGCCGGAAAGGATAGTCGCCAGCCACCGGATCATCGCAGCCGTAAGCGGTGAGCTGCGCAGGCATGCCCCCGCCCGCCAGATCGAAGCGCGCCTCGTGGCCGGGCTCTGCTGGTTCGACAACCGGGTGCTTGTCCCAATAGATCACCGGACGGCCATCGTCGCTGTCGGCGTGCACCTGGCTGGGCGCGACCACACATCCGGCGACCGCCAGATCGAGGAAAGTTTCCTTGTCCGGGCATACATCCATCGGGCAAGCCCCACCGGCGAGCGGCAGTCCGCTGCCCAGTCGCCTGGCCAGCCCCCACAGCATTTCATACTCGTCGAGCAGGCCTTCGGGACGCGGCAGCACCGCTTCGGTGTAGCGCGCGTACGGTATTTCATACCACCATTCGGAAAGCGACGAGATGTCATCGCGCTCCAGCGACATCGTCGGCGCGAGGATGTAATCGGCGCGCCTGGCCGATGCGCCTTCGGAGCGCACATCGACCGTGACGAACAGGTCGAGGCCATCGATGGCGCGCGTCATCTTGTCCTGATCGGGAAAGGCGACCACCGGATTGCCGCCGATGCAGATCAGCGCTTTGACCTGACCTTTGCCAGGGGTCAGCATCTCATCGGCCAGCACGTTGCACGGCATCTCATTCAACAGCTTGGTTAGCCCGCGAAAGCGCGATGTATCAAAGCCTTCGCCCCATAGCTTCATCGGGGCATTCACCTGCGCGCGCCGCTCGGTCACCGGAGTGAAAATACGCGGGATCGAGCTTTTCTCACCCTCGCGGCAAAACCGGCCGCACAGCACGTTGAGGCTGGTCACCAGATATTGGGTGAGCGTGCCGTTACCCGCCATTTCCGGCCCGGTACCCGTGCTCGCGGAACCTTTGGTGCCACCTGCGAACATCCGCGCGGCGGCGACCAGATCAGCCTGGCTGACCCCCGCGCGCGATGCTGCAACCGCAGGCGGAAAGGCAGCGACCGCCTGTTTCAGCTCGGCAATGCCATCGACATGCGCCTGGACGAACGCTTCGTCATACAGCCGCTCTTCCAGGATGACGTGGAGCATGCCTGCCAGCAGCGCCGGGTCTTCGCCGGGTTTGACCGGCAGATGGATGTGCGCCAGCGCGGCGACATCGCTGGTGCGCGGATCGGCGACGATAAGCTTCAGCCCGCCTGCCAGGGCGTCGCGCAGGCGGCGCGATGGCGAGAACGGCGGCAGGCCTCCAGGCGGGCCATAATGCGAGACAATCGGGTTGTTGCCGATAAACAGCGCAACATCGGCGTCGCCGAACACATGACCGCCGCCGGCCCATTGGCCGTATTGAAAGCTGGTATAGACCTTGGCGGGCTGGTCGAGCGTGACGCTGGTATAGAAATGCCGTGTGCCAAGCCCTTGCGCAAAGGCCATCGCTGCTGCCACAGCGGCCGAATTCTGGAACGCATAGGTGCCTGCATAAATCGCTACGCTGTCCGGGCCGTATTCATCGACCAGCGCCTTGAGCTTCGCGCCGATCTCATCGAGCGCAATGTCGGTCGCAATCGGCGCGAACGCGTCTGCGCCTTTTTTCTGCGATGCCAGCAGCCGTTCGGGGTGGTTATGCGCTTCGGGCAACTGGCGGCCCTTGATACAGGTATAACCGCCGAACACCGGGTCTTGCGCATCGCCTGCAATGCTGACCACCTTGTCGTCTTCGGTTTCGACAAGAATAGCGCAATTGGCATGGCAGAACCGGCAGAAGCTGCGCTTTATCGGCATCCTGATTTCTCCTGCGCGCCGGTATCTGCTGTCATCTGCGCAACAGGTTGGTGAAGGCGCAGGGATTTGGCGTGTGATAGCAACACTAACCAAAGCGCCGGTGCCCGCGACTGTCATTTTTGACACTTGAGGCAAACCGCCGCGCGGGTCATTTTCTATAGGATACGAAAAAACGATGCGGGCGTAATCCGCAGCAATGGGGAGGATTGTGATGAAGGTATCGACCTATCTGTCGGCTTCGGTATTTGCGCTGGGCCTTGGCCTGGTGGCAGCACCGTCTGGCGCGCTGGCGCAGGACCAGACTGCCGAAGAAGATGCCGAAGTGGCAGAGGAAACCGGGCTGCGGACCATTGTGGTCACCGCGCAACTGCGACAGGAATCGCTGCAGGAGGTTCCAGTTGCGGTTTCCGCGCTCGATTCCGAGGCGCTACAGCAGGGCGCGATCGATGATATTCGCGATCTTGCCGGGCGTGTGCCAGGTCTGATCGTTGATCAGGTCAATGCCGGGCCGAGCGCTGCTGCCATCGCCATTCGGGGGATCAGCTTTGAGGATATCGAAAAGAGCTTCGACCCCGCCGTCGGTGTGATGGTCGATGATGTGTTCATCGGTACCAACACCGGCCAGTTACTCGATGTCTTTGACCTCGAGTCGATCGAAGTCCTGCGCGGTCCGCAGGGCACGCTGTTTGGGCGCAACACGATCGGCGGCGTGATCAACGTGCGCCGTAGCAGGCCGACCGGCGAATTGGGCGTGCGCGCATCACTGGGCTATGCCGATTTTAACACCGTGCGTGGGCGACTTGTGGTCAACGCGCCGATGGTCGGGGATTTTCTGGCGCTGAAGGGCTTCTTCTTCTACGACAAGACCGATGGATTTCTGCGCAACGTCACGCTCAACCGCAGGCAGGGGGAATATGAGATCTGGACTGCCGGTGTCACCGCACTGATCACCCCTACCGATGATATCGAGGCGGTGATCACCTACGAACATATCGAGGAAGACGGCGAGGTCGCCACCGCCAGCCTTTCCAACAACTCTGACCTGATCTGTTTGCAGGTTCCTGTTCCCGGCGTCGGCCTCGTCCGCGCGTTCAACATTCCCAATGAGCAATGTAACCGCACACCATTCAACGGTAATCAACTCTACACCGTGTTCAGCAATATCGAACAGCCGGTCACCAACAAGACCGACGCGATCAGCGGCACGATCAATATCGAACTGGGCGATTTCACGCTGACATCGGTTACCGGATGGCGCAAAAACAATGAAAGCGTGAGACAAGACTTCGATTCCTCGTCGATCAACTTCTTCGATACGCTGCGCATCCAGCGCTACGAGCAATTCAGTCAGGAAGTGCGCTTTGCAGGCGACGTCACCGAATGGATGGATATCGTGATCGGCGCCTTTTATTTCAACAGCACCTACCGCCTGCGGCAGACGTCATTTCTGGGCCTGGCTGGCCCCAATGTGCGAACGTTTCAGTTGTCCATCGGCGATTCCAGATCCTATGCCGGTTTTGCCGATGCGCGTTTCAAGCTTACTGACCAGCTGACCTTTGGGGTTGGCGGTCGCTACACGCGTGATGAAAAGGCGCTGACCACCAACTTCGGGCTTAGCCCCACTGGAGCGTGCCCGGTGGGTTTTGCAGGTATTACGCTGGCATCGTGCAGTGGTTCTGAAGATTTTGGCGAGTTCACCTTCCGTGGCAGCCTCGATTATCAGTTTGATGGCGGGCAGCTGGTTTACGCGTCTTTTTCGCGCGGTTTCCGTTCGGGCGGCTTCAACGGCCGCGCGACAACGCCGACCGCGATTGGCCCGTATCAGCCGGAAATCGTCGATGCTTATGAAATCGGCCTGAAGGCAGACTGGCTGGACCGCCGCCTGCGCACCAATATCGCGATCTTCCAGACCGATTATTCGGACAAGCAGGAAGAACTGGTGCGCGCCACCCTGCCACCGATCAGCGCCATTTCGCCCCAGGAAACCATCGTTGAAAACGCTGCTTCTGCTCGGATACGGGGGATAGAACTGGAAATCGTCGCGGTGCCTTCGGACAGCCTGCAATTCAATTTCTCGGCCACCTATCTTGATGCAGACTATCGACGGTTCTTCCGCGCGGGCCGCGATGTGTCTGATCTCGATCTGCGCCGTGCGCCGGAATTCGCCTGGTCGGCAGGGTTCGATTATACCCGGCCAGTGGGCGACGGCGAGTTCCAGTGGAACACCACGTTCCGCTTTATCGACAAGTTTACAACCTGCATCGTCGCTGATCGAGCGCTGCTGGCCCAGAATATCGTCACAAACGACCGGCGCTGCACGGCGGCGGAACGTGAATTGCTCGATTCAACTATTTCGTACACGCATGATTTTGGCGGAGCAGAGGTGACATTCTCGGTGTTCGGGCGCAATCTGCTCGATAATCGCGGTATCAGCAGCACGCTGCCGGTCGCAGGGCTGTTCACTTTTGCCGGCGCTCGTCCTCCCCGCCAGTTCGGAGCTGAAGTCCTGATCGATTTCTGACACTATCAATGCCAGCCGCCGCAGATTTTTG
>JBBQXX010000001.1:0-53925 GCA_038209235.1 Sphingomonadales bacterium | reverse complement strand
CTGACAACTGCCGCAAGGTAGCCAGCGCGTCGCGCAAGGCGGCGTCCATATCGTCCGCTGCAGGTGTCTGGGTCATGCTGACCGGTTCGACATTCGGCGTTGGGCTGGAGTGTTGCTTGATGACAGGTTCACTAGCCACCCAGGTCGGTTCAATCGGGGTTGACGTACTGCCGACAGAAGGCTGCTGATACTCAATCTCACCGTTCCACGTATCGCTGTACCCGAAAGAAGCCAGGCGGTTGGTAGAAGCGGTAAAGCCGGTTGCTTCAGCAAGTATGTCCGTTTCGGCGCGATCAAGGCGAAGCGGGAAACGCTGACTGGTTTCGGGCGGCGTGGCATCTGCTGCATCGACCGGTTCGCGCTCTTTCCCGCTTGCCGTGGCAGAGCCAGCTTGCGCAAGGCGGATGTGGCGAGTGTCGGAAAGGCCTGAGTCTGCCGTCGATGCCATTGCGCCGACAGCTTGAGCCTTGCGCCGATCCAGTCCGCTTTCCAGGCGGCCGATCAGATCGGCGATGCTCAGCTGGGAAAGATCATCGGTAGCCGGGGCAGCAGAACCTGCTGTTGCAACCAAGGGTTCACGCGGGGTTTGGGAAGCCCCGGATTTTGGACCCGTGGCCTGCGTGAGCGCTGCTTTGCGCTCCGTATCGAACGGGCGCAGCGGCGCTGTGGTGTCTTCGTTCTCCTCCGCCTGGGTCAGCGGCGGCGCAAAGCGCGTTGATAGCGCCATGAATTCGGCAGCGGCGTCTTCTGCTGCAACTGCCATGTCTTCGCCCAGGTCCAACGGTGCCACCCGCTGTGCGTCTTCTATCTCTTCCTGAGCGGGCAATGGCGTGGCAATCGAGCGTGCCGCCACTGGCACATCCAGCGGCTCGGCAAGATCGCTGCTGGCGAATATTGGCGCACGAACAGGAGCGTCGGGATGTTGATCGGCCATCCGCAAACGCTTGCGATTCAGGTCTGCAAAATCGGTGATCTCACCCTCGGCGGCCTCGGGTTTGCCAAAGCGCAAGCCGCGCAACCATCCGCCTAATCTGGGGCCGACAAAGCCAGCACTCGATGGAGTCGGTTTTCCTGCCCATTCGGCTTCATGCTGCATGCCAGGTTCTGCATTCCCTGTCGCGAAGCTTGCTTCAGAACCCATGTCATTTGTCTCCCTGCGCGGCAGCAATGCAAACAGCGCCCCTGCGGTCAGTGTTCCAATCCCGGCGCTGAGCGCCAGTTGGGCGGTGTTGCCCAGCGGCGGTGCGGCGGCGGGCAGCAGTTCAGCGATGCCATAAGCGCTGACAAAGCCTTCGATGGCGCTCATCGGAATGAAGCTGCTGGCAAAGCCTGCGACCACGCCGCCGCCAATGCCGATAAGCCCGGCATACCGCACAGGCGAAAGCTGGGCCGCCGCCTGCAGGTCTCCGGTCTCGTCGGTAAGCTCGTCGGTCATCGGTTCTACGCCTCGGCTAGTGGATCGATTTCGACATTTGCATCTCTCAAGCCGGATCGGGCAGTGGCAAATATAGAAATCATAAAATCCACCAAAATCAGTTAATTACCAGTGGTCCTAAAGATTCTGACATTGACCTGCAACCTAGCCGAACGCGGATGCAAATGTCACGATCGAACCACCGGTATCGCGTCAGGCAGCATCGGCAATGCGGCTTGATGATTGCCGGTCTAGCATGGTCTGGTAAACGGGTTGATAACGCTGAACGTTGCGCTCCCAGTTGCGATCCTGGGCGACAAAAGCCCGCGCTGCGGCGCGGCGATCGTCCCACAGGTGGCGAGCCTGTGCCAGATTGGCAAGCGCTGCGGCCATGCCTGCCGGATCATCGGCGGGAAACAGCGTTCCGGTTACGCCATCGGTGATCAGTTCGCGGTGGCCGCCGACGTTGGATGCGGCCACCAACCGGCCCTGCGCCATCGCCTCTAGCGGTTTGAGCGGGGTCACGGTCTCGGTCAGCCGCATCGCCTTGCGCGGATAGGCAAGGATATCGATCAGGCTGTAATAACGCTCGACCTGACGATGCGGCACTCGTCCGACAAAGCGGATCGCTGCGGCAGCGGTGGAGGCTGCGGCCTGCGCGCGCAAGGCAGCTTCGGCAGGGCCACCCCCGATCAGCAACAGCGCAATGTCCGGATCGTGCGCCAGCAGCATCGGCATCGCAGCAATCAGGTCGTCCAGACCCTCATAGGGGTAAAAGCTGCCGATGAAGCCGATCACCGTCTTGCCGGTCAGCCCCAGCGCCTCGGTCAGCGCCGGATCGGCGGGGGCAGGGCTGCCGAACAGTTCCATATCCACGCCATTGGGGGAGACCATGATCTTGCTCGCCGGAACGCCGCGTTCGATCAGGTCAGCGCGCAGACCTTCGCAGATCACGGCCACGGCGTCGGCTCCGGCAATTGCGCGGTTTTCCATCTGGCGTGTCAGCCAGTATTTGGCCGAGCCTTGCGTGCCGGTGCCATTGCCCACCGCTGCGTCTTCCCAGAAGGCGCGGATCTCGTACAATACCGGAATTCCCAGCTTCCTGCCGACACGCAGCGCTGCCAATCCGTCGAGCATCGGCGAATGCGCGTGCAGGATATCGGGCCGCCAACTGCGGCATGTGCCTTCGGTGGCGCGGGCAAGCGCTGCGATATCGCGCCACTCGCGCAGGCCCGGTGGCCCGGACACCGCATCCAGCGTGCGGTGGAAGGTCAGGCCATCATGGACCTCGACAGGCTCAATTTTCGAACCTGCGGGCAACGAATTGTTATGCCGTACACTGGTGACGCCGCGTACCTCCAGCCCGGCGCGCTGCTGCGCGGTCAGGATGGCGCGGGTGCGAAACGCATAGCCGCTGTGTAGCGGCAGGCTGTGGTCGAGGACGTGCAGTATCCGGGTCATGGCAGCCAAATCTATGGCGCAAAAGGATTAACGCCGCGTCAACCCATTGCCGCTAAGACTGTAGACAGGATGCTGCGCTGTGCATAGTCGGGCATAAGGAAACGCAGGCAGGAACCGGATGCATGGTCGATAATTTTGCCATCGCCGTTGCGCATCTGCTGGTCGCGCTTGCTGCCTGGCGGCTGGTCTGGCGTGCTGATCTCGACAAGGAAACGCGGCCGCCGATGGACGAGGTAGGCAGCGGCTTTTTCGTCGGCCGCAAGGCCAGGCCGCAGCCGGAGGATCGCGATGCGTGATCTTGCCTTTGTCGGCTTTCTCATGGCGTTTCTGGCGCTGGGATTCAAACGGCCTTTCATATTCGTGCTGGTCTATGCCTATGTCGATATCGTCGCGCCGCAGCGGCTGAGCTACTGGATGCTCAATGCGGTGCCGGTTTCGCTGGTCGTCTTTGGCCTTGCGTTTCTGGGCTGGCTGATTGCCGACGACAAGCGTGATACGCGGGTTTCATTTCGGCAGGGCGTGATGGCGTTGCTGTTCGTGTATTGCGCCTACACCACCAGCGTTGCCGATTTCCCGATCGATGCGCAGGGCAAATGGGACTGGGTGTGGAAGGCTCTGGTCTTTGCGATGTTCCTTCCGCTCACCTTGCGGACCAAATTGCGGATCGAGGCGCTGGCGCTGTTGATGGTGCTGTGCGCCAGTTCGATCATCATAACCGGCGGCATCAAGACGGTGGCGACCGGTGGCGGCTATGGTGTCATGCGGCTGCTGGTCGATGACAACAGCGGGCTTTACGAAGGCTCGATCATATCGACCGTGGCGATCTGCATCATACCGTTGATCTTGTGGCTGGCGAAATTCGGCACGGTGTTTGCGCCCGATTGGCGGGTAAAGGGCTTTGCATGGGCGTTGGTCTTTGCGTGCCTGCTGATCCCGGTTGGCACCCAGGCGCGGACCGGGCTGGTATGTATTGGCGTGCTGGCGCTGCTGATGCTGCGCTTCGTGCGTTACCGGTTTGTATACGCGGGGCTGGCGGCGGCGCTGGCGGTGCTGTCGATCCCTGTGCTGCCGCAAAGCTTCACCAATCGCATGGCGACAATCGGCGAGTATAAAGCCGATCAATCCGCCTCGACCCGCGTAGCGGTGTGGGCCTGGACATGGGATTATGTCCAGACCAATCCGATGGGCGGCGGATTTGAGGCGTATCTGCAAAACAAAGTGAAATTCGACACCGTCGCGGCCAAAGGCGATGGCACCAACACCCAGATCGAAAGGCAGGAGGTCAATGATGCGGGCCGTGCCTATCACTCCAGCTATTTCGAGATGCTGGGCGAGCAGGGCTTTGCGGGGCTGATCATGTGGCTGATCATCCATCTGGGCGGCATCTGGCGGATGGAGGTGGTGCAGCGGCTCTATCGAAAGCGGGCGCGGGCCGAGGAGGATTGGGTGGTGCCGCTGGCGCTGGCGTTGCAGAATGGCCAGATCATTTACTTGGTGGGGTCGTTGTTTGTCGGCATCGCATTTCAGCCGTTTATTTATATGCTGATTGCGCTGCAGATCGGGCTGGACACATATCTGGCGCGTCGCCGCAGGGAAGCCTCATACCGTCCGCTCAGCAAGCAGGGAGCAGCGGCGCGGGTTGCATGACACTGCTGTGCGCCCTAGTTGCGGGGCATGACCGCGAAACTTTCGGCTGATGCCATTGCTATCCTCCCGACTCCATTAACCGCCGAGAACGCCGGGGCTCGGCTCAACGGCCTTTGGTTATGGATAACCAACCACGCGGTTGAAATTGCGATTGCTGTTGGCATTGGCACCGCGACTTATCTGGCGCTTGCTTATATTCAGCGGCGCGCCCGGATATATGCCGATCGACAGCCTGACAGGCTATCACTGTCGGCTATCATTGCGCGCACCCTCTCCAAGACCAAGCAGTATTTCCTGATCATGGTCGCTGTTCGGCTGGTGGTCGGCTTTTCAGAAGCGCCGCTGGGCATGGTGCAGGTGGTCGGTTTCCTGTTCACCGTGGCGTCGGTGTTCCAGGCCGCCATCTGGCTGCGCGAGATCATTTTGGGCATCATCGAACGCCGTGCATTGGCGGGCGACGATGAGGGCAGCGAGACGCTCGCCAACGCCATGTCGCTGATCAAGCTGCTGGTCAGCGTGGTGCTGTTTTCCATCGCCGCGATCATGGTGCTCGACAATCTGGGGGTGAATGTCACCGGCCTGATTGCGGGTCTGGGTATCGGCGGCATCGCTATCGGTCTGGCCGCGCAAGGGATATTCTCGGATTTGTTCGCAGCCCTGTCGATCATCTTCGACAAGCCCTTCAAACGTGGCGAGACGATCGGCTTTGATTCGACCCAGGCGACGGTCGAAAAAATCGGCCTGAAAAGCGCGCGGCTGCGTTCGCTGACGGGGGAAGAGATCATCATCTCGAACACCAATCTGCTCTCCAAACTGATCATCAATTACACGCGGCTCAACCGGCGTCGCACCCGCTATCGCATCGGTCTGGTTTACCAGACACCCCCGGACAAGGCGCGGCTGTTGCCAACTATGCTGCGCGAAGTGGTGGAGCAGGCAAACGGCGTGTTCATCCGCTGCGGATTTGTCGGTTTTGGCGCGAGTTCGATCGATTTCGAGATGGATTTCGACATCATGAGCAGCGATTTCGAGGTGGTATTCGAGGCGCGTCACCGCATCGGGCTGGCGATCCTTGAGAGGTGCAATGCAGAAGGCCTTGAATTTGCCTACCCGACCCAGACCAGCTTTACAGCAGCGCCCGACGGCAAATTCGTCCTGCCCTACCCCGAAGGCGGCTATGGTAGCCCAGGGGACGAAAGTCGCTGATCCCGCGATTCGCAACCGCTTGTGAAATTTACGTTTGCGTAAACCTTGGCTGGCTGACCGCATGCCGTAGCGGCGTGCCACGGGGCCTTGTGCATCGATCAGAAAAGCGCCAGAAGACGCGCGTTCCGTTCGGCACCATGCCAAAAGGGCAATCGCCGGGCCATTGACAGGAGAGCGAGAATGAAGGCAATTTCCGCACAGGAAATGCAGGGCATGGTGGGCCAGACCTTAGGCACTTCCGAATGGCTGCTGGTCGATCAGGACATGATCAACAAGTTTGCCGATGCGACGGGCGATCACCAGTTTATCCATGTCAACGACGAGATGGCAAAGATGACTCCGTTCGGCGGCACCATCGCGCATGGCTTTCTCACGCTCTCGCTTTTTCCGGTGCTGATGGCAAAATCGGACTGCCCCCATGTCGAGGGCGTCAAGATGGGCGTCAACTATGGCGGCAACAAGGTTCGCTTTCTTGCCCCGGTGCGTTCGGGCAAGCGCGTTCGCGGCCATTTCAAGCTGCTCGAACTTGACGAAAAGCGTCCCGGCCAGTGGCAGCAGACGCTTGAATTTTCTGTCGAGATCGAAGGCGAAGACAAGCCTGCGGTGCTCGCCGAGTGGATCAGCCAGTTTTTCGTTTGAACCTGTCGGTTCCGCAGTGAGCGAAAGCCGCGATATCAAGGAGAATTAATATGCGTGATGCAGTTATTGTTTCGACCGCCCGCACCCCCATCGGCAAAGCGTATCGCGGTGGCTTCAACGCGACGCCATCGCCGACGCTCGCCGCCCATTCGATCCGCGCCGCTGTCGAGCGCGCCGGAATCGAAGGCGGCGAAGTGGATGACGTCGTCTACGGTGCGGCACTCCAGCAAGGCGTGCAGCACACCATCGGCCGCACCGCTGCGCTTCGCGCCGGCCTGCCGGTCACGGTTGCGGGAATGTCGATCGACCGCCAGTGCTCGTCAGGCGTGATGGCCATTGCCACCGCCGCCAAGCAGGTGATCGTTGATCGTATGGATATCGTGGTGGCTGGCGGGGTCGAATCGATCTCGATGGTGCAAACGCCGGAAATGCGTGTCGCGCCAGACCCCGAGCTGCTGGCGATGCACAACAATGTCTATATGCCGATGTTGCAGACCGCCGAGACGGTCGCTGCGCGCTACAATATCAGCCGCGACCGGCAGGACGAATATGCCTATCGCTCGCAGATGCGCACCGCTGCCGGACAGGCTGCCGGCAAGTTCGACGACGAGATCATCCCGGTGAGGGCCAAAATGGCATTCAAGAACAAGGAAACCGGCGAGGTCACGATGACCGATGTCGAGGTGACCAAGGATGAAGGCAATCGCGCCGACACGACGCTGGCAGGGCTCAATGGCCTGCAACCCGTGATGGGGCCAGGCATGAACATCACCGCAGGCAATGCCAGCCAGCTTTCCGACGGTGCATCGTCGTGCGTGATCATGGAAGCCAAGATCGCCGAGCAAAAAGGGTTGCAGCCGCTGGGCCGCTATATCGGCATGGCAGCAGCCGGAACCGAGCCTGACGAAATGGGCATCGGCCCGGTTTTCGCGGTGCCGCCACTGCTCAAGCGCTTCGGCCTGAAGATGGACGACATCGGTTTGTGGGAACTCAACGAGGCGTTCGCGGTGCAGGTGCTGTATTGCCAGGACGTGTTGGGCATCCCCGATGAAATCCTCAACGTCAACGGCGGCTCAATCTCGATCGGTCACCCCTATGGCATGACCGGTGCGCGCTGCACCGGGCACGCGCTAATCGAAGGCAAGCGTCGCGGCGCGAAATATGTCGTCGTCACCATGTGCGTCGGCGGCGGCATGGGCGCTGCCGGGCTGTTCGAGGTGTTCTGACAAAAGCGCGGTCCCGATCCGTTTTGGATTGGACTGAGTTTAGCCCGGCGCGCGGCAAAGACATGCTACCGCCGGGCGATCCTGGTCCGATTATGTGCGCATGGCACAGCGTCCGGTTGGGTTTCGCCTGAATATTGGCGCGCCGGTGGGCTTGGTCGATGCCGACTGGTAAGATGCTTGATCAGTGCGGGAACGTCATTGGGGGCCAGCCGTAATCTTCTGTATCAATCACAGGAGACGGCCATGTCAGATACTTATGAATCGCTCGATGCATTCTGGAGCGCGCTTGAAAGCAGCCCCTTCGTCATGCTGGGTCTGCCTTCGCAGGTCGCGCATAGCCAGCCGATGACCGCTCAGTTTGATGGGCATGACGGGCCGATCTGGTTTTACGGGACGCGGTCGAGCCGCTTGGTCGAGGGGCTGAGCTCAACCAATAATGCCATGGCGCAATATGTCGGTGAAGCGCACAAACTGTTCGCTTGTATCTCCGGTTTGCTGACGATCGACAATGATCGCGCGATGATCGACAAATTCTGGTCGAACTCGGTGGAAGTTTGGTATCCGCAGGGCAAGTCCGACCCTGATCTTATAATGCTGCGTTTTGATCCCGATCACATCGAAGTGTGGCAGGCCGATATGTCGATGATGGGCAAGCTCAAAATGATGTTCGGCGGTACGATGAAGGCCAGCGACATGGCCGGAAAGCATATCGAAATCGCTCTATGATCAGGTCAACCAAGAATAGCTGAAGTCATCCGGGCAGGCTGATCTTTCCGCCCTCGAAGCGGAAACCGCCTGCCCGGTCCTTCTTGAGCAGGGCAGGGCCATCCAGATCGACCCAATCGGCGGTCTGGGCAAGATAGAACGCAGGCGTTATGCCCAGGCTGGTCGAAAGCATGCAACCCACCATGGTTTTCAGGCCTCGCGCCTTGGCCGCCTCATTCAGCCGCAATGCCTCGGTTAATCCACCTGATTTGTCCAGTTTGATGTTGACCGCCTGAAAAGTGCCCGCGACGCGCTCGATATCTTCGGCGACATGACAGCTTTCATCGGCACAGAATGGCAGCGGCGATGCGATACCTTCGAGATCCTCTTCGAAGCCGGCCTCCACCGGCTGTTCGATCAATTCGACCCCCAGCTTTTTAAGCGCGCCTGCCATTTCTTCAACATCGACATCGACCCACGCTTCGTTGGCATCGACGATCAGCCGCACATCCGGCGCGCCGATCCGCACTGCAGCGACGCGCATCAGGTCATCTTCGCCGTTCAGCTTCAGCTTGAGCAACGGATAGCCCTTGGCAGCTGCTTTCCTTGCATCGGCTTTCATGACTTCCGGCTCGTTGAGCGAAATCGTATATGCGGTTACCAGTGGCTTGGGTTCGGGTAGTCCTGCCAGCTTCCACAGCGGCGTACCGGTCGCCTGGACTTCCAGATCCCACAAGGCTGCGTCCAGGGCGTTGCGCGCAGCGCCTTCCATCATCGTTTTCAGCAGATCTTGCCGGGTGAGCGCGCGATTCTGCTTGGCGCGCATGTCGATGGCTTCGGCGCAAAGTTCAGCGGTCTCGCCCTCGTAATAGATCGGCGTGCCTTCACCGCGCCCGACATGGCTACCGTCGGTCACTTCGCAATAGACGACATCGACATCGGTTTTCGCGCCGCGGCTGATGATGAAGCTGCCGTCGACGGCAAAGCGCTCGACGCGCACGGTCTTGAGAGTGATCATGCCCGACCGATTAGGGGGCCGAGGGCAGGGCGGCAAGGCCGAAACTGACCCTGCCGCCGCCAATCACCTCAATTATGGGTCAAAATCCACTGTTCGACGACAGGGGCGATACGATCGCGCCATTTGCTGCCGTTGAAGATCCCATAATGGCCGACGCTTTCTGCCATCAGATACTGTTTCTTCGCCTTGGGCAGCTTTGGCGCGAGCGTGAGCGCGGCACGGGTCTGGCCCAGACCGCTGATGTCGTCGCGCTCGCCCTCGATGGCGAGCAAGGCGATATCGGTGATCGCGCCCGGATCGATCCGCTTGCCGCGATGCATGAACTCTCCCTTGGGCAGGCTGTGCGTCTGGAAGACGTTTGCCACGGTCTGCAGATAGAATTCGGCGGTCATGTCGCAAACCGAGCGATACTCTTCGTAGAATTCCTTGGCCGCATCGGCGCTTTCGCCATCGCCTGCGACCAGATGCTTGTACATTTCCCAGTGGCTGATCATGTGGTTGCCAAGGTTCATCGACATGAACCCGTTGAGCTGCATAAAGCCGGGATAGACCTTGCGCCCCGAGCCCTTGTACTGAAACGGTACCTTGGCGATGACATTGTGCTCAAACCATGCCAGCGGGCGCTTGGTCGCCATGGTGTTGACCGCAGTGGGGGCCTCGCGCGTGTCGATCGGCCCACCCATCATGGTCAGCGACCTGGGGCGGCAGGGGTGTTTGTCGGCAGACATCAGCGCGGCGGCTGCAAAGCACGGCACCGAAGGCTGGCACACCGCCAGCATATGCGCGCCGGGGCCGATATGCTCCAGAAACCCTACCAGATAATCTATATAATCATCCAGATCGAAACGGCCTTCGCACAGCGGTACATCGCGCGCATCGCGCCAGTCGGTGATGTACACCTCGTGCCCGGGAACCATTCGCTCGACGGTGCCGCGCAGCAAGGTGGCATAGTGGCCAGACATCGGCGCGACGATCAGCAACCGGGGGGCATCATCGGGCAACAGTTCGTGGCGAAAACGCACCAGCTGGCCGAAAGCCTTTTCTACGACGATCTCTTCGTGCACGGCACTTGGCTTGCCATCGATATCGACCATATCGATCCCGAACACTGGCTTGCCACGCGGCGCAGACGCGTGTGCAAACACTTCAAGCGCGGACGACATGACCGGCTCACCACCGAAATAGGTCATCGGATTGAGCGGGCTGTTGAGCATATTGGCGCTCATCGTGGCGATGGCGCTGGCGCTCGACAGAAATGCGCGCTGTAATTCGTAAGCATGGTAGAGCATGTAATTCCCCTGCAAAACCGCCGCGTTCGCTTCTCGCGGGTCCGTATCGGCGGTCTGTCGTGAACCTGTGTTGCGCTGCACCAATAAAAATACAAGCAATTAACGCGCGCGTCAGCCCGGCCGCTGCGGTAACCGTACTGTCACACCGGGGTTAATGCATCGGTTACAGCGCGTTAACCGAGTGCAAATTAGTTGGGCTGATATCGAAAATCCCTTTGGCAGCAGCCGCCAAAATCGTTGAGCGCGGTGGACAGGCCTGCTAGGCGCACTGCCATGGCGGAAACACAACTTACATCGGGTTTGCATGAGCCGGTTACTGAACTGCGTACGAGCACTGTCTCACCAGCGGTCGCTGAGCCCCGTACCGAGGCGGGTGCCGAGGCTGCTGGGAAAGGCAAACGCGGCAATTCGCGTCAGCTTGGCAATCTGGCGATGATCATGCGGTTTGCATCGGCGTATCCGCGTCAGATTGCCTTTGCAATGCTGGCGCTGGCTGTGGCCGCAGGAGCAACGCTTGCAATCCCCGCAGGCTTCAAGCTTGTCATCGACCGGGGCTTTGACGCTGGCGGCAGCGCCGAGGATATCGGCCGCTGGTTCCGCTACCTGTTTCTGATCACGATCGTGCTGGGACTATCCACCGCGCTGCGGTTCTATTTCGTGTCATGGCTGGGCGAACGCGTCGTCGCCGACATCCGGCTGGCGGTGCAGCGCAACCTGCTCGGGCTCGCCCCCAGCTTTTTCGAAACGAACCGGCCGTCCGAAATCGCCTCACGCATGACGTCGGACACTGCGATTGTCGAACAGGTGGTTGGCACGACCGTGTCGGTCGCGTTGCGCAATGTCGTCGTCGGCATCGGCGGTATCGCCTATCTGTTTTCGCTGGCCCCCATGCTTACCGGCATGCTGCTGCTTGGCATTCCGGTGATCGTGCTGCCGATCGTGTTTATCGGGCGGCGGCTTGAGAAGGTGGCGCGGTCCAGCCAGGATCGTGTTGCCAATGTCGGCGCGACCACCACCGAAGTTCTTGCCGCAATGAAGATCGTGCAGGCTTTTGGCCAGGAAGAGCGTGAGGCTGCGCGGTTTGGTGATGCGGTCGAGACGACCTTCGCCACTGCCAAGCGGCGCATAACGTTGCGCGCCAGCCTGACCGCCGTGGTGATCACGCTGATCTTCGGCGCAATCACGATGATCATGTGGCAAGGTGCGGTCGACGTGATCGAGGGGCGGCTGTCTGGCGGCGATATCGCAGCCTTTGTGCTGACCGGCGGATTGGTGGCCGGAGCCTTCGGCGCGCTGACCGAAGTGTATGGCGATCTGCTGCGCGCAGGCGGCGCGGCGGGCCGGCTCAACGAATTGTTGAACGAGGAACCCGAGATTCACGCGCCTGCCAATCCGATCGTGCTGCCTGAACCGCCGCGCGGCCAGATCAGCTTTCAAAATGTGAGCTTTGCCTATCCTACCCGGCCCGAAACACTGGCGCTGAAGGACTTCTCGCTGCAGGTGACGCCAGGGGAAACCGTGGCGATTGTCGGGCCATCGGGTGCTGGTAAATCAACGCTGTTTCAGCTGGCGCAGAGGTTTTATGACCCTCAGGCGGGCTCAATCCGCATCGATGGCGTCGTGCTGCCGTCGGCTGACCCCAAGGCGATCCGCCAGCGGATGGCCTTTGTACCGCAGGACATCATCCTGTTTGCCGCCAGCGCGCGCGACAACTTGCGCTATGGCAACTGGGCAGCAAGCGACGATGAAATCTGGGATGCGGCGCGCGCCGCCAATGCCGAGGCGTTCCTGCGCAAGCTGCCCGACGGGCTGGACACCGATATGGGTGAGGGCGGGGCGCGGCTTTCGGGCGGACAGCGCCAGCGGATATCGATTGCGCGCGCATTGTTGCGCAACGCGCCGATCCTGCTGCTTGATGAAGCGACATCGGCGCTGGACGCAGAAAGCGAGAAGCTGGTCCAGAACGCGCTGGAGCGGCTGATGCAGGGCCGCACGACGCTGGTGATCGCGCATCGCCTCGCCACCATTCGTTCGGCCGACCGGATTATCGTCATGGATGATGGGGCGATTGTCGAACAGGGCACGCATGACCAGCTTTCGGCCAAGGGCGGGCTTTATGCGCGCCTGTCCAGCCTGCAGTTCACTGAGGGGCCGCTGGCAGCCGAGTGACTGGCAGGTCTATGCCTTTGCGGCACCGTGATGCAGTTGGGCGCTGTGCGTCATGATGAGCCGGATTCTTGCCATCTTGTCGCTGATGTTTTTCCTGGGAACCGGCGCATTTGTCGCTGATTCGCCTGTTCCCCCCAACTTCAGCCAGCTTGTTACACTGCGCCGCCCGGTCGATCTGCCACCGCTGCCGCACCGTCTGGGCAACGGCGAACTGACCCTGATCGATGGCTGGGAACTCGAAAGCCAGAACACCGATTTCGGAGGGTTTTCGGGCCTGCATGCGATGGGCGACGGCAGGTTGCTGGCGCTCAGCGATGCTGCGGTGTTGGCCGGGTTCACGCTGGCCAGCGGCAAGGTCGCCCGCGACAGCTTCGTCGCGCGGTTGCCGGTCCGAAAAGGCGAGCGCAGCACCAAGCAGGATCAGGACGCAGAAAGCCTGACCCATGATCCGGAGACCGGAAGGTTCTGGGTCGGCTATGAGCAGCTTCACCTTATCCGGCGCTTTTCGCCGGGCTTCGCGCGCGCCGAGGCAACCGGCAAGCCTGATGTAATGCAGGGCTGGCCCAGAAACGGCGGCGCAGAGGCGATCGTCAGGCGTAGTGATGGCAGCTTTGTAGTATTTTCCGAATCACGTTCGGTGCGTCCCGGGGTCACCGTGGGGCTGATATTCGCAAGCGATCCGGCAGAACCTGGTACATCCGTAAAGAGCTTCGCCTACCAGCCGCCCGAGGGTTACCGGATCACCGACATCGCAGCGTTGCCCGATGGACGCCTGCTCACGTTGCATCGCCGTTTCAATTACATAAGCGGTGTCAGCGCCAAGGTGGGGCTGATAGACCCTGCGCAGATCGCACCGGGCAGGCTGGTCATCCCGCGCATCATAGCCACGATGGCGCCGCCTTTACCGATCGATAATATGGAGGGGATCGCGGTGGAACGCGAGCGCGGACAAACCATCGTCTGGATAATCTCGGACGATAATTATTTCACGATGCAGCGCACTTTGCTGCTGAAGTTCGTGTTCAGCGAGGCGAGCGCTTCGCCACGACCTTGATCTCGGTCTTGCCCTCGGCAAGATACAGACGCGTCACCTGGATTGCGGTCCAGGCGGGAAACGGGGGTGCAAGATATTGCTTTTGCACTGTCGACATAACGCCAAGCTGGCTGTCGATATCGGTGTGATAGCTGGTGATATCGACGACATCTTCCCAGCTGGATCCAGCGCGAATCAGGATATCGCTGATCTTTTGATAGGCGCGGTTGAACGCGGCTTCATCCGCCTCAGGGCCGACCACGACGCCCGACAGATAGATGGTGCCATCGGTCAGCATCACCGCATCGCTATAGCCTGCACTCTCCTGAAAGGCGCGTTCCTCGGCGTTCTGCGAATACAGCACTTCTGCAGTCGTCCGTGTGCCCGCCCAGGCAGGTTGGACAACGCATGCAAGCCCCAGCGCACCAGCGATCAACGCGGTGCGCCGGTCCGCCATGATCAGGCCGCAGCCTTTTGCAGTTCGCGCTTGATCTTGGCAGCGCGTGCTGACAGCTTTTCTTCGCCGGTCTTGATCAGCCAGTTGTCGAGGCCGCCGACGTGTTCCACCGAGCGCAGTCCTGCGGTCGAAACACGAAGCTTGAAGCTGCGGTCGAGCTTTTCGCTCATCAGTGTGACGTTCTGCAGGTTGGGCAGAAATACGCGCTTGGTCTTGTTGTTGGCGTGGGACACATTGTGGCCCACCATCCGGCCCTTGCCGGTCAGTTCGCAAATACGCGACATGGTGTGAGTATCCTGATTAAAGCGTTGAAATTCTGGAAGACGGGCCGATAACGCCAGATGGCGTTCAAGTCAACTGCCGCAAGCCTTCGCCGTGCCTGCGTTAGCCAAATTTGCTGGCAGCGCAAAGCCAATCTGGCTAGGCAAGCGGAATGACGCTCGATCACGCCAGAAGTTTGGCCGCGCAGGCCCTTGAACAGGCGCAGCGGGCAGCGCTGCTGGGTGAGGTGCCCGTCGGTGCCATCGTCGTGCGGCGGGGCACAGTCATCGGGCAGGGCCACAACCAGACACGCGCGCTGCATGATCCGACCGCGCATGCCGAGATCATGGCCATTCGCGCCGCCTGCGCGGCACTGGGCAGCGACCGGTTGACCGGTTGTGATCTGTGGGTGACGCTGGAGCCATGCGCCATGTGCGCAGGTGCCATCAGCCACGCACGCATCGCCCGGCTGTATTACGCGGCGAGCGATCCCAAAGGCGGCGCAGTCGAGCATGGCCCGCGGCTATTCGAGCAGGCAACGGTACTGCACAAGCCTGAGGTCTATGCAGGGCTGGGTGAGGCGGAGGCTTCGGAGTTACTGAAGGCGTTCTTCGCGCAGCGCCGGTGAGAACAATCGTGCGGCCGAGTTAAAAGTACGCCGCTCTCTGGCGAAAGCCAAAGCCCAGGAGTTGTATACTGCAATCTACCTTCTGCGTTCCGGTTTTCGCCGGAAAACGCTCAACCTTCGCGGATCGGCTTAGTGCACGAACCGCGCCACAACGTCGCGATAGCTGCGCGACACCTTTACCTGGGCGCCTGATTCGAGCACCAGGAAGCACTCTCCGTTGGTGTGTGGTTTGACCTGGCGGACCAGCCCCAGATTGACGATGGTCGAGCGATGGACGCGCTGGAAATTGCGCGGGTCCAGCCGCCGTTCCAGATCCTTCATCGTCTCGCGCAGGATCAGCGAATTGTCGCCGGTGTAGATGCACATGTAATCGCCAGCCGCATCGATGCGCTCGATGGTGTCGACATCGACCCGGAAAATCTGGCCGCGATCCTTGATGTTGATCAGCTTTTCATAGCGGTTCGATGGCGAGGTGTCATCATCGTCGCCAAGATCGAGGCCCTCGACCGCGTCGGGTGCAACTGCATTCAGTACGTTCATCAGCTTGTCGGCCTCTTCACGGCCCTTTTTGTCGCGGATGCGCTCACGGATGCGCTCGATGGCATCGGCGAGGCGAACATCGTCGACGGGCTTGAGCAGGTAATCGATAGCCTGCGCTTCAAATGCCTTTACCGCATGCTCGGAATAGGCGGTACAGAACACCACCAGCGGCGGCTCGATATCCAGGATGCCCTTGACCACCGAAAACCCGTCGAAACCCGGCATCTGGATATCCAGAAACACCAGATCGGGTTTCAGCGTCTTGATCTTGCGGATCGCCTCGCGGCCATTGAGGCAGGTGTCGATGATCTCGATGTCGTCAAACTTTTCCAGCCGAAGCTGCATGCCCTGAATCGCGAGTTTCTCGTCGTCTACCAGGATTGTGCGGATGGTCATGCCAGTAATTGCCTTGTTTCGCGTGTTTCAAACGGAATCTCGATAATCACGCTATAGCCGCCCCCGGGTGATGATCGTGTCTCAAACCGGTGATTGTTGTCGTAAGCCTGGGACAGCCTGTCCCTGATATTCGCCAGCCCGACCCCGGTTGATGCATTGGCGGCAATGCCCTGCTTCTTCAATCCGGGCCCTGTGTCGGTCACGGTAATACGCAGCAGGGGTCCGATGAGTTGCGCTGCAATGGTGATATCGGCACCATCTTCTTTTGGAGTAACGGCATATTTTATGCCGTTTTCGACCAAGGGTTGCAAGAGCAATGACGGCAGCAGGGCGTTTTCAGCACCGGTCTCAATGTCAAAATGCGCGCGCAAACGCTCTTCGAACCGCATCTTTTCGATGTCTAGATAAAGCTTGAGCGTTTCGACCTCTTGCGCAAGTGTCACCCGCGCCGTTGGTTCATTGGCGAGCGTATAGCGCAGGAACGAAGACAGCCGCGAGAGCATCGCGTTGGCAGGTTCAGTCTGCTTGAGCAGCACCAGCGTCGAAATGCTGTTGAGTGTGTTGAACAGGAAGTGCGGGTTGAGCTGATAACGCAACATCGCCAGCTGCGCGCTGGTTGCCTGGTTCTCAAGCCGCAGCATCTGATCCTGCTGCTCTTCGATGCGCAGGAAGAAGTTGATCGCGTAATACAGTGCCGACCAGGCGCCGAGCAACGTCAGGTCGAGATAGAACGACCCGAGCAGTATGGCGGTGAAGTTGCTGTCGCTGCCCGGGCGATAAAGCGTCGCCACCCACGCATCGACAAACGCGTAAAGCCCCGAGCCTGCCAACAGCACAACCAGCGTAATCCCCCAGGTCACCAACGGTTTGCGATTGATCAGCATCTGGTAGATCACCCCCATCACCAGCGAGATCGAATAGCCGGTGATCGTCGCGATGATGATCGGCACCAGGAACGAGAGTGGCTGGCCATTGGCGATGCCCGAAATCCCGCGCAGCCCCAGCGCGCCTGCCCACCCCAAGGTTTGCAGGTTCCAGAAGGCCCGGTTCTTGTTGGCAAAGAACGGTGTCGGCTTGAAGGGCAGCATCGCCATGATAACACCGGGCTTAGCCGGATTTGCGCCGTTCGCCGAGATTTTTTTGCATCGCGCCCCACGCTGCGGTAGGTTGCCGGGCAAGAACAGAAGCACAGAGGATTGTGAAGCCATGAGCGAGAGTGCAGCCACGCTGGATCACCAGACCCGCGCCGGGTTTTCGGCGATGACCGAAGGCACGCAGGAAGACTGGGCGATCATCGCGCACCATTATCGCGATTTCGCCACCGGTTTGCCCGACCGGGTACTGGCGCATCTGCGGTTGCTCGAAGGTGATTTCGGTGGCTTTCCCATCGACCGGATGCAGCACAGCCTGCAAGCCGCCACCCGCGCGCACCGCGATGGCCGTGACGAGCAATATGTCGTGATGGCGTTGCTCCACGACATCGGCGACACGCTGGGCAGCTTCAACCACCCCGATGTCGCCGCGGCGATCATCAAACCGTTCGTCTCAGATGAAGCGCACTGGATCTGCGCCAATCACGGCGCGTTTCAGGGCCATTATTATTTCCACTTCATCGGCGGCGACCGCAACGTGCGTGATAATTTCCGCAGCCATCCGCATTTCGATGCGTGCGCCGAATTCTGCGAGAAATATGATCAGGCTGCGTTCGATGCCGATTATGACAACGAAACGCTGGAGTTCTTCGAACCCATGCTGCGCCGTGTGATGGCAAGGCCGATCAACTCGATGTACGCAAAATAGGAGTTTTGACGGGGAACACCCAGATGGCGGATATTTTTATTTCCTATTCAAGCCGAACGCATGAGCAGACAGAAAATATTGCCGCAGCCCTTGTCGATGAAGGCTTTGACGTCTGGTGGGACCGCAAGCTGCAGGCACATCGCAACTATGGTGAGGAAATCGAAGAGCAACTTGGTGGCGCCAAAGCGGTATTGGTCGTCTGGTCGCAGGAGGCCGCACGTTCACAATGGGTGCGTTCCGAAGCGGACCGGGCGCGACAGGCTGGTAAACTGATTCAGGCAGCCATTGACGATGCGATACTGCCCATGCCCTTTGATCAGATGCAGTGTGTTCGCATGGGTCACTGGACAGGCGACCGCAATGACCCGGCATGGCGTAGTATATGCGCCAGCGCAGCAGCGCTCAACGGTCGCAGTTCACAGCCTTTGTCCGAGATAGCGACTCAGGCCGCGAGGCCCAGACCAAGCGCGGAGCGAACAGATATAACCATGCCATTGCTGGTCGTGCTGCTCCCAGCGTTGCCAGTGGTTGGCTGGCTGGCTGGATTTGCGCCGCCTGAAGGCAACGTACAAACTGTCATTCTGGCCTTCATGGTAGCAGCCTTTTTTGTCGTGGGATTGTTGATCGCTAAAACATTGGCCCGCAAAACCTTGATCCAGCTTGCAGTCATAGCGACGCTTGCGACGTTCAGCTCGGCAATAGGCTATAATTTGATCAGCCAAAGGTTCGTGTTTGAAGATGCCGCGCGCGACCGGATGGTGCTTGGCTGTGGCTGGCGTGAAGATGCGCAGAAGCAGATTCGTCAGGCGGTTGGCGGCAAGCTGGCACCCTCGCAGGATACTGAAAGCCAGTGTCCGGGCGACTATCCACTTATCCGGGCCGGTTTCGGTCTGGAACCCGAGCGCCTTTATTCGGCGGACAATCTCGATCTTGTCTGGCTGATCATTTCTATGACGTGGGGTGCGACGTTCATGTTTTTGCCGTTACTGGCTGCCTTTGCGCTGGAATTGGCGCGGAGACCGGCAGCAAGGGCGTGATCGTAGCTTATTGCAGTGGCGGTGGCGTTTCGGCAAGCAAAGGCGGCATCCAGCCTTCGGGCTGACGGTGTGCCGCCGCCAGCTTGGCGATTTCCTCCTCGAACAGCGCGACGCGTTTTTTCCAGCGGTAATGCGTCGGGGCTGAGAAAATGCCTTTGCCGCGTTGCTTGCCGTATCGCGTCCAGAACCGCACCGCACCTGCCGGATCGAAACCGGCGTTGGCCATCAGCCAGATCGACAGCCGGTCCGCCTCGATCTCTGTGGCCAGCGTCAGCCGCGCGTTGCGGCCCAGCTGCTGCATCAGGCCGCGCTGTATCCCCGCGTCGTTCAGCCTGCGGCGGTGTTCCAGCAGGTTGTGCGCCATCTCGTGCGCCAGAATTGCGGCCAGTTCGTCATCGTCAGCCATGAAACCCAGCATCGCGCTGGTGATACTGACGATATCGCCATCGGCCGACGCGCCATAGTTGCTGGTCGGGCGAAGTTCGAAGCGGCTGCGGCAGGAGCGAACCCCGGTTAAAGTGACATCGACAGCCGCACCATCGCGCAGCACCGAGAGCCTGACAGGCGCGGTGTCCAGCGCGGCACGCAATGTCGCGTCTGCCCAGGCGATCGGGCGATAGGCCGCAGGCTGGTCGATGGCGGCAAGCTGGGCTGCCGTCGGCTGCAGGCTGCTGCCGTTCACCGCGACCAGCGCATCGTCGATCTGCACCCCGGCTTTTGCCGCCGGACCATCGGCCACCAGCGCCAGCACCGCATATTCGCGGGCAAAGCCGAAGGTCGCACGCGCTGCCGCCCCATCGCCATATTGGCCAATGTGATGCAGCGTCATGCCCGATGCATTCTCGGTCACGCGGCAAAACGGTGCGTTTGTGGTGGCGAGGCGGTAACCGATTGTCAGCACCCGCGCGTCGGCTGCGCGAAGGTCTGCCAGTCCGGCGGCGGCATCGGGCGCAGGTGCGGCATGCGCAAAGGGCGACAGCGTAAAGCACAGCAGGGCAAGCAACAGCCGGATCATGACGATGGCCTTATGGCGAACCGCTGCCCGGTGCCAGCCTCAACCGATCGGCTTGGCCGGTTTCGCTTGCGTTTGATGATGGCATTGCGGACAGTGGCGCGCCTGCCGGGGAGCCGATCATGGTCGATGTTTTCATATCCTATTCACGCAGCAACCGCGAACGCGTGCGGGTGCTGGCCGATGCGGTCAAGGCGCTGGGCTATGTCGTCTGGTGGGATGACGAACTGCCGCCGCACAAAAGCTATGGCGATGTCATCACCGAGATGATCGCTGCTGCGCGTGCTGCGATCGTTTGCTGGTCTGCCGATGCGGCGCAATCCGAATGGGTGCGGGCGGAGGCCGATCTGGCGCGCAACCAGAAAAAGCTGATCCAGACATCCTATGATGACGTTATGCCGCCAATGCCATTCAACCAGATCCAGTTTGCCTCGCTGGCCGACTGGCAGGGGCAGGCGGACCATTCGGGATGGCGTAAGGTGCAGGCCAGCCTTAGCGATTTGTGTGGACCGCCGGGGAACATCCAGCCCATCGCGGCTGTGTCACCTGCGCCGCCACCGCCCGCCGGATCGCGCCTGTCGCCTGCATTGCTGGGGGCAGGGACGGTGGTTCTGCTGCTTGTCCTGGTGGCTGCCGCCTGGATGGCATTGGGCGGTGATGTTCAGGATACCCTCGAACCGCAAACCCCGCAGACCGCCGAAGACAGTCAGGCGAGCGACGCGCCGAATGCCAGCGATGATGCAACGGGACGCTATCGCCTTGCCGCAATGATCGATGATCCCGATGGTTTTACCAACATCCGCGCCAAGCCTGCCACTAATGCGGAAATTGTCGGCAAGATCAATACAGGCGAGGCCTTTGCCACGTTTGAACAAACCGGGTCGTGGTGGCAGGTGCGCACCGCCGATGGCCTGACCGGCTTTATGGCGCGCAGCCGGATCAGGCTGTTGCGCGATGGCGTTCCGGTGGCCGCTGCGCCACCGGCGGCCGCCGCGCCTGCCGTCAGCCTGGGTGGCGCTGTCCCTGCCACGCCGTCGGAACCTGCTCCCGGCCCCATCACTGGCCCCGTCACTGGCCCCGGCACCGCAACAGGCTCGCGCGATGGCCAGATCATCCCCGATTCCGATTCGCGCCGGCTGGGCGAGGCTGACATCGCCGCGCTTGGCCCGCAGCAACTGCGGCTGGCGCGCAACGAGATTTTTGCGCGCAAGGGGCGGCGGTTTCAGAAGGCGGCGCTGCGCAACCATTTCAGTCGCTTTGCGTGGTATCGCCCGGTAGCAGATAATGTCAGCCTGAACGCCACCGAGCAGGCCAATGTCGATCTGCTTGCCGCCGCCGAAAGGGGTCGCTGAGCGATGCCAACCAAAGATGAAATCCTGCGCGATGCCGGGCTGCTGCTCGCGACCGCAGACGCCGACCGCGCGCATGGTGATGTGCTGGCCGCGTTTGATCTGCTGCAGCGGGGCAGAGAGCTGGGCACCCGTTCACCCCAGCTCGATTATCTGGTCGTCCGGCTGACCACCGAACTTGGCGATTATGACGGCGCTTTGCGGCTTTATGACGAACTGGGGCTGGAAGCGCACGATGCGGTCGATTCGCTGGCATTAAGGGGCCGCATCCTCAAAGAGCAGGCGTTTTTGCAGCAGGGGGTCGAGCGGACCAATCTGTTGCACCGGGCAGGCGAGGCCTATGTCCGCGCGTATGACTTGAGCGGAGAGCATTACCCCGCGATCAATGCCGCCAGCCTGATGATGCTCGCTGGCCGGGACGAAGCAGCGCGCGCACTTGCAACCAGCGTGCGACAGGCAATCGGCGCGTCGGGCGACGCCGATTACTGGACGCTCGCATCGCAGATGGAAGCGTGTTTTTTGCTCGGCGATGCAGCTGGCCTGGCTGAAGCGCTGCAACAGGTGCGCGGCATCATCGGCGTGGCCTTTGCCGATCGCGCCTCGACCATTCGCCAATTCCAACGGCTGGCCGCGCGGCCCGGCTTGGATGCAGCGCTGGTAACTCCGGTGATCGAGGCGCTCAGGCCGCCACCGGTTCTGGTCTACTGCGGGCATATGTTTGTCGAAGGCTGCGCTGCCGAGCCGGACCTGCGCGTGCGGATCGATACAGCGCTGGACGAGCTTGGCACTTGCATCGCCTTTGGCCCGCTTGCCTGCGGGGCGGACATATTGGTCGCCGAGGCGATTTTGGCGCGCGGTGGTGAGCTGAACGTGGTGCTGCCGTTCAAGGAGTCAGATTTTCTCGATCAATCGGTGCGCTGTGGCGGCGCTGGCTGGGAGGCACGCTATCGGGCCTGTATCGATGCTGCCGATGAAGTCGTTCTGGCGACCGAATCGGCCTTTGTCGGCGATGACAACCAGTTTGCCTATGGCACCCGTGTGGCGCTGGGCCTGGCCGAAATCCGCGCCCGCCAGCTGGAGACCAGCGCGGTGCAACTGGCCGTGCTGAGCGATAATGCAGCCGCGCTGGTGCGATCGAATATTGCGGGCACGCATGCTGATATGGCGCTGTGGCGCGCGCTGGGGCGTGAGAGCGTGGTGGTCGAAGCTGGGCCGGTTGATCGCCAATTGAACTTTCCATACGTCGATCCGGGTGACGATACCCTCGAGCGCGGCGCTTATTCGATCCTGTTTGCCGATTACAAAGGCTTTTCGAAGCTGGGCGAGCGCGAACTGCCTGCCTTTGCCACCAAGGTCATGGGGGCAATCGGCGAGGTGCTCGATGATTTTGGCGATAATATCCTGTTTCGCAACACCTGGGGCGATGCGGTGTACGCGGTCATCTCGACCCCCGCGATTGCCGCGCGTGTCGCCATCCTGTTGCAGGAACGGCTGGCGACACCGCCGCCCGAGCTGATCGGGCGAGGCGATGGTGCGGGCAATGGCGCTAAGATGGGGATGCGCATCGGTGTGCATCACGGACCGATCTACAAGGGGTTCGACCGGGTGGTGAAGCAACCGTTGTGGTTTGGCACCGAGGTTACCCGTACCGCGCGGATCGAGCCGGTGACGCCAACCGGCGCGGTCTATTGCACCGAGGCTTTTGCTGCGATGCTGGCGCTCGAGAATGCCGATGCATTCACCCAGTATTATGTTGGTCGCGTGGAACTCGACAAAGATTACGGCCAGATTGGCATGTACCGGCTGGTGCGGCTGCGGACCTGACCTGACAAAATCAGCCTGCAACCCTGGCGGCGCGCGCTTCGTCGATTGCGGCCTTCAGATCGTCATAACCGACCGCGCCATTCAAAACCTTGTTGCCCACCACCCAACTGGGCGTGCCGCTGAACTCCAGCTGCTGGGCAATGCGGATGTTGGCGTCGATGACTTCATCGGTGGTTTTGGCGGCAGCAAAACTGCGCGCTGCTGCCATGTCCAGACCGGCGGTTCTGGCTGACTGTTCGATAGTGGCCTGGCTAGGCTTTCCCGCGCCGAACATCGCCTTGTAAAACGCGTAATATTTGCCTTGCTGGGCTGCTGCCAGACCCCAGGCGGCGGCGACACGGCTTTCGTCGGACAGGATAGGAAGCTCTTGAAAGACAATCTTGAGGTTCTTGTCCTCGTTTACGAGCCGCGCCACATCGCTGACACTCTGGCGGCAGAAGCCGCAGGCGAAATCCGAATATTCGACCAGAACGACATCGCCATCGGGGTTGCCTGTATAGGCCCCGGCAAACGGTGTCTCCAGACTGGCGCGCACCGCATCGATCCGCTTGGCGGCCTGCCGGGTCTGGAGCAACTGCACCGCTTCAGGAATAATCTCGGGGTTTGCCAGGATATAGGCGCGCACGATCGCCTCAATAGCAGCCTTGTCCTGCGTATCGAAGCCCGCCGCTGCGGCGGCCGTGCTCGCATTTTGCGCAGCCTTGCCAGTTTCAGCGGTAATCCCGCCGCTCTGCCACAGGAAGGTGCCAACTCCGGCAGCGATGGTAAGCAAAGCAGCGACAGCCATGAACAGCCAATTCCTTGATGATGCCTCGCCAGAGGAGGAGGTGCGGTTTTTCATGGCGGGCTTTCGGTTAAACAGGGCGAGGGTTTATGTGCGCTTAGCGGCGGCGCGCCTGCCGTTCAACTGCATCGCGCGCCAATATCGCGATATCCTGCGCGCGGATCCAGTCGGCGCTGCCCTGCGGCAGGCTGGTCAGCGCCTGTTCCGAACTGCGCAGCGCCTGGGGTGCATTGCCCTCCAGCACATAGCGTTCGGCGCTGGCCAGCGCGGCGCGCGGCGTGTCGCCGCGATCGGCATAGACGACGCCAAGTTGATACCAGGCGAACGGGTTGGCGGCATCGCGCGCCACTGCGGCCTTCAGCACGCGCTCGGCCTCGGGCAGGTTGGCGGGGTCTTCGCTGGCGATCAGTGCATGGCCGTAGACCCCTGCAATCAGCGGTTGTGCGTTGGTGCTGGCAACAGCTTTGCGCAAGGGAGCGATGGCCTCTTTGGGGCGGCCCGATTCAAGCAGAATCTGGCCGTAAATCTCAAGGAAATAGGGATCATCGGGAGCTTCGGCGAGTAGCGAGCGCGCCGCATCAAGCGCCTTTTCAGGATAGGCGCTCTTATGCCAGGCGTAGGCGCGGGCATAGCGTCCAGGTACGCTCTGGTCGCTTTCTGGATAGTCGCGCAACGTCTCGGCCGGGTCTGCGACGTAGCCGACCAGCTTGGCCTTCACCCGCTGAAACCGCGCCTCAAGCGTCGCTTCTATCGGCCGTTCATAGGCAGGATCGTTCTCGTAGATTTCCTGAAGCAGCGTGATGCGCTCGCCCGACAGCGGATGCGAGCGGTTGTAGCTGTCCACCTGCGGGATCGCGAGGCGGAACTCCAGGTTCTGCAGCCGCTTGAAGAAGTTGAGCGATCCCTTGCCGGTCAGGCCTGCCTGCGACAGATATTTGGCTCCGGCGACATCTGCGCCAGCCTCTTCACCGCGCGTGTGCGCCAGAAAATTGCCCAACGCCGCCTGTTGCCCAGCACCGATGATGCCCAGCGCAGCTTCGCCAGCGCCTGCTGCGACCGCCGCAATGCCCAGCAGCAGCGATAGGATGGTGATTCTGGATGCGTTGGATGCGCTTTCGGAGCGGGTGATAGAATGGCCGAGGGCGATATGACCGATCTCATGCGCGATCACGCCCTGAACCTCGTTCACATTGCCTGCCGCCTCGATCAGCCCGCTGTGGATATAAACGTCCTGCGTGCCGGCAACAAAGGCGTTGATGCTGCGGTCGTTGATGACAACGACGTTAACGTTGGAGGGCAGCAGTCCAGCAGCGGCGATCAGATCCCGCGACATATCGGCGAGCAGCGCCTCGGTCTCTGCATCGCGCAGGATCGATTGCGCAGCGGCGGGCTGCACCGCGAGCACCAGCATGCCCGCCAAGGCCAGCATGTGCGTGGCCGACCGTGTGACGGCAGTGCCCCATCGTTTGACCATAAAGTGCATTGCCACCTGTTTCATGCATCTGAACGATATGCGTGCCACGCCGCCTGATGGTCGGCTGTCGATGAACAACGGATGAAATATCGGACCAACCGGGGGATGGTAGCTGGTCTGTCGTCGATTTGACAGTGCCGTTTGCCAACCTGGCGAGCCCAGCGGTCAACCCAACGGTTTTGCCGCGTCAGCCTGATCGATCAGCGCGATGACTTCATCGTCGGTCGGGCGCACCTTGTAATCGGACGAGACCGATTTGGCGAGCACCTTGCCTTCGGGCGACAGGATGAAAATCGAGGCGAAGGGAACCCCAACCGCCTTGCCTTCGGTATATTGCGGATCGCGTACGCCAAAGGCGTCGATGGTTTGCGACCGGGGGTCGGACATCAACGCGAAGCCTATCGATTCCTTGCTGGCAAAGCTGGCAAGCTTTGCCGGGCTGTCATAGGTCAGCACGGTCAAACCATAGCCGCGATCGGTGATCTGCTTGGCCATAGTGTTCAGCTTGATCGCCTGGCCCTTGCAATAGGGGCACCATTCCAGCGAGCGATTGAATACCAGCACCACGCCGTTGGGACCCGCCATGTCCAGAATGGTTCTGGTTTCTCCCGACGCGGTTGCCATCGCGGCATTCGCCGAAGCCATGGCACCCACCGCAGGACCGGGCTGTGAGATCGCATCGGCAGGCTTTATAGCTGCCGTTTCGCTCTGGGCGGAGGTTGCGGTCGGCGCGTTGCACGCGCCAACCATTAAGGCCGATGCCAGCGGCGCCAGAACCAATGCGTATCTTGCCATGAAATATCCTTTTGTTGCCAACCCCGGTTCGCGCCTTGCGGTTCCTTAGTTACAGCACGTACTTGCTCAGATCGGTGTTCTTTGCGATGCCGGCCAACTGCTGCTGCACATACGCCGCATCAACGGTCACCGTCTCGCCGCGGCGGTCCTCGGCGTTGAAGCTGATGTCTTCGAGCAGCTTTTCCATCACCGTCTGCAACCTGCGCGCTCCGATGTTTTCGACCGATTCATTCACCGCTGCCGCAATCCGCGCAACCTCGCGCAACGCATCTTCGGTAAAGTGGAGCGTCAGCTCTTCGGTGCCCAGCAATGCGCTGTACTGTTGCGCCAGGTTGGCCTTGGTCTGGGTGAGGATGTGGAAAAAGTCTTCCTCGGTGAGCGCCTTGAGTTCGACCCGGATCGGCAGGCGGCCCTGCAATTCGGGTAGCATGTCGCTGGGCTTGGCGATGTGGAATGCGCCAGATGCGATGAACAGCACATGGTCGGTCTTCATCGGGCCGTATTTGGTGGCAACCGTGGTGCCTTCGATCAGCGGCAGCAGGTCGCGCTGCACGCCCTCGCGGCTGACCGAGCCTCCGCGCACATCGGACACCGCGATCTTGTCGATCTCGTCGAGAAACACGATGCCATTGGCCTCGGCGTCGGCAAGCGCGACGCGCGCGACATCGTCCTGATCCATCCGCTTTTCGGATTCTTCCTCGATCAGCTTGTCCCACGCGTCGGCCAGGCGCATCTTGCGCGGCTTGGTGCGTTGCTGCCCGAAGGCCTTGCCCATCATGTCGCTAAGGTTGATCATGCCCACCTGACCGCCCATGCCGGGTATCTCCATCGGCATATTGGGCGCGGATTCCACCTCGATCTCGACTTCGGTATCGTTCATATGATTGTCGGTGATGCGCTGGCGAAAGCTCTGCCGCGTCGCTTCGCTGGCGCTGTCGCCGACCAGCGCGTTGAGCAGCCGCTCCATTGCCGCATCGGAAGCAGCCTCACGCACCTTGTCACGCCGACGGTCCTTTTCGAGCCGCACCGCGTCCTCGACCAGATCACGCGCGATCTGATCAACATCGCGCCCGACATAGCCGACCTCGGTAAACTTGGTCGCCTCGATCTTGATGAACGGTGCGTCGGCAAGCTTGGCCAGACGCCGCGAAATTTCGGTCTTGCCGCACCCGGTGGGGCCGATCAGCAGAATGTTCTTCGGGGTTACCTCATCGCGAAGCTCAACGGGCAACCGCTGGCGGCGCCAGCGGTTGCGCAGCGCCACGGCGACCGCGCGCTTGGCGTCCTGCTGCCCGATGATATGCGCATCGAGTGCAGCGACAATGGTCTTGGGGGTAAGGCTGTCGGTCATGGGTGTTCTTCTGTATGAAATGGGGGACAGGTTTCAGGCGGCGTCTGTCAGCACTTCTATGGTGACCGACTCGTTCGTATAAACGCAAACATCGGCGGCAATCTTCATTGCCTTGCGTGCAATCACCTCGGCATCCTGTTCGTAATCGAGCAACGCGCGTGCGGCGGCTAACGCGTAATTACCGCCTGATCCGATCGCAGCAACACCATCAGCCGGTTCCAGCACATCGCCATTGCCGGTGAGGATCAACGTCACGTCCCTGTCGGCAACGATCATCATCGCTTCCAGATTGCGCAGATACTTGTCGGTCCGCCAATCCTTGGCCAGTTCCACAGCAGAGCGCATCAACTGCCCGGCATGACGCTCCAGCTTCGCCTCAAGCCGTTCGAACAGCGTAAAGGCGTCTGCCGTCGCGCCTGCAAACCCTGCGATCACCGATCCGTCACCCAGCCTGCGCACCTTGCGCGCGTTGGGCTTCATGATCGTTTGCCCCATCGAAACCTGGCCATCGCCTGCGATCACCGCCTTGCCGTTCCTGCGAATGCCGACGATGGTGGTGCCATGCCAAACCGGCATGCTGCTGTCATTTCTGCTCATGTTGCGCGATATGGTGGGAACGGCATGGCCGCGCAAGCCCTACATCAGGCGCTTGATTTCTTCGCCAGAGTAAACCCGCACGTCAGCGCCAAGCCGTTCGACCTGCGCCAGCCCGGCACCGAACGACGCCATATGCGGCGCGGTGAAATGCGCATCGAGCGCTGCCTGATCGGCCCAGCGTTCGGATATGCGCAACACATCGGGATCGCTGATGTCGCGGGCATAGCTGTAATGCAGGCAGCCTGGCTCTTGCAGCGTTTCGTCGACCATCATCCGCGCCATCTGGATAAGCTTGTCCAGGTCTCCTGGGGCAAAGCGCACCCACCCTTCGACGATCAGCATCTGCCCGCTCTCCTGCTGCACTTGGCCCCTGCGCCGATTGGCAGTCTTGCCTGTGCTTGCAGCCACGCTACAGTCGGCAGGTTACCGGCACAAGCTATTGGCCGGTATAGCTGCGATACCATTCGACAAAGCGCGGGATGCCGGTGTCGATGCTGGTGCCCGGGGCATATCCCAGATCTGCCGAAATTGCGCTGATATCGGCGTATGTCTCATAAACATCGCCTGGCTGCATCGGCAGCATATTGCGCACTGCGGGCCTGCCACACGCCGCCTCGATCACATCGATCATCCGCCCGAGCGGCTCAGGCCGGTTGTTGCCGATATTGTAGAGCGTGTGCGGGGATACGCTGCCGCCGGGCTTGGCCTGAGCGTCATCGGCGGGCGGGTGGTCGATCACCGCAACCACGCCTGCCACGATATCGTCGATATAGGTGAAGTCGCGGCGCATATCGCCGTGGTTGTAAACGTCGATCGGCTTGCCCTGCAAAATAGCGCTGGTGAACTTCCACAACGCCATGTCCGGTCGGCCCCAGGGGCCGTAGACGGTAAAGAAACGCAGACCGGTCATCGGCAGGCGATACAGATGCGCGTAGGTCTCGCTCATCAGTTCGTCCGCCTTTTTGGTGGCAGCATAAAGCGAGACCGGATGATCGACCCGATCTGCAACGCTGAACGGGGTTCTGGCCGTATTGCCATAGACCGATGACGAGGACGCATAGACGAAATGCGAAGATCCGCGCTGGCGTGCCAGCTCGAGCATGTTCAGGTGCCCGACCAGATTGGACTGCACATAGGCGCGCGGATGATCGATGCTGTAACGCACACCGGCCTGTGCTCCCAGGTGAACGATCGGGCCGAAATCATGTCCGGCCAGCGCGGCATCGAGCGCTGCGTGATCGGCAAAGTCGATCGGCAAAAACTCAAACCGCCCCGCGTTGATCCGCGCCAGATCGGCCAATCGGGCATGTTTCAGCGCCGGCTCATAATAAGCGTTGAGGTTGTCGATGCCGATAACGTGCTCGCCGCGCATCATCAGCGCGCGGGCAAGCGCATGGCCGATAAAGCCTGCCGCTCCAGTAACAAGAATCGCCATCGACCGATCTTGCCCGATCAACCGGCAAGTCGCAATTGACCCGCGCGCGCCGGCATGGCTGGCTGGTCGGGCCAGATGCCGCGCGTATCATAAACCGTCTTGCCCGCGCGCTCGGCAAGCGGGATCGATTTGAACACGTCGTGATCGACCAGCACGATGAACATATCGCAGTTTTCGATGGCATCATCCAGATCGATCAGGCTCGCGCCAAGGCCATCATAGGCGGGCGGAAGGCTTTGCGCATAAGGCTCGACAATCGCGATGCGATCGCCATATGTCTTGGCCAGCGCGAGCGCGACCTTGTTGGCCGGGCTTTCGCGGAAATCATCGATATTGGCCTTGAACGCCAGCCCCAGACACGCAACGCGCGCCGCCGGATTGGCCTCGATCATCGCGCCTGCCTTGGCGAGCACATGACCGACCTTGCCATCGTTGACCCGGCGCGCGGTGCGGATGAGCGGGGTGTCATCGGGTGCACCGTAGATGATGAACCACGGATCGACCGCAATGCAATGGCCGCCAACGCCGGGGCCGGGTTGAAGGATATTGACGCGTGGGTGGCGGTTGGCGAGGCGGATCACCTCCCAAACGTCCAGCCCCATGTGATCAGCGACCATCGACAGTTCATTGGCAAAGGCGATATTGACATCGCGATAGGCGTTTTCGACCAGCTTGGTCATCTCGGCCGAGCGGGCATCGGTGGTGATGCATTCGCCGCGCACAAACCGCCGGTAAAAGGTCAGCGCCTTGCGCGCGCATCGCGGTGTTATTCCGCCAATCGAGCGATCGTTGTTGGTCAGCTCTTCCAGGATGCGACCGGGCAGAACGCGCTCCGGGCAATAGGCGATCGCGATATCGGGAATATCTGCGGTGAGGCCGGGAATCCTGAGATCGGGCCGAAGCCTGGCGATCATATCGCGCATTTCTTCGGTGGTCCCCACCGGCGAGGTCGATTCAAGGATGATACAGTCGCCCGGCTTGATCACGGCAGCGATGCTGCTGGCGGCCTGCAGGACGTAGCTGATATCGGGCGCGTGATCCTCGTCGAACGGCGTCGGCACCGCGATGACGAACACATCTGCCGGTTCGACCGCAAGCGAGGTGCGCAGCATGCCCCGGCCGACCACCCCCTGGACAAGCCCATCGAGATCGACTTCCTCGATGTGGATGCGGCCCTCGGCGATGGTGTTGACGACATGTTCGCTGACATCGACGCCGAGCACACGGCAGCCCGACCGGGCGATGATCGCTGCTGTCGGCAGGCCGATATAGCCAAGGCCAAGGATGCAAACTTCAGGCTTCTTGTCGGATAACATGGTCAATCCCCGGCGTGATACGGCCCGGTGCTGCGCGCGCCTGTGGCCATGACAGACGCTTGCTATCGGCGGTTTCGGTTAATAAACAGGTAAGTGGCCGGGGGACAGCATGCAAATTTCTGCCCGGCAGATGGATGGTGATCAGTCGGTTGCCCTGGCTTTGACACTTTGAAAGCTTGACGTTGCAGCTGTTCACAATTCGATTGTCGCGACACGTTCAATCGACTTTCACCAACGATGTCTTCCTGGCAAACGTCACCCAGAATCAAAAAAGGCGACCCTAGGGCCGCCTTTTTCGTATAGCTGGCGCCTGATAAAATCAGGGGCTGTTGGGTTCATCATCATCAGCGATGATGATGATGCCGCCGATAACGGCAGCAGCAGCTACCACACCGATGATGATGCCGGTGCTGCCTTCGGCTTCACTGTCTTCCGAAGAAGCAGCCGAGGTGCGAGCAGCCACAGGTGCCGAGACAGCCTGGGCAAGAACGGGAGCACCGACCATCGCGGTCAGGGCAATCGCAACCAATGCAGGTTTAAAGAGTTTCATGCGGTATCTCCAGGAGACGGTGAACTTTCAAATCTTGAATGTCATAAACACAATTATATTGCAACTGCGAAATGCGCGAACGTGCCCATCTTGCGACGATTGTTTGCAAAAGCATCGAACCCAGCCTTTTTGGCAGGGGTAATTGCCAAAAAAAGGCAGTTTACCGTATGTCGGGGTACATATCCTTGAGGCGGTGCCGCATCCCGAAGGTCCAGGCGAGCCCGACTTTCAGGTAGATATAGTTGGCCTTCAGCGGTCCCCATGCTGCGATTCGGCGGTCTGAGGTGATCACCGGCTTGCAGGTCATTTTCAGCTTGCCGATTCGCGCGAAGCCGACGCACAGGTCGGCTTCCTCCATGATTGTTGCATCTGCCGGAATGCCTCCGATTCGCAGGTAATCGGCGCGCCGGAAGAACATCGCATGATCGCCGAAAAGCAGCCGCACCCCGCGAATGAACAGATGCGGGTGGGTGATCAGCGGGTAATAGGTTTTCCACCAGTTGTGCGCGGTGGTGAACCAGCGCAGCTTTTCACCGCGGATGATCGGCAAAAACGTCGCCAGCGCAATCCGGTCGTCACTGAGCACAGCCCTTATGTGGCTGATCGCATCGGCGGGCAACAGGCTGTCGGCATGGAGGATGCACACCAGAGTGCTTTTGGCCTGATCCACCCCATAATTGATCTGCGGTCCGCGCCCGCGTGTCGGCGACACAAGCACCCGCCATCCGGCGGCTTTCGCCAGCGCAAATGTGTCATCCTCGCTGCCGCCGTCGATCAGCAGAATTTCGTCGGGCTGGGGCTCCATCTGCGCGACATTGGCGATGGTTGCGGGCAGCGCTGTAGCCTCGTTGAGCGCCGGAATCATCAGTGTTACGCTGGTCATGCAAGACTGCGCAAGGCGGGCCAGCGCGCCAGATCCTCGGGCCGATCGCAGTCTGCCAACATCGGCAGAATGGCTGTCGTCAGGCCAAGCGATGCGCAACGCCGCATCGTTTCGGGAAAAACCTGCTCGGTGCTCCACGGCATATCGGTCAACAGTTCTGGGCGCGCCTCATTCATGCCGATGAGGTAGTAGCCGCCATCTTCTGCTGGACCGATGACAATGTCATGGTCGCGCAGCGCCGTGATCGCAGCGTTGATGGTTTCGCCATCCAGATCCGGGGTATCGGCACCGAAAAATATATGCGGCGCAGCGCGGCTGGCATCGATCAGCCGCTCGGTCAGGCCGCCCTCGACCTGTTCGATCAGGGTGACACCGTTCCCCAGCCACTCGCGCATCATATCGGCGCTGGCACCGGCATAGCGCACCTCTACCGGCGCGTTGCTGGCCATCAGCTTTGCCACGGTAAGCGCTGCCAGATGGCGATGGACAAGCGCTGCTCGATTGGCCCCCAGCGCCGGAATCAGCCGTGTCTTGGCATAGCCGGGGACCGGATATTTGGCGAACAGCACAAGGACAGGCGTGTCGGTCATATATAGAGCAATAGCTTTGCTCTTGCAGGAAACAAGCCTTGCATAGCCGCGTTCGGACCATATGGTGCGCGGCCCGGCCAGCGACCGGCCCCAACGTTGCGGAGCGATATATGCAAGAGGTTGTGCTTTTCGATTATTGGCGGTCTTCGGCCAGCTACCGCGTCCGCATCGCGCTCAACCTCAAAGGCATAGCCTATCGCGCCATCCCGACCGATCTGGTGGCCAGCGCCCAGAAAGCGCCAGATTATGTCGCGCGCAATCCGCAAGGCTTTGTGCCGATGCTGCAAATCGATGGGCTTGACCTCACCCAGTCGCTGGCGATCATCGACTATCTCGATGCCATATGCCCCATTCCTCGCCTGCTTCCTGCCGATCCGGCAGCGCGCGCGGCAACGCTGGCGCGGGCGATGATCATCATTGCCGACATTCATCCGGTGAACAATTTGCGGATGCTCAGATATCTCAAGACCGTGATGGGGCAGGACCAGGCGGCCATCGATGACTGGTATCGGCATTGGGTTGCAGAAGGCTTTGCTGCGCTGGAGGCGCTTGCGCCTGACGCCGGATTGTTCGGCGGGCCAAGGTTGGCAGGCGGGGCAGGATTGGCAGGCGGGGCAGCATTGGCAGGCGGGGCAGGCCCCGACCTGACCGACGTGTGTCTGGTGCCGCAGATGTCCAATGCGCGGCGGTTCGATCTGGACCTGTCGCCTTATCCCAGGCTGGTGCGGATCGATGCGGACTTACAGGTGTTGCCAGCCTTTGCGATGGCCCATCCTGATGCGGTAAAAGCCGGGGCATGAGTGTGCGCCTGGGATCACACACCGTTTTCGGGCGAAACCCGCAACCCAGGAGCCGCCTTGCGCCGGAAAACAGCATTGTTGTTGCCGTTACCGTCGCTTCATTTCTCGCTGCGTCTCCCGCCTGGGCGCAACAGGACGAAATTGCCATTGCCGACCCGGTCATCACGGTCGTCGGCGAACCTTTGGCAGACCCGATCGGTGACCGCGCCTACAGCATCACCAGCATCAGCCCCGCCATGCTTGCCAACGAGCCCAGCCAGCGACTGGAGAACGCCCTGCGGCTCGTTCCTGGATTGCAACAGTTCCGCCGTACCGATGCCAGAAGCGCCAACCCGACGAGCCAGGGCGTCACCCTGCGCGGTCTTGGCGGGAATGCATCCAGCCGGGCGCTGCTGATCCTCGACGGCGTCCCGCAATCCGATCCGTTTGGCGGCTGGATCAGCTTTCCCGGCTATGATGCGTTGAACCTGGCTTCGGTGCGCGTGCGGCGCGGCGGCGGCACCGGCACCGATGGGCCCGGCGCGCTGGCCGGCACGATCGAACTGAACAGCGCGGGGATCGCGACCGATCAGTCGACTGTCTACGGTGATCTGGCCTATGGCAGCCGCGATTCGCTCGAAGCCAGTGTCGGCACCACCCAGGCTCTGGGAGCAGGCGGGCTTTCGATCTCGGCGCAATACGCGCGCGGCGATGGCTTCATCCCGATTATCGCCCGCCAGCGCGGAGCGGTCGACAGGCCCGCGGCGTATGAGCAGGCCGGGCTGGCGCTGCGCTTCGTTGCACCCATAAACTCCACCACCGAATTGCAGGCCAGCGCGCGCGCGTTTACCGATCAGCGCGAGCGCGGCTTTGCCTTCAGCGACAACGCCAACGACGGTGCCGATGCCAGCGTCCGCCTGGTCGGGCGCGGGCGCTGGGCCTGGTCGGCGCTGGCCTATGTGCAGATGCGCAGTTTCGAGAACAGCTTTGCGGCGGTCAGCGCCAACCGATCCACCGCTACGCAAACGCTCGATCAGTTCAATGTGCCTTCAACCGGCCTTGGTACCCGGCTGGAGGTTCGCCCGCCAGTGGGCGAGGGGATCGAATTGCGGATTGGCGGCGAATGGCGACGCACGGTTGGCGAGACGCGCGAACTGTTCACGTTTGTTGCAGGCAGCCCCACCCGGATGCGCCGGGCGGGCGGGTCCACCGACACGCTGGGTGGCTTTGCCGAGGCGAGCTGGCAGGCCAGCCCTGACCTGCTGCTCACCGGCGGCGCGCGGATCGACCGTTGGCAGCTGAGCAACGGCACGCTGCGTGAGACAGTGCTCGCCAGCGGCGCGGCGCTGACCAGCACCGATTTTGGCGATCGTGATGGCTGGGAAGGCACCGGCAGGCTGGGTTTCGCGTGGGACGCTGCATCGCTGCTGACGGTGCGCGGCGCGGGCTATCTTGGCTGGCGCTTGCCCACATTGAACGAGCTGTATCGACCGTTCCGTGTCGGCGCAGATGCGACCGCGGCCAACGCCGCGCTTGCACCAGAGCGTTTGCAGGGCGTTGAGCTGGGCCTGGATTACGAGATTTTCACGCTGCGGTTTGGCGCTACCGTGTTCTGGAACCGGCTCGACAATGCGATCGCCAATGTCACGCTGGCACGTGGGCCCGGCATATTCCCCGGGGCAGGGTTCGTCTCGGCGGCGGGCAGCTTCAACCAACGCCAGAATCTCGATGCGGTCGAAGCCAAAGGCATCGAGATCGAGGCGCGCGCAAATATCGGCGATTTCGATCTGTTTACCGCCTATAGCTTTGTCGATGCCAGGGTCGAAGCTGGCCCCGGCCAGATGGCGATCGACGGGCTGCGTCCGGCGCAAGTGCCGCGCCATTTTGCCATCGGCTCGCTCGGCTGGTTTCCGCAAGGCGGCGATAGCGGCATCAATGCGACGTTGCGCTATGTCGGGTCGCAGTTCGAGGATGATCTGGGCGTGTTGCGGCTCGATGATGCGCTGACTTTCGATGCACGCGCAGCGCTGCGCATCAGCCGCACAGTGCTGGTCGAACTGCGTGGCGAAAACCTGTTCAATGCTACCGTGCAGGCAGCGATCAGCGGGCCGGGGATCGTCGAGCGCGGCATCCCCCGGACGATTTGGCTTGGCGTCAAACTGGACATTGAATAGCATTTCAAGCCTGATGACCCAGCCCACAACCCGCCTTGCCGATTTCCTGCCCTACCGCATGTCGATCACGTCGAATGCGGTCAGCGACCTGATTGCCCGCGAATACCGCAGCCGCTTTGGCCTCAAGATTACCGAGTGGCGGGTGATGGCGGTGCTGGGCGATGTCGGAGACGCGACGCAGCGCGAACTTGTGGCCGCAACGCGCATGGACAAGGTCGCCGTCAACCGCGCGACAAAGGCACTTGGCGAGCGGGTGCTGATCACGCGCGCGCCCAATATGCACGACGGCCGGTCGCACCATCTGGCGCTGACCGAGGCGGGGCAGGCGCTGTATGTAGAAATCATGCCGTTGGCGCTGCAGATGGAGGCATTGGTGCTCGAAGTCCTTAGCCCGCCGGAGAACGCACAGTTTTCTGCGCTGCTGGACAAGCTGCTCTGCAGGGCCGATGAGTTGGCGCGCGAATGATAATCTGAGAGCTTTTAGCCTTGCCGTCCAGTTTCATATGATACTATGTTGCGCAACATTTCGCGCGTCGGAACCAAAGTGAGAGGAATCCGCACCCTATGAAACTCGCGTCTTTGAAAAGCGGCCGCGATGGCCATCTGGTCGTCGTATCAAACGATCTGGCCTGGTATGCAGACGCACGCCATCTTGTGCCGACGATGCAGGCGGCCCTCGACGATTGGGACCGGATGGCACCCTATCTTGAGGTTCTGGCGCGCGATCTTGAACATGGCGCCATTCCGCGCGAGCGTTTCCATGAGCACGACGCCGCAGCGCCGTTGCCGCGCGCCTATCAATGGGTGGATGGCTCGGCATATGTCAACCATGTCGAACTGGTGCGCAAAGCGCGCGGCGCGGAGCTGCCCGAGAGCTTCTGGAGCGATCCGTTGATGTATCAGGGCGGCTCGGATGACCTGATCGGCGCGCGTGATCCGATTGCGCTCAAGGACGAGGCCTGGGGCTGCGATCTGGAGGCGGAGATCATCGTTGTCACCGGCGACGTGCCGCAGGGTGTGACGCCTCAAGAGGCGCGCGGCCATATCCGGCTGGTCGGCCTGGTCAACGATGTGTCGCTGCGCAACCTGATCCCCGATGAGCTCGCAAAGGGCTTCGGTTTTGTCCAGTCAAAGCCGGCCAGCGCGTTTTCGCCGGTGTTCGTCACCCCCGATACGCTGGGTGATTACTGGCAGGATGGCAAGCTGCACCGGGCATTGATGGTCGATCTCAACAGTGAGCCGTTCGGGCGGGCGGTGGCCTCGGATGATTGCACCTTCGATTTCGGCATCCTGATCGCGCATCTGGCCAAGACCCGCCGGGTGCGGGCAGGCTCGATCATCGGATCGGGCACCGTATCGAACCGCGATGCCGATGGCGGGCCGGGCAGGCCGGTGGCCGATGGCGGTCTGGGTTATAGCTGTATCGCCGAACTGCGCATGGTCGAGAAGATCACCACAGGCGAGATGACCACGCCATTCCTCAAGCACGGCGACACCGTTCGCATCGACGTCCACGACGAGCGCGAGCACACGATCTTCGGCGCGATCGAACAGACGGTGACGGCGGGCTGATCTACCGGACTGCAAGCTCAGCGCTGATCGCCAAGGCCTTCGGTCAGGTCATCATCGTCGATCTGTCCGGCAGCCTCTGCCCCCTTCATGATCTCACCGACCAGCATGCGCCGTTGCTTCCATCCAGCGCGCGCGGCCGGGATGCTGTAGAGCGCGCGGAGAAAATTGATGTCCCAGTCGGTGGCTGCCACCAGTTCCTTGCCTTCGCCGACCAGCCCCTTGCCTTCGCCGACCAGCCCCTTGCCTTGGCCAAAAAGGCCCAGCACCGAATTGGGTGGCGGCATCTGGCTGGGTTTGATTTCGGCAAAGGCCACCATCGCGGCATAATCGGCAACCGCATCAAGCGGAACACCTTGGGCCAGTTTCACGTCGATCACCACCGTGGCGCTGCGCAGCGCGCGGACCACCTGAGTGCGAATGATGCTGGAACTATAGGCCTGAATTGTCGGCAGGCCGTTGCCGATCGATGAACCGCCGCCCTCTGCGGTTCCTGCGTTGGCTGCCAGATTGTCCGAAACCGTCGCGCTGATCCCGTCAACACCGGTTTCTTGAGTCGTGTACCACCAGCGTACCGGCGCATCGCCTTTCAGCAGCGCAGACCGTGCCGGGCCGGGCACCTCGGCGATGCGGCCCGGGGCCTTTTGCGCAATCCGTTGCACGACGGCGCGGGCATCGGTGGCAAAGCTGATGACAACATTTGCCTTGCACGGTGCCGGGGCGAGGCGAATGTCCGCTTTCTGCGCAATCGCACGCACTTTTTGCTCGACGATGGCGGCGTAATTCTCCTGGATGCCCAGCACACGCGGGCAGACCGGTCCAACCCAGCGCGCAACCGGTGCCTCGCCATTGGCTATGCCGGTGCGCCGAACGAAGTCATTGGCCTCGCGCCGGGCCTCTTCCTCGCTTTGCTTGCGGCCAATGACATTGATCGTCGGATCGGAATCGTCATCCGTGATGGCGGTGTCTGGCTGCGTCTGCGCTGAAAGAGGCGGTGCAGACGTCAGCGCCAGAACGGCTGCGCTGACAAGACCAATGTGGACATTTCGCATCAATCGGCTGCTCCCCTGGCTATCTGGCCAGGATTGAGAGTTATCAGCTCATCACGACACAGACGACACCGGTTCGACGAATGTCATCCACGATACGTCAAAGCGCAGCGTTTACTTGATCGGCGAATCCGGGGCGAGCCGCATGTCGAGGTAATTGTCGACCGAATGCATCAGGTCGTCCAGTTCATGCTCGAAGAAGTGGTTGGCGCGCGAAATTTCGTCATGGTGGATGGTGATATGCTTTTGCGTGCGCAGCTTGTCGACCAGCTTTTGCACCGCGCCCGATGTCACCACCGTGTCCGATGCACCCTGCACGATGATGCCCGAGGCGGGGCAGGGAGCAAGGAAACTGAAATCATACATGTTGGCAGGCGGTGCCACCGAGATGAAGCCGCGAATTTCCGGACGCCGCATCAGCAGTTGCATGCCAATCAGCGCGCCGAAGCTGAAGCCTGCCACCCAGGTGGTCTGCGCTTCGGGATGGAAGCTTTGCACCCAGTCGAGCGCCGAAGCTGCATCGGACAACTCGCCGATACCGTTGTCGAAGGTACCCTGACTGCGCCCGACGCCGCGAAAGTTGAAGCGCAGCGTTGCAAAGCCACGCCGCACAAAAGATTTGTAGAGCGCCTGTGTGATCCGGTCGTTCATCGTGCCGCCGCCCTGAGGGTGCGGATGCAGGATCATCGCCACCGGAGCGCGTGGGCGGGGGGCGGGGCTGAAACGCCCTTCGAGACGGCCTTCGGGGCCGGGAAAGATGACGGCGGGCATGGTTTGGCGCTCTTTCAGAACTATGAAAATGACACGGACGGGCTCACGCGGCATGGCGGACCGGACGCGCAGGGAGAGCGCCTATACGCAAATTGCCTGTCAAAAAGCAACAAAATGCGTGGCAAGGCCAGCGGCTGCGGGTAGACGAACGCAATGAACCTAGCCGCTTTCCTCGATTATCACGGCTGACTATGGCCGAACCACGCATTTATCTGGACCATGCCGCCACTACGCCGGTGCTAACCGAGGCGCGCGCAGCGACGCAGGCCGGACTGGAGCTTTGGGCCAACCCTTCCTCACCGCATGCTGATGGCCGCGCCGCCCGCGCCGCGCTTGAAGATGCGCGAGCCCGTATCGCGGCCGCGATGGGCTGGGATGGTGAGATTATCTTGACCAGCGGTGCCAGCGAGGCGGTTGCGCTGGCGATGACCGGCAGCAAGACCGACGGCTGGATATTTTCGCCGACAGAGCATGATGCGGTGCTGCGGATTGCGTCGCATCCGCTGGTCGGGCGTTCTGCGTTGCGGCTGGCGGTCGATCTTGACGGACGGCTGGTGCAGGCAAGCCTGGAACGCGCGCTCAACGTCGGCGGCGGGCGCGCGCTGGTGGCGGTGCAGTCGGTCAACAGCGAGACCGGCGTGATGCAGGATATCCTGGCTATTGCTGCGATGACGCGCGCGGTCGGCGGGCTGTTGCTGTGCGATTGCTCGCAAAGCGCGGGCAAGCTGCCGCTGCCCGATGCGGACATGATCGTCGTGTCGGCGCACAAGCTGGGTGGCCCGCCGGGTATCGGCGCATTGCTGGTGCGCGACCTGGCTTTGCTGGAGCCGGCCGGCGGGCAGGAAAAGGGCTATCGTGCGGGTACCGAAAACCTGCCCGGCGCGCTGGGCTTTGCTGCCGCTCTGGAGACATCGCGCAACTGGCTTGAGCGCGCTGCCGACCTTCGGCATCAGCTCGACAGCGCAATCCGCGCTGGCGGCGGCGAAATCGTCGCCGAGGGCGCGGCGCGTCTGCCGACCATAGCCAGCTATCGCATGCCGGGCCTTGCCGCCAACGCGCAACTGATCCAGTTCGATCTGGCAGGGGTGTCGGTCTCGGCGGGCAGCGCCTGTTCGTCGGGCACGCTGAAGACCAGTGCGGTGCTGACCGCCATGGGCTGGGATGAAAAGGCAGCCAGCGAGGTGGTCCGCGTAAGCTTTGGTCCATCGACCAGCCGCGCGCATATCTATCGCTTCATCGAATTATGGCGTGCGATGGCCGAGCGGGCGCGCCGGTGATGGCAATGCCGCCGCCAATCTATCTCGACTATCAGTCCACCACGCCGCTGGCACCAGAAGCGCGCGCCGCGATGCTGCCCTGGCTGGGCGAAACGGGTTCGGCGACCGGGTGGGCCAACCCGCACAGTTCGCATGCCGCAGGGCGCAAGGCAACAGCCGCAGTCGAGGTCGCGCGGGGGCAGGTGGGCGCGCTGTTACCCGGTGCTGGCCGGGTCATCTTCACCAGCGGCGCGACCGAGGCGCTCAACATGGCGCTTCGCGGTGTGCTGGCGGGACAGTTACCGCGCCGCCGTATTGTCACCCTTGCCAGCGAGCATGCCGCAGTGCGCGATACCTGCTTCTGGCTGGAGAAACAGGGCTATGGGCTCGATCTGCTGCCGGTGGGAACCGACGGTCTGGTCGATCTGGAAACAGCGCGCAAAGCCATCGGCTCCGATACCGCGCTGGTTGCAGCGATGCTGGTCAACAACGAGATCGGCGTAATCCAGCCGGTCGGTGCGCTGGCCGCGCTCGCGCATCAGGCTGGCGCGCTGTTGCTGTGCGATGCGGTGCAGGGCTATGGCCGGGTAGCGAGTCCTGAATCCGCCGATCTGATCGCGATCAGCGCGCACAAGATCCACGGCCCTAAGGGCATCGGTGCGTTGTGGGTGCGCGATGGCGTCGATATCGAGCCGCTGATCCATGGCGGCGGGCAGGAAATGGGGCTGCGATCGGGTACATTGTCGCCAGCCTTGTGCGCGGGATTTGGCGCAGCAGCCACGGTTGCCAAAGCCCGTCAGGCGCAGGACGCGGCGCATGCCAGACAGCTTTGGGACAGGGCCTTGCAGCTGTTTGATGGCTGGTCGATCAACGGGTCGGCAGAGCATCGCTATTACGGGAATCTCAACCTGCGGCGCGACGGACTGGATGTCGCACGATTGCTGTCCGATCTGCGGGGTGTCGCCTTTTCGGCGGGGTCGGCGTGCGCCAGCGGTTCGGGACGGCCAAGCCATGTGTTGAGCGCGCTGGGCCTGTCGCCTGAAATGGTCCGTTCATCGGTTCGGCTTGGCTTTGGGCGCTATACGACGGTTGACGAACTGGAGCGCGCCGCGCATCTGATCAACGAGGCCGCCACCGCGCAACAGGGATAACCGATGATCGACGTCACCTTCATCAGCGCCGATGGCAAAACCCGCCAGACCGTGCAGGCAAATGATGGCGACCGGTTGCTTGATGTGGCGCAGGCTCATGATCAGCCGCTCGAGGGTACGTGCGAAGGCCAGATGGCCTGCTCGACCTGTCATCTGATCATCGATGCCGGTGATTTTGCCATGCTGCCCGAGCCGGTGGAGATGGAAGAGGATATGCTTGATCTGGCGGTTGCGGTGACTCGCACGTCGCGCCTGTCATGCCAGATTTTCCTGCGCGACGAATGGCAGAGCCTGACGGTGCGTGTGCCACCTGAAAGCTACGATATGCAGGAAATGTGATGGTGCGTTTAGCCTGGTTGGCCCGTTCGGCACTGTGTCTGCTGCTGGGGGCTTGTATCGCCTCGCCTCCGCCGCAATCGATCTTGGACGACCTTGCCGCAATAGAGGCGCGCAGCGGCGGCCGCCTTGGTGTGGCGTTGATCGACGGCGACGGCAGATTGCACCCAGGTTACCGTTCCGCCGAGCGTTTCGCAATGTGCTCGACCTTCAAGCTGCCGCTGGCCGCCATGGTGCTCGACCGAGTCAGCAGCGGCGCGATGACGCTTGATCAGCCGCTGAACGTCACCAAGGCCGATATGGTCGCTTATTCGCCTTATGTCGAAGCCCAGCTTGCCATGGTCCCACCTGCACCGGTGACCGTCGGCGCAGCGGCTGGTGCTGCGGTTTCGCTGAGCGACAATACCGCCGCCAACCTGCTGCTCGATCAGATGGGTGGACCGGATGGCTTTACGGCCTGGTTGCGCTCAAAAGGGGACATGGTCACCCGGCTTGACCGGCGCGAGCCTGCGCTCAATGAAAACTTGCCCGGCGATCCGCGTGACACGACAAGCCCGCTCGCCATTGCGCGCACGACGCGCGTGCTGGTGACGGGGGATGGGTTGGCAGCGGCGCAGCAGAAAACACTATTCGGCTGGATGAAGGCGACAAGCACCGGGCTGCAACGCATCCGAGGCGGTTTGCCGCCAACCTGGGTCGCTGGCGACAAGACCGGAAGCTGCGGCAATGCCTTCAACGATATCGCAGTCTTCACCACCGATGCCCGCCGCACCTACACGCTGGCCATCTATCTCGACCGCCCGGCAGTCAAAGGCGAACAAGCCAATGCAATCATCGCCGATGCAACGCGGATTGTGTTGTCACACGTACGATAAATTCCCGCCCTCACCTGATCTTGCTTTCCGTTGCGCTTGCCGCCATATGCCCATCCGGGAGTCGGGCGGACGTGGCCTTCGCCAATCTGGTCAGGTCCGGAAGGAAGCAGCCACAACGATATTCGCCGCGGGTCGTCCGGCTCCTACTTTCCCGATCTGTCATCGCCCGGGCAATGCCGTTGCTTTTGAACAGCACGTTTTGAACAGCTTGGCGGTTTCATTTCCATCCCGGCGCGCCAGCGGCTAATCACTCTACCATGCACGATTCCCGGCATCCTGATTTGGCTAGCGAACCCGGCGATGCGGCGGACATGCCGGGCCTTGGGCTCGATCTGCCGCCGCAATCGCCGCCGCAATTACCTGCGTCTTCACCTGCGCCATCTTCAGCCAGCGGGCAGGCCTATCGCGTGTTGGCGCGCAAATACCGTCCGCAGACCTTTGCCGAACTGATTGGGCAGGACGCGATGGTTCAGACATTGGGCAACGCGATTCGCCGGGACCGGCTGGCGCATGCGTTTTTGATGACCGGGGTGCGCGGTGTGGGCAAGACCTCGACCGCGCGGCTGATCGCCAAGGCGCTGAACTGCATCGGGCCGGACGGGCAGGGCGGGCCGACGATTGCGCCATGCGGAGTATGCGAGCCGTGCGTGGCGATTGCCGAGGGCCGCTATATCGATGTCATCGAGATGGATGCCGCCAGCCATACCGGCATCGATGACGTCCGCGAAATTACCGAGGCGGTGCGCTATGCCGCTGTCTCGGCGCGCTACAAGATGTACATCATCGATGAAGCGCACATGCTCTCCAAACAGGCGTGGAACGGCCTGCTCAAGACGCTGGAAGAGCCGCCGCCGCACGTAAAATTCCTGTTTGCCACGACGGAAGTCAACAAGGTGCCGGTGACGGTACTGTCGCGCTGCCAGCGGTTCGATCTGAAACGTATTCCATCCGAGCTGCTCGCTAGCCATTTTGCCGACATCTGCGTCAAGGAAGCAATCGTCGCCGAGCCCGATGCGCTGGCGATGATCGCCGAAGCTGCAGAAGGGTCGGTGCGCGATGGTCTGTCGATCCTCGATCAGGCGATAGCACACGCCGATCTTGGCTGTGCCGCAGACGATGCAACCGACCATGCATCAGACGGTATTGGCGGGCCTTCGGTGCGTTCAGATCAGGTGCGCCAGATGCTGGGCCTGTCGGATCGCGGCGCGATGCGCGGCCTGTTTGCGAATCTGATCGCGGGCGATGCCGATGCTATGCTCGCCGATCTGGATACGCAGCATGGGCTGGGCGTCGATCCGCTGGCGGTGATGCGCGGGTTGCTGGCGATGGTGCACGCGATCACGCTGCACAAGGCATCTGGCCAGGTGCGCACCGTGCATGGCGAGGAAGACCGTGCAGCATTGGCGGCATGGGCGGGCAAGCTTGGCCATGCGACCTTGCACCGGCTTTGGCAGCTGCTGCTCAAGGGGCATGACGAGATCGAGACTGCGCCGATCCCGCGCGAGGCTTGCGAAATGGCGCTGCTGCGGGTGCTGTATGCAGGCACATTGCCCGATCCGGGCACACTGGCGCGGCGGCTGGGCGAGGCACCCGTTGCCGCTGCACAGCCAGCCAGCCCGGCCGTGCCCGATCGCCCTGCGCCGGATCATGCGCCTCCTTGGGAAACCGGCGTCCAGGATGCTCCACCGCAGACCGAGGCACCTTTCACGATAGCCGATATCGTCGGCCTGCTCGACAACGCCGGAAGGTTGCTGCTGGCCGGGCAGGTCAAGGCTGATATGCGGCCGGTCCAAGTTACGACCGACCGCCTGATCTACCAGTCGGTGAGCGGACGGGATGATTATGTGCCGCTGCTGCGCGAGACGCTGGCCGTGATCACCGGACGGCGCTGGCAGATCGAGCGCGGCGATGGCGAGGCGATGCCCAGTCTTGCCGAGCAGGAAAAGCTGCAAGAGGCGGCAATGCGCGATGAAATTCTGAACCATCCGCTGGTGATTGCAACTCAGGCTGCATTTCCCGATGCGGAAATAGACTGGACGCAAATAGACTGGAATGGGGCAGAACCGTCCCCACATGGGGGCAATCGGCTGCCAACACGGAGTGCCAAGGCATGAAAAGCATGGAAGAAATGATGCAGGCGGCGCAGGAAGCTGCCCAGACCGTCCAGCGCCAGATGAACGAGGCGCAGGCCAAGCTCGAAACGGTCGAGGTCGAAGGCGCTGCCGGGGGAGGCCTCGTCAAGGTCCGCGCCACTGCGAAGGGCCGCATATTGGGGGTGTCGATCGACGACAGCCTGATGGTGCCTGCCGACAAGCAGATGCTCGAAGACCTGATCGCCGCCGCGTTCAACGATGCGCGCACCAAGGCGGACCGGGCCAGCGAAGAAGAGATGAGCAAGATGGCACAGGGCCTGTCGCTTCCCGCCGGCTTCAAGCTGCCGTTTTGATTGCGTTAACCGGGCTGCGATTACCATTGCTTGTCGTCCAACAGCCCTGTGCCCATATATCGGAAAGTACAGGCGTCATTGAACTGACGCTGCCACCCAAGATGGATTGAACCGAATTGACCATGTCTCAGAGCTATCCGCTGCTTCCCTTGCGCGACATTGTGGTTTTTCCGCAGATGATCGTGCCGCTGTTCGTCGGACGCGACAAGTCCGTTGCCGCGCTCGAACGCGCTATGGAACAGGACAAGGAAATCTTCCTCGTCGCGCAGCTTGACCCGGCGCGCGATGATCCTGACCGCGATGATCTTTACGATATTGGTGTCGTCGCCACCGTGCTTCAGCTGCTCAAGCTGCCCGATGGGACGGTGCGTGTTCTGGTCGAAGGCGGCGAACGCGCGCGGCTGACCCAGTTGCAGGATTCGGGCGATCACGTGTTGGCGCAAGTCGAGATGCTGGCAAGCCGCGCGGTCAGCGGCACCGATGTCAATGCGCTGATGCGCTCTGTGGTGGATCAGTTCGAAAATTACGCCAAGCTCAACAAGAAAATGCCGTCCGAAACCGCGGTCCAGCTCGCCGAGATCGACGATGCTGCCAAGCTGGCCGATGCGGTTGCGGCCAATATCGCGGTCAAGGTGGCCGACAAGCAGAGCCTGCTGACCGAGGAAGACCCGGTCAGGCGGCTGGAAATGGTGTTCGGCTTCATGGAAGGCGAACTGGGCGTGCTTCAGGTCGAAAAGAAGATCCGTGGCCGCGTCAAGCGCCAGATGGAAAAGACCCAGCGCGAATATTATCTCAACGAGCAGCTCAAGGCGATCCAGTCCGAGCTTGGCCATGGCGATGGCGAAGACGGCAACGGCGTATCCGAACTGGCCGCCAAGATCGAAAAACTGAAGATGTCACCCGAGGCGAAGGCCAAGGCGACGTCCGAACTCAAGAAACTACGCGGCATGGCGCCGATGTCGGCCGAAGCGACCGTTGTGCGCAATTATCTCGATGTGCTGCTGGGCCTGCCCTGGGGTAAGAAATCGAAGCTCAAGAAGGATATCGGCGAAGCGCAAAAGGTGCTCGATGATGACCATTTCGGGTTGGAGAAGGTCAAGGACCGGATCATCGAACATCTGGCCGTTCAGGCGCGGACCAATAAGCTAAAGGGGCCGATTCTTTGCCTTGTCGGGCCACCGGGCGTCGGCAAGACCTCGTTGGGGCGCAGCATCGCGAAGGCTACGGGGCGCGAATTCGTTCGCCAGTCGCTTGGCGGGGTGCGTGATGAGGCGGAAATCCGCGGTCACAGGCGCACCTACATCGGATCGCTGCCGGGCAAGATCGTCAACAACCTCAAAAAGGCCGGGGCCAGCAACCCGCTGTTCCTGCTCGACGAGATCGACAAGCTGGGGCAGGATTTTCGGGGTGACCCCGCCTCTGCGCTGCTCGAAGTGCTCGACCCTGAACAGAACAGCAAGTTTCAGGACCATTATCTGGAGATCGACATCGATCTTTCGGATATCATGTTCGTCACCACCGCCAACAGCCTTAACCTGCCGCAAGCCCTGCTCGACCGGATGGAGATCATCCGGCTGGAAGGCTATACCGAAGATGAGAAGGTCGAGATCGCCAAACGGCACCTGATCGCCAAGCAGATCGAGGCGCATGGCCTGAGGGACAAGGAGTTCGTGCTGGCCGACGATGGCCTGCGCGACCTGATCCGTTACTATACGCGTGAGGCTGGCGTGCGCACGCTGGAACGCGAGATCGCACGGCTTGCCCGCAAATCCTTGCGCCGGATTCTGGAAGGCAAGGACCAGAGCATCACGATTACCGGGGACAATCTGTCCGACTTTGCCGGCGTCCGCAAATTTCGTCACGGCATCGGCGAGACCGAGAACGACATCGGTGCGGTAACCGGCCTGGCGTGGACCGAAGTGGGCGGCGAACTGCTGACCATCGAGGCGGTGACCGTCCCCGGCAAGGGTATGATCAAGACCACCGGCAAGCTGGGCGAAGTGATGCAGGAGTCGGTCCAGGCGGCGTTCTCGTTCGTCAAGGCGCGGGCTCCGGCTTACGGGATCAAGCCCAGCATCTTTGCGCGCAAGGATATTCACATCCACCTTCCCGAAGGTGCGGTGCCCAAGGATGGTCCGTCGGCGGGTATTGGCATGGTGACGTCGATCATCTCGACGCTGACCGGCAACGCTGTGCGCCGCGATGTCGCGATGACAGGCGAGGTCACGTTGCGCGGTCGGGTCCTGCCGATCGGCGGCCTCAAGGAAAAGCTGCTCGCGGCGTTGCGCGGGGGTATCACTACAGTGTTGATCCCGATCGAGAATGAGAAGGATTTGGCCGAGATCCCCGAAAATGTGAAACAGGGTTTGCAGATCATCCCTGTTGCGCATGTCGATGAGGTATTGCGCATCGCGCTGGTCGATCCGCTTGTGCCGATTGTGTGGACCGAGGCGGATGAACTGGCAGCCCAACCCCCGGTGCTGGGGCATGAAGTTACCGAGGGCGCAGTGAAGCATTGATGACGCATCGTTGACGCATTGTTGCGATGCAGCATCTGGCAGAACGTGTGTTCGGCCAGCCACTCTGCCGCAATAATGCAATCCGACGCTAGGAATCCTGTGCATTTCCCTTTGACAGGCGGAAACAACTGGTCCTAAATCTGCTCCCTCGAAGCGGTAATTCAGCAAGATTCAAAAATATCAGGGGGTTCCTACAGCATGAACAAGAATGATCTCATCTCTGCGGTCGCTGATCAGAGCGGCATTACCAAGACCGATGCCAGCAAGGCAGTCGAGGCAGTGTTTGATGCAATCAGCAGCGCGCTCTCCAAGGGCAGTGAAGTCCGCCTTGTCGGCTTTGGCACGTTCTCGGTAAGCAAGCGCAAGGCATCGACCGGCCGCAATCCACGCACCGGCGAAAAGATGGAAATAAAGGCCTCCACCCAGCCCAAATTCAAGGCTGGCAAGGGCTTGAAAGACGCAGTCAACTGATCGGCTGAACCTATGTGAGTCACGCTATACGCAGCGGTGATTCACAACACGCAGACTTTGAGCGGGAAAGGGTCGCACAGGCCAAAAACCCAGTCGATTGAAACTTGAACGGAAAAGGCGGTGCCAGATGGCCCGCCTTTTTTGTTTATGATCCGCCCTGCACCAGAGCTCGATGGCCTATGGGTTTGTCTTGCGAATAGCAGCCGAGACCTGGTTGGCACGATCGGTCGCCTCGCGTTCGATCGTGCGCCAGTCCGCGATATAGGCCGCCGCAAAACCGTTGACGCCCAAGCGCCGGTATTGTTCGACATGCGCCAGTTCATGCGCCCAGATCCACACATTTCCGGTCAGCCGATGACTTGAGAATACCACCTGCCGGTTCAGCGCGACCGCGCCTTCATCCATGTACTGTTGGGTCAGGAATGTGCCCAGATCAATGCGGCCATTGCCAGTCGACCAGCGCACCGATTTCAAAAGGTCTTCAGAAAAATGCGGCGTGAGCATGCGCACCATCGGATCGGGAATGGGCTTGGCACCTGCACGCGCCGCCTGGACTTCGCCATGACGGATGGCTTGCGCCAGAACTGGCACGGTCAACCTTCCAGACCGCTGCACCAGCCGCTGTGAGCCACGCTGAGCCTGAGTCGCCAGCCGCCGCGATGAAGAACGGGTCTGCTCGCCCAGCACGGTCACTGCACGCTCAAACTGCGGGGGCGGGCGCAGCATCTCGTCGCTGGGCCGCTCAATGCATCCGCCCTGCAACAAGACCAGCGGCAAGCCCAGCAACGACACTGTGATCTTTGCACGGTTCATCTAGGAACCGCTATGCGATCAATCACCGGGCAGCAAGGCCGATCAGGGTTTCAGGGCCCTTGTCCAGACGGCTGTTGACCACCCATTGCAAGGTTGACCGACCTGCCGCAGTGGTGGGGCCTTCTTCGGTGTTGTTGGTCAGGATGCTGCCATCGGTGGTGATGATGAATGTGCCATCGGCCTTGGGCTGCTCTGGTTTGCCTGCGCCGGTGGCACCTGCTCCTGCCATCGCACCCAGGCCGGCAAGATCTCCGCCCATACCGGTGCCCGAGAAGGCCGGCGCGATGACCTTGACGCTGCCATCCTTGCGCCGCGTCATGGTGACAAACGGCATTACACCAGCACCGGCATCGACCATCGGGAAGGAAAAGCCATGGCTCATCGTGCCGGTGATCGCATATTCCACATCGATGATGCGGTTGCCGCGATAGCTGACGCTTTTCCAGCCTTCCTGTTTCTTGAGCTGTTCGACCAGTTCGGCGATGCTGTCATCGCTGCCGAAATCGCCCATGCCCTTGCTGACCATTCCGCCCATATCGTTGGCATCCTTGTTGGCAGCCTGGTTTTCATCAAACTCCTTGCGCTGCTTTTCCAGATCTGCAGCGGTGCAGGTGCGGTCTTCATAAGTTGTTTCATCATAACAGCCGCTGGCCGAAAACTCGACGGGAGGCGTTGAGGTGTCGATGATCACGATCTCGCCAGTATAGGTAAAGGTAAAACTGCCATTGCGTTGCAAATCGAGCGTGGACGTAAATTTGCCAGGCGAAAGCAAGCAACCGGTCAGCAGCAGCGGCATGGCAAGAGCCGCGAGCAGGCGCATCATCTTCATCGGCATGGTTCCTTCCCGGCGCGACCCAAGAGGGATAATTGCAAGCACTTATGGTCGAGTGTTTACGCTGCGTCCAGCATGATCAGGGCCTCTGGCGCGCTGGGCGTGCGCGGGCCTGTTTTCCACTGCAATGCGCGCATTGCCCCCGATGGCTCTGGACCATCCTGAGTGTTGTTGGTCAGAATCTCGCCGTCTGTGCGGAGGGTGAATGTGCCCTCAGGCTTGGGCAGCCTGGCAAACAGCTTTGCCTCTTCGCTATCGCCAGACGCACCAATCGCCTGAAAGATTGGCAAAAGACCGCCCATGCTTCCGCCCATAAAACTGTTTTGCCCTGCCGATACAAAGGCGGGCGCATCGATACGCACCGCACCGTTGGCCCGCGCCACCGCCACGATGAACGGGGTCAGCCCTTGGGTTTTCTCGATCACCGGAAAAGTGAAATCCTGATCGATCCGGCCTGAAACGGCATAATCCACCTCGAACAACCCATCGCCCTTGTGAACAACATCGCGCCAGCCTTTCTGTTTCTTGATCCGGGCGATGAACTCGTCGATCGCCTCGGGTGCGCTGGGGTCGATGCCACCCAGCAATGCCTTCATTAGCTCGATATTGCGCGCATCCTCGGCCTTCTTTGTCGCGCGCTGGTCGTCCCACTGGACTTTTTGCTCGTAGATTTCCGCAGGTGTGCACTCGCGCTCAAGCGCCTCTTCGGCCCAGGCTTCGTCCTGCAGCAGCGCAGTCTTGAGCACCACGCCATCGATCTGGGCCGGGTCGCCATAGCAGGGGCCAGGAGTGAACTGCGTGCCATTCTTGTCGAGCGATGCGCCCATTTCCACAATTTGGCTAAGGCCAAGCAGATAGATCTCGCCCTTATAGGCAAACGAAAATTCGCCATTACGCATCACCGTCATATCCGCAGCGAACTTGCCGGGTGACAACAGGCAGCCCGTCAGCATCAGCGCGGTGCCCGCCATAGCCAGCAGCCGCAATCCCATCCCCTGGCCCGTCATCATCAGCTTCCCCCGCGGTCTATCCTGATTGCATACAACGATATTGCCGCCGCGTTGGAGACATTGAGGCTTTCCATCGCCGAATTGATCGGCAGCCGCGCCAGAACATCACAATGCGCAGCAACGTTCTGGCGCAATCCTTCGCCTTCGGCGCCAAGTACCAGCGCCAAAGGTCCGCTGCCAAGCGTTGTGGCCAAAGTTTCGTCGGCCTCCCCGGCAAGCCCGATGCGCCAGTAACCGGCACCCGCCATCTCTTCGAGCGCGCGCGCCAGATTGACGACACGGATCCAAGGCACGATTTCCAGCGCGCCCGAGGCAGCTTTGGCGATCGTGCCCGATTCGGGCGGGGCGTGCCGGTCCTGCGTAATGATTGCTGCGGCATCGAACGCTGCTGCTGACCGGAAGATCGCGCCGACATTGTGCGGATCGGTCACCTGATCGAGCACCACCAGCGGCCGCATCGGATTGCCTGACAACACATCGCCCAGCAGCATATCGTCAAGCGGCTCGACCTCTGCCACCACGCCTTGATGCGGCGCATCGCGCGTCACCAGCCGGCCAAGGTCGGCAACATCGGCAAATTCGACCGATACGCCTGCGGGCAGCTCGAATTGCTCCAGCGCCTCGCGCGTGCCACGAATCCAGCGAATTTGGCGCTCAGGATTGTTGATCGCGGCTTCCACCGCATGAGTACCCCAAAATCGCGGAAATTTTCCGCCTTCCAGTCCGGCCTTGCGTTGCCGGTTGCGCACGCCGCGCTTTGCCATAGTTATCGGGTCTTTCATGGGCGGTGATTGCGCCGGGGGTGATCAGCTTTGCTTTTCGTCCTGTCGCCATTGACAGGCAAGCGCGAATTGTTCAAGGGACCGCCTCTCGGCAAATACGGCTTCTGGTGAAGAGGTCAATCGCACCAGGGCTTTGCGTGTGGACAGGTGGCCGAGTGGTTAATGGCAGCAGACTGTAAATCTGCCCGCGAGAGCGTACGCTGGTTCGAATCCAGCCCTGTCCACCACCCCTTGGAATTTCATCGCCGGAATTCGCTGCCACACTTGGCAATCCGGCTGGAAACGGGCAAACATGCTGCATGATTGAAATCGTCCGCATCCCCGCCCTGTCCGACAACTACATCTGGTTGGCCCACGAGCCGTCGAGCGGCGAGACCGTAGTTATCGATCCGGCAGAAGCTGCGCCGGTGCTGGCCGAGGCGCAGCGGCGCGGGTGGTCGATCACGCAGATCTGGAACACCCACTGGCATCCCGATCATGTCGGCGGCAATGCTGCGATCAAGGCGGCAACCGGATGCACCATCACAGGGCCTGCAGCCGAGCAGGAGCGGATTGCCACTCTGGAGGTTGCGGTCAGCGGCGGCGACACGGTGGCTTTTGGTCCATTGCACGGTGATGTCATCGATGTGCCTGCGCATACCAGCGGCCATATCGCCTATTATCTGGCCAGCGAGGGCTGCATTTTTGTCGGCGATACCCTGTTTGCGATGGGCTGTGGCCGGTTGTTCGAGGGGACCGCCGAGCAGATGTTTGACAATATGACCCGGCTCGCCGCGTTGCCTGGCGAGACCAAAGTGTATTGCGCGCACGAATATACCCAGTCCAACGGCCGCTATGCTCTGGTCGCCGAGCCTGGCAACCAGGCGATTGCCGACCGGATGGCACGGGTTGACGCAGCACGCGCGCGCGGCGATGCGACTGTTCCCACCACCATTGCGCTGGAGCGCGCCACCAATCCGTTCATGCGCGCCAAGGACGCAAGCCAGCTCGCCGACCGCCGCGCGGCCAAGGACAGCTTCAAGGGCTAAGCGATCCTGTCCTTGGCAGCTTTCTTCACACGCGACGCGTCGCCCGCGCTTATTCTTTTGCGGCAACCTTTGGCAGGGGCTGGAAATCGCGCACGAACGTCTCGAGCAATTGCACGCCATAGCCCGATGAGCCTGCAGGTTTCAGGTCACTGGCCCCGCTCCACGCCATGCCCGCGATATCGATATGTGCTCAGGGGGTCTGGGGATTGACGAATGCGCCGATGAAATGCGTGTCCACACCCGCGCCTGCGCCGCTGGCTCCCGGATTCTTGATATCGGCGATGGTCGATTTGGTATCCTCGGCATAGCTGGGGTTCAGCGGCATCCGCCACAGCGAATCGCCGCTGACATCGCCTGCCTTGAGCAGCTGATCGGCCAGCACGTCGTGGCGGCTGAACAGCGCCGAATAATCAGGTCTGGCGGGTAGGCGCGTTGGCAAAATTAACGCGGCGATGTTGCGGCTCGGCAGCCATGAGCATCAATGACGGGGTGACGGGGTGACGGATTGCGCGAAACCGGGCGCGATGAGTCAGGTTGCGGCCATGACGGCGGTGAGAATAGCGATGGACGCGCGGCGTGTCCTGAACATGTAAAGCGAACCTTTTAATTGCTCGATACAGGCTATATCCGCAGCTTGGCTTGGCGGCGGCAAGCGAATATCGGGCAATGCCGCATTGCACCATTGCGCTGGACTGCGCCGACCCCCATTATTCCTTGATGGTCAGCACACCGGTCATCGCCGCAATCGCCTGGGCCGTCATTCTGGGCGGTGCAGGTGGGCTGCTGACCAAAATCGGCCCGTGGTATCGTAATCTCAAGAAGCCCAGCTGGCAGCCGCCCGACTGGTTGTTCGGTCCGGCCTGGACGACGATTCTGGGTCTTGGTGCATGGGCAGCAGTGCTCGCCTGGAACGGGGCCACCACCGATGCCGGGCGAATGGCGATCATCGTGCTGTTTGGCACCAACTTCGTCTGCCACTTCTTCTGGTCGCCGCTGTTCTTCAAGCTGCAAAGACCCGACTGGGCGCTGATCGAGGTGGTGTTCCTGTGGTCTTCGGTGCTGGCCTTATGCATCGGCTTGCGCCCATATTCGATGCTCGCCAGCTGGCTGATCGTGCCCTATCTTGTCTGGGTGAGCTTTGCCGCGATCCTCAACATCCGCATTGTGCAGCTCAATCG